>JAFTEQ010000002.1 GCA_017453565.1 Bacteroidales bacterium
GATTGTAAGATTTATAGACTACCTTTGCCATTGCTGATGTCAATATTTGGTTTGTTTTATACGCAATACAAATATAATCATAATATTTGACAGAAGCAATAGCTATTCCTTTGATTATCAAAAGAATAGCTATATTTTTATGCCAGCTTTGTGGCGGAGGAAGGGATACCCCTCACGGGGGCTTGTGCACCCCCGCACAAGGGTAGGGGGAGGGGCCCGTTGGATACGAGTACCCGCGGGTAGCGGGTACGCAGGAGACAATGGGAGGGGCCGGAACGGAGCGAAGCGAAGTGGAGTCCCCCGTGAGGGGTATCCCTTCCTCCGGCCACACAACAATACGTAAAAAGAGAGTGACCTAAGTCATCTTGACTTTTTGGTCACCCTCCTTTTTTTATTATATTTGCAGTCTAAGTATGCCCCTTCATGCCGACCCTGCAGAAAATAGTGGTTCAGGATTTCCGCAACATCGCGTTGCAGGAAGTCTCGTTCTCGCCCAACGTGAACTGCATCTGTGGTGGAAACGGGGAAGGGAAGACAAACCTGCTCGATGCGGTCTGGTATCTTTCCATGACCAAGAGCGCCCTTTCCCCATCGGACCGTTTCGTGTTCCGTCACGGCACTGACGCCTTCGCCCTTTCGGGAACCTACGAACTGCAGCCGGACGTGCCGCCTGTGCGCATTTCGGTGCGGGTGGAACGCAGTGGGGAAAAGAAGTTTCGCCGGGACGACAAACCCTACGAGCGCATCTCCGCCCATATCGGACTCATTCCCGTGGTGATGGTGTCGCCTGCCGACGCAGCCATGGTGGTGGATTCAGGTGAAGAACGCCGTCGTTTCGTGAACGCGGTCCTGTCGCAGATGGATCCCGCCTATCTCGCGGCGGCCCAGCAGTATGGGCGGCTCCTTTCGCAGCGCAACCGCCTGCTCAAGGAAAGCGATGCCGACGAGGGCCTGCTCGATGTGCTCGATGAGCGCCTGTCTGCCTTGGCATTGCCCCTTTCCGCGGCGCGCGAGAAGTTTGTCTCCGACCTGCTGCCTTTGGTGCAGAAGCATTATGAAGCCATCTCCGGGGGAGCCGAACAGGTGTCCATCCGCTACCGCTCCGACCTTCAGCGGGGCTCCCTGCTGGATCAGTTACGGGCGGGGCGCGAAAGGGACCGTCTGCTTCGTTTCACCGGGGCAGGTCTGCAACGAGACGACTTCCTCTTCGAGATGGAAGACCACTCCATCCGGCGCTGCGGATCGCAGGGACAGCAGAAGTCGTTTCTGGTAGCGCTCAAATTCGCGCAGTATGAGCTGATGCGCCGATCATCCGGCGTGGCACCCATCCTGCTGCTCGACGACCTTTTCGACAAACTGGACCTCAAACGGGTGGAGAACCTCCTTTCCATGGTTTCCGGGACCGATTTTGGACAGATTTTCCTGACCGACACCGATCCGGCGCGCCTGCGGGGGACCGTGGACGCCCTCACCCGCGACCGGGCCTATTTCAAGGCGGAGGGAGGCGCCTTCCGCAGCGATGACTAGGATGTCGCGCAAATCGGCCGTGCCCCTGGAGGAGGTGCTCCGGCAGATGCTCCAGTCGAGTCCGATCGGCCGGGAACACAAGCTGTACCGTATCTATCAGGCCTGGGACGATGCGTCCGGCGCCGGTCCCTATACGCTCCGGCGATTCTGGCGTGACGGCAAACTCTATATCACCCTCTCTTCTTCGGTGGTGCGCACCCAGCTCATGATGCAGCAGGACCTGCTGCGTGAGAAAGTGAACGCGCGGCTTGTTGCCGATCCGCTCTTTTACTGGGACGAGGCCGCTGGAGATGTGGTTAAAGAGCTGATTCTCAAATGAAAATAGTAGTAGATAAAGCGATTCCCTTCATTGAAGGCGTGTTCGAGCCTTATGCCGAGGTGAGCTACTGCGAAGGCGAAGCCATCGGCCGGGACGAATTGCAGGACGCCGACGCGCTGGTGGTGCGCACGCGCACGCGCTGCGACGCCGCCCTGCTGGAGGGGACGCCCGTGAAGATGATCGCTACGGCCACCATCGCCACGGACCATATCGACCTGGACTATTGCCGCGAACACAACATCTTCATCTCGAACGCGGCCGGCAGCAATGCGGGTGGCGTCATGAACTATGTTTTCTCGGCCCTGTACGGGACGGCCGCCCGCAAGAGCATCCCCCTCACGGGTGCTACCATGGGCATCGTGGGCGTAGGACAGGTGGGGTCGCGCGTGGAACAGATGGCGCGGCATCTGGGTTTCAAGGTGCTGCTCTGGGACCCGCCCCGCGCCGAAGCGGAGGGGCCCGGCCAGTTCTGCAGCCTCGACGAACTCTTGCGCGAGTCGGATATCGTGACCCTGCATGTGGGCCTGAGCGATGCGACGCGCGGCATGGCCGACGCCTCCTTTTTCGCGAAGATGAAATTCGGCGCCTTCTTCATCAATTCCGCACGGGGCGAACTCATGGTGGATTCGGCCCTCATGGAGGCCATTCCCCGGCTCGGGCCGGTCATCATCGACAGCTGGAACCACGAGCCCGATGTGGACAAACGGCTCATCGAGGCGGTGGATATTGCCACGCCACACATTGCCGGATATTCCTATCAGGGCAAACAGCGCAGCAGCGCGTCGGCCGTGCGTGCGGTGGCGCGTTACTTCGGCATCCGTGAACTGTTCGAGTTCTTCCCCGTAACCGACATCGAGGAACTCGAAGCCGTGAAACTCGACCTCACGGGCATGACCCAGGGCCAGATTGCCGCGGCGTTCCAATATAATTATCCCGTCTTTACCGACGATTTCATGTTCCGCGTCCGGCCCGACTCGTTCGTTCAGCTGCGTAACGACTACCGCTACCGGCGCGAGTTTTATATCTGACCGACATGCTCACGCAAGAAGAACAACTGAAGCGCTTCCGCGAGGGTTTTCCTTCCCTCAAAGTGCTCGCGCCCGCCGTGGTGGGCCGGGGCATCGAAAGACTGGACGAGGCTGCCTGCGATGCGGCGGTTTCTTATGCCGGAACGGCGTCCGTTCAGGGACGGGTGAAGTTCGTCCCCGCTTCGGGGGCTGCGTCCCGTATGTTCAAGGACATCTTTGCCGGGATGGATGCGCCCAACGAGGCCCTGCACCGGCTTTCGGAGCATCTGTCCGACTTCGCCTGGTACGATCCCGCCGTGTTCGGCGACGCCGCTCTTCCGCTCACGGAGGCGCGAGAGAAGGAGATAGCCGCCCTGCTCCTCACGCCGCGCGGACTCGATTACGGCAGCAAACCCAAGGGCGTACTGTGTTTTCACCGCTATCCTGCAGAAGTCCGCACCGCCTTTGCCGAGCATCTGGTGGAGGGGGCGGCCTACATGCGTAACGCCGACGGGACGGTGCGCCTGACCGTCACCGTCTCGCCCGAGCATCTGCCCCTGTTCGAGGAGGCGCTCGAGGAGGTCCGTCCGCTGTACGAAAGGCGTTACGGCGTGCGCTACGACGTGCGTTTCACGTTCCAGGATCCGGCGACCGACACCCTGGCCGTGAACCCCGACAATACGCCCTTCCTGTTGGAAGACGGCAGCATCCTGCACCGGCCCGCCGGGCACGGGGCGCTCATCTACAACCTCAATGCCGTGGAGGAGGAACTTGTTTCGGTGAAGAATATCGACAACGTGGCGGTGGAGCGTCTGCTGCCCCTTACGGCCCGATGGAAACAGGTTCTTGCGGGTCGGGCGCTGCAGCTGCGCGACCGCATCTTCTCCTTCCTGGACCGGCTCGATGCAGGTGCGGACGCGGCGCTCTGCGACGAGATTGAGGCGTTCCTGCTCCGGGAACTTTGCATCTCGCTTCCGCCCAGCGGATCGCTCCCGGACCGTGCGTCGCGGCTGCATACCGTGCTGAACCGGCCCATCCGCGTGTGCGGGATGGTCGTCAATACGGGCGAGCCGGGGGGTGGCCCCTTTATCGTGGAAGGGCGCGACGGCAGCACCTCCCTGCAGATCCTGGAGGCCGCCCAGATCGACCGCAGCGACCCCATGGCCGCCGCGGCCCTCGCATCGGCCACCCACTTCAATCCGGTAGACCTGGTCTGCTGCCTGCGCGACTACAAGGGCGGGAAGTTCGATCTGCTGCGTCACGTCGATCCCGATACGGGCTTCATCTCTTCCAAGAGCTACCGGGGCCGCGAACTCAAGGCCCTGGAATTGCCCGGACTCTGGAACGGGGCCATGAGCGACTGGAATACCCTCTTCGTGGAGGTGCCGGAGCAGAGTTTCAACCCGGTGAAGACCGTGCTCGACCTGCTGCGTCCGGCGCATCGCGCCTAGCTATTGGTTTTTCAGGCTTTTTTGCGTACATTTGCAAGCTATAAGAAAACTTAAAAGAACAGAATATGGCAAAAGTTAAAACGCAGGAAGAAATCCGCCAGGAGAACATCGAGGCGACCGTCTCCAAGACCGAGCAGTTTCTGAATGAAAACCGCAAACTCCTCTGGGGCATCGTGTGCGCCATCCTCGTGGTGGGGCTCTGCATCCTTGCTTACAACAAGTTCATCTATGCGCCCAAGTGCGCCGAGGCGCAGGAGCAGGTCTTCCCGGCCGAGGAGAACTTCCGTCAGGAAGCCTTTGAGCTGGCGCTGAACGGCGACGGCAACGTGCTGGGTTTCAAGGAAATCATTGAGAAATACGGGGCCAAGGCCGGAAAGGCCGTCTACCTCTACGCCGGCATCTGCGAACTGCAGCTCGGCAACTACCAGGAGGCGATTGACGCCCTCCGCAAGTACAAGGGGTCCGAGCCTATCCTCGCCGCCCGCGCCATCGCCTGCCAGGGCGACGCCTATGTGGGACTCGAGGACTATAAAGCCGCTGTCGACTGCTTCAAGAAGGCTGCTGCCCGTGCCGACAACTCCTTCGCCGCCGGCTACCTGCTGAAGGAAGGCCTCGCTCAGGAGAAACTCGGTGACAAGGCCGCCGCGCTTGCCTGCTACAAGACCATCAAGGACAAGTATCCGCAGTCTGTGGATGCCTACGATATCGACCGTTATATCGCAGCCGTGGAGGAATAGTCATGGGAAGAGCCTTTGAATTCCGCAAAGAGCGCAAGCTCAAGCGCTGGGGCCATATGGCCCGCACCTTCACCAAACTGGGGAAGGAGATTACCATCGCCGTCAAGCAGGGCGGTCCCGATGTGACGGGTAACCCGCGCCTGCGCGCCCTCATGGCTGAGGCCCGCAGCGAGCAGATGCCCAAGGAGAACATCGAGCGCGCCATCAAAAAGGCGACCGAAAGCAAGCAGGGCGACTTCAAGGAAGTGATCTATGAGGGCTATGGTCCCTTCGGTATCGCTTATCTCGTGGAAACGGCTACCGACAATACCACCCGTACCGTGGCGAATGTCCGCAGTTACTTCAACAAGTGCGGCGGAACGCTGGGTACCAGCGGCAGCGTGGCGTTCATGTTCGACCACAAATGCGTCTTCCGGATCAAGGAAAAGGAAGGGCTCGACATCGAGGAACTCGAACTCGAGCTCATCGACTACGGCGCCGAGGAGGTCTTCGAGGAGATCGAGGTCGACAAGGATGACAACGAGACCAAGCTCGTGGTCATCTACGGTGACTACGCCTCCTATGGCCAGATCCAGAAATATATCGAGGATTCGGGCTTTGAGCTGGTCTCGGGCGGATTCGAACGTATTCCCACCACGGAACTCAAGGAGGTGACGCCCGAACAGCGCGCCACCCTCGAAAAACTCACCGGTATGCTTGAGGACGACGAAGACGTGACCAACGTCTATACCACCCTCAAGCCCGCCGAAGAATAATTTCCCCCGTGAGCGCTAGGGAAGAACTTATGTGCGCGGTGCGCGCGCTCGGCTGGCGCTACATCTTATGCGGCTCCCTGCCGCTTGTCGCAGGATGGCTTTTCGCCGTCCTGCGTCTCGTTGGGGGCTGGGAAACGGCGCTGCCGCTCTTCGTGCGTTATTTCGTGTTCTTCCTTTCCTTCGCGCTGCTCTGCGCGTTCTGCCCTGGCCGTTATCTCCGGGAGCGGAACCGGCAGCCCGGGGCCTTCCTTCCGTCCCTGCTGCTTCTGCTGGTGGTGCTGCCGCTCTGTGCGCTCCTGCTGGTGGGGCTTTCCGATGCGCTTTGCGCGCTTACCCTGGGGCGTCTTGCCGGGGCGCCGGCCCTGCCCGCCTTCTTTTCTGCCCTGGGCGGGATGCTGCAGAGCGTTTCGGCCGAGACGGGACTTTCGCTTCCGTCTTCACCCCTGCTCCTCTGGTACGTCCTCTGGGTGCTTTTCTCCCTGGTTTTCGCCGCGGGCGCCCTGGGCTTCGAATCGGACTCTGTCATGAAGAGCCTGTTCGTGCTTTTTACCCTCTCCGTCCTTCTGTTCCTGCTGCTCGCGCTGGTGGTAGGCCGGATTCCTGTGGGCAGCGTGGGCCTGGAACAGCTGTCGGTGGAACTCTCCGCCCGGCGCCTTGCCCTCCGCGTGCGCCTGGTCACAGACGTTTTCCTGGCCCTGCAGGCGGCTGTCTGCATTTGGATCATTTACAGACACAGCCGGGTATGAGACGACTCCTACTGCTTTTCGTCGGCCTCTGCCTGCTTCCTGCGGGTCTTGACGCCCAGTTCCTCTTCCCCCAGGCCCGCCGGGGAAGCGCTCCCGCCATCAGTTGGGAGTACGACGCCTACGTGTCCTACGACTTCGACAACCGCGAATTCGACGGTTGTGGCCGGGTGGATCTCCTTTCCGAGACCCTGCATGCCCTGGTGTTCAGCCCCTCGGTGGGTTTGAGCCTGCCTCAGGGCAAGCACGTGCGGCACCGGGTGATGGTGGGCTTCAACGCGGAGCACGACATGGGCACGGGGCCCGCCGACAAGGATGTCTTTACAGGCTTTACGGCCAACTACGACGCGCACGTCCGCCTTGGGAACGGCGCCCTGTTCGAAGGCATCTGCGGCATCATTCCGCGTCACTGGATGGAAGGGGAGTACAGCGAAGCGTTCTTTTCCGATTCGCTCGCATTTTTCGATTCCGATCTGGAAGGCGTGCTGCTCAAATACCGCTCGAACAAGCTCCAGGCAGAAATGGGCCTCGACTGGATGGGCAAATACGGCGACGGACGCCGGGAACGCTTCCAAATCTTCATTTCCGGGCTCTATGCGCCCAAAGACTGGCTGTCCTTGGGATGGACGGGCAGTTTCTATCATTACGCCTGTTCCCCTCAGGCCGACAACGTGGTGGACAACCACCTCCTGCAGCCCTATCTGCGTCTGGACGCAGCGCCTTTCCTGAGGCTCGACGAACTGTCGCTGCAGGCCGGCGCCCTGCTGTCCTATCAGTGCGAGCGCGACAAGGACCTGGGGTCGCCCAAGCTGCCCCTGGGCGGAGAGTTCGTGCTGCGGCTGCGCCGGAAGGGGCTGGGACTGGAAAACGCCGCCTATGTGGGTGACGACCTCATGCCCTACCACGACCAGACCGATCCGGCCGGCATCCGCTATGCCGATCAGCTCTACCGGGGCTCACCCCTCTACCGGGGGTTCTATGACCGGGCGGAACTCTTCTGGGAACCGCAGCTTTCGGAATTCCTTTCGCTGCGCGTTTCGGCCCGTTTCCATTTCGGGGAGGAAGGATTCCTGGGCAGCCAGCAGAAGATTGGTTTTTGTTTCAATCTAGATGCCTACCGCCATCCGGGCAGCGGTTCGGGACGCATCGGCCAGCCGGCCCAAAAACGCCGCAACAGCGGTTTCAGACTTTTTATGTGATGAAGAACGGATTCCTCTGCGCCGTCGCAGCGCTTCTGCTGCTTTCTGCCTGCGGGCCCAAGGACGGGACCTACAGCCTGCACGTCCTTTCGACGAACGACGTGCACGGCTCCTGGTTCGACTCCACCTATGTGGGCGGTGGCACCCGGGGAAGCCTGATGGCCGTTCAGTATTATGCCGACAGCGTGCGTGCAGCGGTAGGCTCCGACCATGTGCTGCTGCTCGATGCGGGCGACTGCCTGCAGGGCGACAACGCCGCCTACTATTATAATTACGTGGATACGCTCTCCGAGCACCTGTACGTGCGTCTCGCTGCCTGGATGAAGTACGACGCCGTGGCCGTGGGCAACCACGACATCGAGACGGGGCACGGGGTCTACGACCGGGTGGCGGCGCAGCTGAAACGGCGCGGAATCGCCTTCCTTGCCGGGAACGCCCTGAAGGTGGGGAGTGACAAGCCCTATTTTCCGGCCTATACCGTGCTGCGTCGGGGCGGCCTGAAGGTGCTGGTGCTGGGTTATACCAACGCCAACATGAAGGCCTGGCTCGACGAGCGCATCTGGAGCGGAATGGACTTCGTTTCCCTGTTGCCCAAGGTGCAGGAAGACGTGGACCGGCTGACGGCGCGCCTGCATCCGCAAGTGGTGGTGGTGGCCGTTCATTCCGGCACGGGCAAGGGCGATGGCAGCATCCTGGAAAGCCAGGGGCTCGACCTGTTCAAGAGCCTGCGCGGCGTGGATCTGCTGCTCTGCTCCCACGACCACCGTCCCTTCGTGGCGCAAAGCGACAGTCTGTGCCTCATCAACAGCGGCAGTCATGCGCGCAACCTCGGCCACGGCTGCGTAACCCTCGAAATCAAGGGCGGCAAGGTCGTCTCCAGGCATCTGGAAGCCGGGCTGATTCCCGTGCGGAAAGACAAGGCCGATCCGAAGATGCGGGCCGCGTTCGCGGCCGATTTTGCAGCGGTCAAGGCCTTTACCCTCAGGGATGTGGGTGTGCTCACGGTAGATCTCCGCACCCGCGACGCCTATGCGGGGATGTCGCCCTACATCGACTTGGTGCACACGGTACAGCTCCTGTCTTCGGGCGCGCAGGTTTCGTTCGCCGCTCCGCTCACCTACAACGGTCGCGTCGCGGCCGGGACGCTCCTCTACAACGACATGTTCACCATCTATCCCTTCGAGAACCAGCTCTGCCGAATCCGGATGAGCGGAAGGGAGATCCGCAACTATCTGGAATACTCCTACGACCAGTGGATCCGCGATCCGCGTGATGGGGGACACATTTTCCGGATCGTCCCGCGTGACGACCCGAGGACCGGACAGCGGCGCTGGTCGTTCACGGCCCGTTCCTATAATTTCGACTCGGCGGGCGGCCTGAATTACACGGTCGACGTGACGCAGCCCTTCGGCAGCCGGGTGCAGATCACTTCGCTCGCGGGCGGTTCGCCTTTCAGCGAGGAGGCCGAGTACAGCGTGGCCGTCACTTCATACCGGGCCAACGGAGGCGGCGGTCTGCTGCTCAACGGTGCCGGGCTCGACTCGGAAACCGTAGCGGCGCGCACCGAAGCCCGCTTCCCGGAAATCCGCGAACTGGTCTACGACTTCGTACAGAAAAACGGGGTGATCGGACCCGAACTCTTCTCCGATCCGGCCGTGCTGGGCCGCTGGCGTTTCGTACCCGAGGCGCTGTGTGCGCGGGCGCTGCGCGCCGATATGGATTTGCTTTTTTAGACGCGATGGAAGGAAGTGTTGAATACATAGAACAGGGAAGCGTGCTGCACGGCTCCGCCACAGGGCTCATGGGAACGCGTCTCGACCTCCTGGTCTGCAGACTGCCCCGAGAGAAAGAACAGGCGCTCTGGGAGCGTCTGACGGCCCTCGCCCGCAGGCTCGACGCCGTATTCAACCGCTTCAATCCCGATTCGGAGCTTTCGGCCCTCAATGAGGGGTACATCTCCGAAGACCAGACCGGGCCGGAACTCACAGAGGCCCTGGCCCTTGCGGAAAGCTACAGGGAACGCACGGGCGGCCTTTTCGACATTACGGCGCCGGGCCGTTTCCTGAATGGTCCCAGATACGATTTCGGCGGTTTTGCCAAAGGGTATTTCGTGCGCCTGGCGCAGGAGATCCTGCTCGCCGAGGGCGTCGGCTCGGCCTACCTCGATTTTGGAGGCAGCACCATCCTGGGCATCGGGAACCATCCGGCTGGGCCCGCCTGGCGGGTGTCGCTGCTCAGCCCCCGCACGGGCATCCGGCTCGCGGAAGTCGAACTCAGTGGCCGCACCCTTTCCACCTCGGGCAACACCGTCCGTTACAGCGGCCATGTGGTCGATCCCCGGACAGGGGAGCGTAACTGCAGGCCCGTGCTCACCACGGCGCTCAGCGCCGATCCGCTCGAGGCCGAAGTGCTCAGCACCGCCGCCATGTCGGCCGGGCCGGAAGATCTGGAAGCGCTCCGCAGGGCGTTCCCCCAGACAGATATTAATCATTACGAAATATGAACGACAACAGTATGGACAGAAGGACTTTTTGCCTCGATATGGGCCGGCTCGTCGGAGGACTGGCCGTCCTGTCCTCAGCCCCGTGGCTGCACGGATGCACCGAAGAGAGCATCGCCGGAATCGGCAAGGAAGTAGCCCGCATCGGCATGATCGGCGTGGGCTCCCGCGGACAGTACCACATGCACAACCTGCAGGGCATTCCGCATGCGCGCATCGTCGCGCTGTGCGACACCTATCCCGTAAACCTGGAAGCGGCGCACGCGCTCTGCCCCGATGCCAAGACCTACAGCGACTACCGGGCGCTGCTCGAAGACCCGGAGATTGACGGTGTGGTGATCTCCACGCCGTTGTACAACCATGCGGTGATTACGCTCGACGCCATGGCCGCGGGCAAGCACGTCTTCTGCGAGAAGTCGATGGCCCTCACAATGGACGAGTGCAAGTCGGTGTACGACGCCTATATGGCCTCCGACCGGGTCCTGTTCTACGGGATGCAGCGTATGTACGACCCCAAGTACATCGAGGGCGTGCAGCGCATCCGCGAAGGGCTCATCGGCGACGTGGTGGGTATGCGCTGCCACTGGTTCCGCAATGCCGACTGGCGCCGTCCCGTACCGTCCCCCGAACTGGAGCAAAGCATCAACTGGCGCCTCTACAGGGCGTATTCGGGCGGTCTTATGACCGAACTGGCCACGCACCAGCTGGAGGTTTGCAACTGGGTGGCCGGCAAGGTGCCGGTGGAGTGCGTGGGTATGGGCGATATCGTCTACTGGAAAGACGGCCGCGAGGTCTATGACAGCGTGAACGTGACCTACCGTTACTCCGACGGCCGCAAGATCTGCTACGAGTCGCTCATTTCCAACAAGTACAACGGGCTGGAAGAGCAGGTCCTGGGCAAGAAGGGCACGGCCGACCTGAGCAAGAGTTTCTACTATCTCGAGGACGACAACGAGATCAGCGGCATGCGTCACCTGATGGACGACATCCGCAAGGGGGTGTTCGCCGCCGTGCCCAGCGCCGGTCCCAGCTGGCGTCCGGAATACAAGGGCGAGTACGTGCCGCATCAGCTGGCCAGCGAGGTCCTGGGCGTCAACGCCGGACAGAGCATGGTCTCGGCTATGCACGACGGTTCCGACCTGGCCATGTCAGCATTCTGCACCTCCTGCATCAACGGCGAAAGGGCCGCCAACATCGTGGAAGAGGCCTACAGCTCCACGATGCTCTGCCTGCTGGGCAACCAGGCTATGGATGAAGGCCGCCTGGTGCGCTTCCCCGAAGAGTACAAGATTCCTTACCTGAAGTTCTGAGTATGAAAGATATCGTCATTAGCGGACGTGTCGTCCGGCGGGAGCTCTTCATCCTGCTCGCGCTGCTTGTGGTGGCCGAGGGCTGCAACCTCGGGGCCATCCTGACCTACCACCGGCCCTTCACCGAACTCTTCACCCAGGTGGGTTTCGTGCTCACCCTCACCCTGCTGCTATATCTGGCGACAGGGGTGCTGCGTTTCGTGATCTGGCTGATCCTGCGTCTTTTCCGGAAGAAGAAGTAGCGCTATCGGCGCAGGCCTTTGAGCCGGGCGGCGAGACTGCCGTCCATGGCCATCTTCATCATCTTGCGTGAATTCTCGAACTGCTTGAGCAGTTTGTTCACGTCGGCGAGCGTGGTGCCGCTTCCCAGGGCGATGCGCTTGCGGCGGCTGCCGTTGATGGCTTCGGGATGTTCCTTCTCGAAGGGCGTCATGGAGTGGATGATGGCTTCCGTGGCCTTGAAGGCCTTGTCATTGTCTATATCCACGTCCTTCACGGCCTTGTCCATGCCGGGAATCATGCCCGCCAGGTCCTTGATGTCGCCCATCTTGCGCACCTGCTGGATCTGGTTGTAGAAATCATTCAGGGTAAACTGGTTCTTGGCCAGTTTCTTCTTGATGGCGCGCGCCTCCTGTTCGTCGAAGGCTTCCTGCGCCTTCTCCACCAGGCTCACCACGTCGCCCATGCCAAGGATGCGGTCGGCGACGCGGGTGGGGTGGAAGAGGTCGAGCGCTTCCATCTTTTCGCCCGTCGAAACGAACTTGATGGGTTTGCCCGTCACGGCTTTGATGGATAGGGCCGCGCCGCCGCGCGTGTCGCCGTCCATCTTGGTGAGTACCACGCCGTCGTAGTCGATGGCTTCGTTGAAGGCTTTGGCCGATTCCACGGCATCCTGGCCCGTCATGGCGTCTACCACGAAGAGCGATTCGGAGGGGCTCAGGGCGCGGTGGAGGGTGGCGATCTCGTCCATCAGTTCCCGGTCGACGGTGAGCCGTCCGGCCGTATCCACGATGAGGACGCTGTAGCCCTCCTGTCCCGCCTTGGAAACGGCGGCGCGGGCCACGGTCACGGGATCCTTCTCGCCGTCCAGGGCAAACACGGGGACACCCGTCTGTTCGCCCAGGGTGCGCAACTGGTCGATGGCCGCGGGCCGGAAGGTGTCGCAGGCTGCCAGCATGACCTTGATGCCCTTTTTCTTGAGGTGCAGGGCGAGCTTTCCGGAGAAGGTGGTCTTACCGGAACCGTTGAGGCCGGCGACCAGCACCACGGCGGGGTGACCCTTGAGGTTCATGTCCACATTCTCGCTGCCCATGAAGGCGGCCAGTTCGTCGTGGACGATCTTGACCATCATCTGCTGCGGCTTCACGGCGGTGAGCACGTTCGAGCCCAGGGCCTTTTCCTTCACGCGGTCGCAGAAGTCCTTGGCCACCTTGTAGGAGACATCGGCGTCGAGCAGGGCCCGACGGATGTCCTTCAACGTTTCCGCTATGTTGATTTCGCTGATTTTGCCCTCGCCCTTGAGGATTTTGAACGAGCGTTCCAGCCTTTCCGAAAGATTCTCAAACATGATGCAAAGTTAAGGTTTTTTTACGAATCTTTCCGGACTAACCAAAACTAATAAATAATGAGAAAGAACGCTTTCTTGAAAATGTGGATGCGGTTGACCGCCAGGCGGTACGGCCGTTCCGCGTCGGACGTCCAGCGCAGGCTCGACGCCCGAACCGCCCTGCTTTTGGGGCGCTGGGTTGCAGACCGCGCGTACTGTCATCCCGACCAGAGCATGGAGGCCGTGGCGGAGGAACTTGGTATTTCCAAGGAACAACTGTCCTATTACTGCCGGTCGGTGCTGGGCGTGCATTTCCTCACCTGGCGCAAACAGCTCCGCATCGCCGAGGCGCAGCGCCTCCTGCGTGCGGACCCCGCCCTGTCGCTCCAAGTGGTGGGGGAGCGGGTGGGCATCACAGACCGCACCAACTTCCGCCGGCAGTTCTATGAGGTATGTGGCTGCCTGCCCGCGGAATGGCTGGAACGCGGCTGTCCGTAAGCGACCGCGCCGTTCGGAGCCGGCTCCCCTGGGGCCGGCTTTTCGTATCGCTTTTTTGTGTATATTTGTACCGTGGACAGCAAACTGCATTGGTATGCCGCCTATGTGAAATCCTGTCAGGAATTCAAGGTGGCCGAGGCGCTCGCCCGTTTGGGAATCGGGTACTACCTGCCCCTCCGCCGAGAGATCCGCAAGTGGTCCGACCGGCGCAAGGTGGTGGAACGGCCCGTGATTGCGCGCGTCATCTTCGTGCACGCCACTGAAACCGACCGGGTGCGGGCCCTGCGGGAGATTCCCGCCCTGCACCGCTATATCACCTTCGACGGGCCTTATACCGCGGCCGTCATCCGCGATGCGGAAATGGAGACTTTCCAGGCCATGGTGGAACTGGGAGGGGAAAAGGTGGAACTGAGCGCGGCGCCCATCGCTCCGGGTGACCGGGTGCGCATTGTGAGCGGGCCGCTTGCAGGCCGGCAGTGCGAAGTGGTGCAGGTGGGAAGCCGACATTGCGTGGTGGCCCGGCTCGGGCTCATCGGCACGGCGACCATGGAACTGTCTACCGCAACGTTGGAAAAAATTGAGTAAGCTATATGCCGCACAACTGTATCTATTGCGAAAACAAGGCAGGGCTCGACGCCCTGATGGTCAAAGTGGCCGACCTGCAGGTGTCCACCGTCTACCTGTTCCGGGAGCAGAGCCATCCGGGGCGCTGCGTGGTCGCCTACAAGGACCATATCGGCCAGCAGTTCGAGATTTCGGAAGCCGACTGGCTCCGTTTCATGCAGGACGCCCGCAGGGTGGCCGTGGCCATCGACCGGGTCTTCCATCCGGGCAAGGTCAACTTCGGCTCCTACGGTGACACGGGCTGCCACGCCCACTGGCACATCGTGCCCAAATACGCCGACGATTTCGAATGGGGCGGCGTGTTCGAAATGAACCCCAAACGCTGCTACCTCTCCGACGAGGAGCTTGCAGAACGCGTGGCCCTGCTTCAGGCCGCCCTTGCCTAAGGACAGATGTCGCTGCTGCTGCTTTACCTGCTGCTCGCCATCGGCGTGTCGTTCCTCTGCTCCATTTTGGAGTCGGTGCTGATGAGTACGCCCCTTTCCTACATCACCATGCGGGAAGAGGAGGGCTACCGTCCGGCTGTGCGCTTCAAACGCTACAAGCAGGATATCGATACCTCGATCGCGGCCATCCTGGCCCTCAATACCATTGCCAACACCTTCGGCGCCGCCGGGGTGGGCCGCCAGGCACAGCTCCTGTTCGGAAGCACCTGGTTCGGCGTCATCTCGGCCATCACCACCCTGCTCATCCTCGTCTTTGCGGAGATCATCCCCAAATCGATCGGAACCGGCTATTACCGGCGCCTGATGGGCTTCACGGTGTGGATGCTCTCGGTACTTCAGGTGCTCATGTGGCCCTTCGTGCAACTCATCCGCCTGGTTACCCGGCTGCTGCCGGAAGGGGAGGACGAGGCGGCCATCAGCCGTGAGGAAGTGAGCGCCATGGCGAACGCCGGCGTGGCCGAGGGCGAGATCGAAGCGGGCGAGAACAAGGTCATCCAGAACATCCTCAAACTCGACAATGTGAGCGCCTCTGACGCCATGACCCCGCGTGTGGTCTGCTCTGTGGCACCCGAGTCCATGAGCCTGCGCGATTTCTACGAGGACGAGTCGTTCGAGCACCATTCGCGCATCCCCGTCTACGCCGAGTCGCCCGAGTACATCACGGGCTATATCCTGCGCAGCGACGCCCTGGAGGCCCTGGCCGACGACAAATTCTCGCTCTGCCTGCGGGACATCCGGCGCGACATCTCCTTCTTCGAGGAAGAGACCTCCATCAGCGAGGTGTGGGAGGCCCTGCTCAAGCGGCGCGAACAGATCGCCCTCATCATCGACGAGTACGGCTGCTTCCAGGGAATCCTCACCCTCGAGGATATCGTGGAGACCGTGTTCGGCCTCGAGATCATGGACGAGAGCGACGAGGTGAGCGACATGCAGAAATTCGCCCGGGAGCGCTGGGAAAAACGGCAGAAACGTTTCAAAAAAATCCATCTCCCGCAAAACGAAGAGGCGTAAAAATACTTATTTTTGAAGGTTAAGTTTAAAATAGTGTATATGGACAAGTTTACCCGAAATTACGTGGACAGTTTCATGGCCGATCTCATCGCCCGCAATCCCGGCGAGAAGGAGTTTCACCAGGCTGTCCGTGAAGTTGTTGAAAGTGTGGCCTCCTACGTGACGGCCTACCCCCACCTGATAGATCTCAAGATCCTGGAACGGATGACCGAACCCGAGCGGGTCATCATCTTCCGTGTCCCCTGGACCGACGACCGGGGCAAGGTGCAGATCAACCGCGGCTACCGGGTGCAGATGAACAGCGCCCTGGGTCCCTACAAGGGCGGTATCCGTTTCCATAACAGCGTGAACCTCAGTATCATGAAGTTCCTTGCCTTCGAGCAGATCTTCAAGAACAGCCTCACCACCCTGCCCATGGGCGGTGCGAAGGGCGGTTCCGACTTCAGCCCGCGCGGCAAGTCCGACGCCGAGGTGATGCGCTTCTGCCAGAGCTTCATGACCGAACTGCAGCGCCATATCGGCCAGGACACCGATGTGCCAGCCGGCGATATCGGCGTGGGTGGCCGTGAGATCGGCTTCCTGTTCGGCCAGTACAAGCGTCTGCGCGACGAGTTCACCGGAACCCTCACCGGAAAGGGCCTCGCCTGGGGCGGCAGCCTGCTGCGTCCCGAGGCCACCGGTTTCGGTGCCTGCTACTTCGCCCAGGAGATGCTCGCCACCCGCGGCAAGTCATTCGAAGGCCAGACCGTGCTCATCTCGGGCGCGGGCAACGTGGCCCAGTATGCCGCCCGCAAGGCAATGGAACTGGGTGCCAAGGTGGTGACCCTGTCCGACTCCGACGGCTTCATCCACGATCCGGAAGGCCTTAACGAGGAGAAGTGGAAGTTCGTGATGGAACTCAAGAACATCCGCCGCGGCCGCATCAGCGAATACGCCGAAAAGTATCCTTCGGCCAAGTATTATCCCGGAGAGCGTCCCTGGAGGATTCCCTGCGACATCGCCATGCCCTGCGCTACCCAGAACGAGATCGAGGAAGCCGACGCGCGCAAACTCGTTGAAGGCGGCTGCTACTGCGTGACGGAAGGGGCCAACATGCCCACTACGCCGGAGGCCATCGCAGTGTTCCAGTCGGCCAAACTGCTGTACTCCCCGGGTAAGGCTTCCAACGCCGGCGGCGTGGCGACCTCGGGCCTCGAAATGACCCAGAACTCCATCCGGCAGCACTGGACGGCCGAAGAGGTGGATGCCCATCTGCACCGTATCATGTCCGACATCCACGCTTCCTGCATCAAGTACGGCAAGGAGGAAGACGGTTATATCAATTATGTGAAGGGCGCCAACATCGCCGGTTTCATCAAGGTGGCCGGTGCGATGGTGGACCAGGGCCTCGTCTAGCCGCACGCACGGAATGGGCAGCACCGCAACCGATTACGCCTCGCTCATGAGCCGCCGCATCCGGCGGATCCTGCTGGTATGCAACAACTACGACTCCTACTCGCTCGAGGAGGACGGTCGGATCGAGGTGCAGATCACCCGGGAGTACAACGAACTCAACCTGAGCAATCCGCCCCGTATCGTGCGGGCGGAATCCACGGTGGAAGCCCTCTCGCTCCTGGAAGCGGGCGAGGGCTTCGACCTGGTGCTCACCACCTACAACGTGGGGGAGGTGAGCGTCTTCGACTTTGCGCGCAAGGTCAAGGAATACAATGCGCAGACCGCCGTGGTGCTGCTTACCGCCTTCTCGCGCGAACTCTACCGTCAGATTGAGGAGGGCGATACGAGCAGCGTCGATTTCGTGTTCTGCTGGAACAACTCCACCGACCTGCTCATTGCCATCATCAAACTCCTGGAAGACCGGCTCAACGCCGACCATGACATCCTGGAGGCCGGCGTGCAGGCCATCCTGCTGGTCGAGGACTCGGTGCGCTACTATTCCACCTATCTGCCGCTGCTCTACAAGCTGGTGCTGCAGCAGAATATCGTGGCGGTGCGGGAAACCCTCAACGAGAATCAGCAGATGGTGCGCAAGCGCGCCCGTCCGAAGATCCTGATGGCCACCACCTACGAGGACGCCGTAGCCCTCTATGAGCGCTACAAGGGCAACCTCCTGGGCATCATCTCCGATATCGGTTTCGTGCTGCACCGGGGCGACCGGCCCCAGGACGAGAAGCTCGACGCGGGCCTCGACCTCTGCCAGCTGGTGCGGAGCGACAATCCCAAGATGCCCTTCCTGCTGCAGAGTTCGCAGGAGAGTATGCGGGCCGAGGCCGAGCGGCTCAAGGCGGGTTTCGTGGTGAAGAAATCGAAGACCCTCACCCACGAGCTTTCGGAATACATCGGCCGGGAATTCGGTTTCGGCGACTTCGTGGTGAAGGACCCGAATACCGGTGAAGAGACCGGCCGCGCCTCCGACCTCTTTGGCGTGGAGCGCCTCCTTGGGCAGATTACCGATGCCGAACTGCACCATCTTTTCAGCAACAACTACCTGTCGAAGTGGCTGTTGGCCCGGGGTATTTTCTCCGTGGGCCGGCTCCTGCGTCCCATGACCCTGAGCCAGGTGCCCGATGCACGCTCGGTGGTGGTGAACGCCATCCACGACTACCGTGTGCGGGAAGGGCTGGGCGCCGTGGCGCGCTTCGACGCCTCGGTCTACAACGACGCCATCCGTTTCGCCCGCCTGGGCGACGGCTCCATGGGCGGAAAGGCCCGCGGCCTCGCCTTCCTGAACCATATCCTGCAGAAATACAACCTCTACGATGCCTGGGAGGGCGTACGCGTGCTGGTGCCGCGCAGTTTCGTGGTCACTACGGTCTATTTCGACCAGTTCATCCTGGAGAACGGCCTTCAGTACGTGATCAATTCCGACCTTTCCGACGCGGAAATCCTCTCCGAGTTCGTGGCGAGCACCCTGCCCGCCGAGCTCACCGAGGCGCTCAAGGTCTTCCTGCGGCACATCCGCAAACCCCTTGCGGTGCGCTCTTCGTCCAAGTTGGAAGACTCGTACTATCAGCCGTTTGCGGGCGTGTATTCCACCTACATGATCCCTCATACCGATAACGAGGACCAGCAGCTGCGTCTGCTCACCAAGGCCATCAAGAGCGTCTACGCTTCGGTCTATTTCGCCTCGTCGAGGGGATACATCACCGCAACGGCCAACGTCATCTCGGAAGAGAAGATGGCCATCCTCATCCAGGAGGTGTGCGGCAGCGAGGACGACGGATACTACTTCCCCACGCTTTCGGGTGTGGCGCGTTCCCTCAACTTCTATCCGCTGGGCTATGAGAAGGCCGACGAGGGTATCGTCAAGCTCGCGTTCGGCCTGGGCAAGGCCGTGGTGGACGGCGACCAGGTGCTCCGTTTCTCTCCCGATTATCCGCAGCACGTGCTGCAGACCTCCACGCCCGAACTGGCCATGCGGGATACGCAGAAGGAGATGTACGCCCTCAACCTCCAGCCCGACCGTTTCAAGACTTCGGTCGACGACGCGGTGAACCTGGAGCGCATTCCCATCGCCGATTGCAAGCGTTTCCGGAACCTGCGTTACGTGGTCTCCACCTACGACTACGAGAATCAGCGTCTGGTCGACTCTCCGGTCCCCGAGGGGCCTAAGTTCGTGACCTTCGCGCACATCCTCAAATACGACACCTTCCCGCTCGCGTCCATCCTCAGGCGCCTGCTCGACATTGCCCGCGACGAGATGAAGTGCGGTGTGGAGATCGAGTTCGCAGCCGACCTCGACCGCTCCGACGAAGACGCCGCGCCCGCCGAGTTCAATGTGCTGCAGATCAGGCCCATATCGGTCGACAGCCGGAATGCGTCGGTCAACTGGGACGAGGTGGATTGCTCCCATCCGCTGCTCTCTTCCGCCTGCGCCCTCGGGACGGGTTGGATCCGGGAAGTGTCGGATGTGGTGTACCTCAAGCCCGGAGCGTTCGACACGGTGCGGACGCGTGAGATGGCCGAGGAGGTGACCGCCGTCAACGCCCGGCTGCGTGCCGAGGGACGCGGATATGTGCTCATCGGTTTCGGGCGCTGGGGCTCCAGCATCCCGTCACTGGGCGTACCCGTACGCTGGGGCGACATTTCGGAAGCCAAGGTGCTGGTGGAGTGTGCGCTGGAGCGGTTCCGCGTAGATCCGAGCCAGGGGACGCACTTCTTCCAGAACATGACTTCCTTCAATGTGGGTTATGTGAACGTGGATTCGTTCGCCCGGGCCGATTCGCTCGATTTTGCACGGCTCGACGCCCTTCCTGCCGTTGAAGAAACGGAGTTCCTGCGGCATGTGCGTTTCGAGCGTCCGCTCTCCATCTGCGTAGATGGCCGCGAGAACCGCGCCCTCATTAAAGAAGCGCAGTAGCCCTGTCTGTGTAAAGGATTCCGTCCAGGTGGTCGGTCTCATGCTGGAAGATCACGGCCGTGAATCCCTGGATGCGTTCTGTGGTGTCTTTCAGCGTTTTCGGAGAAAGATAGCTGATGTCGATGTCGCGCCAGCGCGGCACCTCTCCCCGTTTGCCCGGAACCGACAGGCAGCCCTCGCGGCCGGGTTCTTTTTCGCCCCGCGTGGCGGTGATGCGGATGTCGGGATAGACCTCGAAGGGCTCTCCCTCCTTGTCGAAGCGCTGCAAGGCCACGATCCTTCTGCCCAGGCCCACCTGAGGTCCCGCGATGCCCACGCCGTCCTGTTCGGGCGAGGTCACGGTGGCAATCATCAGCGCCGCCAGTTTGCGGTATTCCTCGCTCGCCACGGCCCTGGGGCCGAGGTCACGCACTGTCTGGCGGAGGAACAGCGAATCCTGCGGGTCGTTCACGGTGAGCACCCGCAAGGTGGGGGCGTCCCCGGAAATGAGGGCCCGTTCAGCCTCGGTCCAGACCGGCTCGCCCTTGCAGGCGAAGAGGAGCGCCGCAGCGGGCAGCAGAAGGAAGAATCTTGTACGCATATCGTTTCTGGCTTGACAGGCAAATATACGCAAAAAGCGGCATATTCGCGGCCCGGTACTTCCGCCATGGCGGACTCCATTCTCGCATCTGGTCTTAGGGGGCGCTGCCCCCTTACCCGCTCACGTCCGCTGGCGCTTCGTTCGCTACCCCCGCGGCTCCCGAGCTACCGACATCGCGCTGGCGCTCCGTCCCGCTCTCCGCCGGGCGGTCTGAGGACCGCCGGTTGCCCACCCTCCGGGAGCCTGGCGGCCCGGCCTTCCACCGGGGCTCCTTCCATTCTCGCATCCTGCGTCCCCGCTGCGCGGGAACTTGTCTGCTGCGGGTGAGAGTCGCCCCTAACGGAAGGCCGGTGCCGCCGAGCATCCTGTTTTTGTGGAGGTTAAGTGGCTGTATTCCAGCCGATTGAGTGAATATTGGCCCCCTCGAAAAAGGAGGGCCGAAGGTTAAGTATTTTGCTGATTAATAGCCGTTTATCCTCCACGGCAAATATGACTTAACCGGTAGGTCCGCGGGTGTTTGTGCCGACCTACCACCTGGGTTTTCGCCTGGTGAGCGATAACGTCCTTTCTGCTCACCGGTATCCTCGGGAGATGGGCGTGGTGAGCAAATAAGCCTCTCTCGCTCACCGAGACGGGCCGCCGCGAGGAGGGCCTTTCCCAGAGCCCCCACAGCGGCGTCTCTTGTTTGAGTCGGCGGATATTGCTACCTTTACGCCGGAAGAACGCATCAGATACCAGAACGACATGACCACGGAACGCGACATACGCAACCAGATTGCCTTTGCTGAAAAGAAGGGCATTAAGAAAGGTGAAGCCAGAGGCGAACGAAATCGCAGCATTGCCATTGCCCGAGAAATGCTTTCAGATGGATTGCCCGCAGATATGGTCTCCAAGTATACCGGCTTGACGTGTGAGGAAATACAAGCGCTGACATAACCGCGGCGATATGCGCAACTAGTTGCCTTTAGCCGGGGTTATATTGGAAGTCTATGTTTTTTTTCGTAAGTTTGCACCAAAGTAGGTTTTTATTGCCGGATGACACTTGAGGGTCTGAAAAAGAACATCGCCAAGTTGATCTCGCTCTACGAAGGTGAACGCCAGCGTGCCGACGGGCTCGCGGAGCGCCTCGCGCAGAGTCAGGAGGCTGTGGAAGCCTGCAAGACGCAGATAGCCGATTTGAACAGACAGATAGACACCCAGAAGTTGAAGGGCGCCTTTATGGCCGAAGGCGGTAATGCCGAGGCCAGGGACCGCTTGAACAAGTTGATTCGGGAAATCGACAGGTGCATCGCACTGCTGGAGCATTAGGGTATGGAACAGAGCATCAAACTGAAGATTGCCGGCAAGGAATTCTCGCTCAAGGCCAAGAGCCCCGAGCAGGAGTCGCTGATGCGCCGGGCGGCCGAACGCATCAATGCGAGCCTGGCCAAGTACGATGAGAAGTTCCCCCAGCTCGAGCGGGTCGACAAACTCATTTTCGTGGCCCTCAACGAGTCGGTTTCGGCCCTTTCGCTCCGCGAGCAGTCGGAGCAGTCGACGGCCGGACTCGAGGCCCTTGCCGCATCGCTGGACGCCTATCTGAATGACATAAAGACCGACCGTTAGTTCCGTCCGCTGAAACAACAAGTTCCAAGGAACCGGGTCGCTCGTGCCGGGGATGGCAGGCCTGCCGGACAGGAAGCCTGATACGGGGCGGAGCCCAAATCGTACAGAAATTATTTTCTGAGGGGAACTGGCGGTTTTGTATAGACAGCATCTGCGCAGCTTTGCGGGGATGCTGTTTTTGTTTGACAAGTTTTGATAAAAAAAATAGAACTATGTTGTTATTTTTCATCGGGGCCGCAGCGGGCGCAATCGTCGCCTTGGCCATCTACATACTCGTGCGCAGGCTCGCTATGAAGGGTCGCCGCGACGCCTTGGTAGAAAAGGCGAAAATGGAAGGAGAACGCATCAAGCAGGAGAAAATCCTGCAGGCGAAAGAGCATTTCCTGCAGCTCAAGGCCGAGCATGAGAACTACGTGCAGGAGAAGAACGGAAAGATTCAGGAAACCGAGAACCGGCTCCGCCAGCGCGAACAGCAGCTGGGCCAGCAGTCCGGGGAACTCGGCCGCCGTCAGCACGAACTCGACAGCCTCAAGGGGCAGCTCAACGCCCAGCGCGAACAGCTGGAACGCCGGGAGCAGGAGTGCGAACGCCTTACCGCACAGGTGAACAAACAGCTTGAGACCGTGGCGGGGATGTCGGCGCAGGAGGCCAAGAACGTCCTCATGGAGAACATGAAGGCCGAGGCCCGTACGGAAGCGCAGGCCTACATCAACGATACCATGGACGAGGCGCGGCTCAATGCGGCCAAGGAGGCCAAACGTATTGTTATCAACACGATACAGCGGACGGCTACCGAAACGGCCATCGAGAATGCCGTGACCACCTTCCCCATCGACAACGACGAGATCAAGGGCCGTATCATCGGTCGTGAAGGACGCAACATCCGCGCCCTCGAGGCGGCCACCGGCGTGGAGATCGTGGTGGACGATACGCCCGACGCCATTCTGCTGAGCGCCTTCGACCCGGTGCGCCGCGAAGTGGCCCGCCTGGCCCTGCACCAGCTGGTGACCGACGGACGCATCCATCCGGCCCGTATCGAGGAGGTGGTGGCCAAGGTGAGCGCCAAACTCGAGGACGAAATCCTGGAGACGGGCAAGCGCACCTGTATCGACCTGGGCATTCACGGCCTGCACATCGAGCTGGTAAAACTCATCGGCCGCATGAAATACCGTTCTTCCTACGGTCAGAACCTGCTGCAGCACTCGCGCGAGGTGGCCAACATCTGCGCCATCATGGCCGCGGAACTGGGTTTGAACCCCAAGGTGGCCAAGCGCGCAGGTCTGCTGCACGACATAGGCAAGGTGTCGGAAGACGATCCCGAACTGCCGCACGCCCTGCTGGGAGCCAAACTCGCCGAGCAGTACAAGGAGCGGCCCGACGTCTGCAACGCCATCGGTTCGCACCACGAAGAGATGGAGATGACGAGCATCATCGCACCGCTGGTGCTGGTGGGCGACGCCATTTCCGGCGCCCGTCCGGGTGCCCGCCGCGAGGTGATCGAATCGTACATCAAGCGCCTCAAGGGCATGGAAGACCTGGCCGCCGCCTATCCGGGCGTGACCAAGTCGTACGCCATCCAGGCCGGCCGCGAACTGCGTGTCATCGTGGGCGCCGAGAAGGTGAGCGACGATGAGGCAGGACGCCTTTCGGCCGATATCGCCCAGAAGATCCAGGACGAGATGACCTATCCCGGACAGGTGAAGATCACCGTCATCCGTGAAACCCGCAGCGTTGCTTACGCTAAATAAATTAGTATGAAGGCTTTCCGCAGTTTCCTGACAGTCCTGGTCATGTTCGCGGGCCTGCAGACAGTCTCGGCCCAGATGCCGGGGCAGTTTGGCCGCGGTCCCAGCGTTCAGTGGACTTCGGAGGTGCAGACCGGTGCTGACGGGACCCCCCGGATCGTGCTCACCGGGACGCCATCCGGGCCTTTTGACGAGGTGCACGGCACGCTCAGCTGGATTTACTGCTACGGAAACCAGTGCGGAAGTCCCGAAGAATGGGACTACGCCGTCGTCTCCAAGGTGGCAGGCAATGCCTCCGAGGAGGCTGTTAAGAGGGGAGAGGCCTCCTCGGAGGCATCCCCTGCCAGCTCTGGGCTGGCTGTGCGTCAGGTGGGCTCTGTCCCCGAGGGGGCATCTCCCAGCCTGAAAAAAGCCCCCGAGGGAACAGTGCCCGCCAGCAGTGCCAATCTGTGGCTGTTGGTGCTGGAGGCCATCCTCTGGGGCTTTGCCATGATTCTGACGCCTTGCGTCTTCCCCATGGTTCCCATGACGGTTTCCTTCTTCCTGAAACGGGCAGGGAACAAGCGCAGGGGCCGCTTCAACGCGGCGATGTACGGTCTTTTTATCGTACTGCTCTACACCGTACCGATCAGCCTGATCATCGGTCTCACCTGGGTGCTGGGCGGGAGTGCCGTTACGGCCGACATCTTCAACTGGCTCGCCACCCACTGGCTGCCCAACCTGCTGTTCTTCGCGGTCTTCATGATTTTCGCCGCCTCGTTCTTCGGGGCCTTCGAACTCACCATGCCCTCGAGCCTGGTGAACAAGTCGGACCGCAATTCGGAGAAAGGAGGCCTGGGTGGCATCTTCTTCATGGCCCTCACCCTGGTGCTTGTTTCGTTCTCGTGCACAGGCCCCATCGTGGGTACGGTGCTCATCAAGTCCACTTCGGGCGAGTTCTGGGTGCCTATGGTCACCATGCTGGCCTTCAGCCTGGCCTTCGCCCTGCCTTTCACCCTGTTAGCCTTCTTCCCCTCGCTCCTCGGGAATCTGCCCAAGAGCGGCGGATGGCTGAACAGCGTGAAGGTGGTGCTGGGTTTCATCGAACTGGCCCTGGGCCTCAAGTTCTTGAGCACGGCCGACCAGGTCTACCACTGGGGCATCCTGCCGCGCGAGGTCTACCTGGCCATCTGGATCGTGTGCTTCACCCTGCTTGGCTTCTACCTGCTGGGTAAACTCCGTTTCAAATACGACGAGAAACTCGAATATATCTCCCTGGGCCGCCTGATCCTGGCCATCGCCGACTTTACCTTCGTGCTCTGGCTCCTGCCCGGTCTGTGGGGCGCTCCGCTCAAGGCCCTGTCGGGTTATCTGCCTCCGCTGGAGTCTCAGACCTTCGTGCTGGGCGCTGCGCCGGCGGCCGTGCCAGGCGCTCAGGAGCCGACGGACGCCACGCTTGCGCTGCCGCACGGTCTTCAGGGTTATGCCAGCATAGAAGAGGGGCTCGCAGCCGCGAAAAAAGAAGGGAAACGGGTATTCGTGGATATTACGGGTTACGGTTGTGTGAACTGCCGTGAGATGGAAGCGCGCGTCTGGAGCGATCCCGAGGTGCTGCGGCGCCTGCGCGACGAATTCGTGCTGGTGGCCCTGCCGGTCGACGACAAAACCCGCCTTCCGGAGTCGGAATGGCAGGTTTCGGAAACGGGACGGACGCTCAAACAGGTGGGGCAGGTCAACAGCTATCTGGTGCGGACCCGTTATGGGGTCAATTCCCAGCCCTATTATCTCATCCTTTCTTCAGACGGCACGGTGCTCGCCGGGCCGCGCGGTTACGACCTGTCGGTTCCCGGTTTTATCGAGTTCCTGGATTCAGAGCGAGGCAATTAGCGCGCGGAACAACGCCGTCATCTTACGCGAAGCGAGGTCGGCCTGACGGACGATCTCGTTTTCGTCCGTGATGTAGTCGTCTTCGTTTTCGTGGGCCAGGTCCGTGATGATGGAAAGGCCCAGGACCCGCACACCGGCGTGGCGCGCCACGATTACTTCGGGCGTCATGCTCATGCCCACGTTGTCGGCCCCCATCGATGCGTAGAAGGCGTATTCGGCGGGGGTTTCGTAGGTGGGGCCCGAACAGGAAACGTAGATGCCGCGCCGCAGTTCCACTTTCTGTCGGGCCGCGATGGCGAGCATGCGCTCCTGAAGTTCCAGGTCGTAGGCGCAGGTCATGTCGGGAAAACGCGTGCCGAAGCGGTCGAGATTGGGGCCGATGAGCGGATTGGGCAGCAGGTTGATGTGGTCGCGGATGAGCATGAGGTCTCCGATGCGGAACGACTTGTTCATGGCGCCGGTGGCGTTGGAGGAGAACAGATACCCGATGCCCAGCAGGATCATGATGCGGATGGGGAGCACCACCGTATCCATGGGATAACCCTCATAAAAATGGTAGCGCCCCTGCATGGCGAGCACGCACTTCCCACCCAGGAAGCCGCAGATGAAATTGCCTTTGTGGCCCACCGCCGTGGCGGCCGGGAAGCCCGGCAGTTCCACGAAGGGTACGACGATCGGATCCTCGATCTCATCGGCGAGCCGGCCCAGTCCGCTGCCGAGGATGATGCCCACGACGGGCTTGCGCCCGGAGAACCGGGCGGAAAGGGCTTCTGCGGCCGCCTCTATGGCTGCCATCCGGGGGTCCATCAGAGCGATTCGATGAGTTTGGTGAACAGCGGAATCATCCGTTTGGTGGCGGCGCCGGCCTGCTGGACCACATCTTCTCCGTCGTTGAAATTGCGCTCCACGTTCTGGGTGTTGCAGACATTGGTCACCACCGACATGCCGAAGACGCGGATGCCGCAGTGCCGCGCAACAATCACCTCGGGAACCGTGGACATGCCCACGAGGTCGGCACCGGAAGAACGGAAGAAACGCACCTCGGCCGGGGTTTCATAGGAGGGACCCGATCCGCCGAAATAGATGCCCCGGTGCAGTTTGATGCCCATGCCTTCGGCGATCTCGAGCGCCTTTTTCTGGAGTTCGAGGTCGTAGGCGCAGGTCATGTCGGGGAAGCGCGGACCGAAGTCTTCCATGTTGGGGCCGATGAGCGGGTTGGGCATGAAGTTGATGTGGTCGCGGATGATGACGGTGTCGCCCACCTTGTATTCCGGGTTGAGGGCGCCCGCCGCATTGGAAACGAAGAGGAACTGCACGCCCAGCTTGCTCATGACGCGCACGGGCAGCGTGAGGGTGGACATGTCGTAGCCTTCGTAGTAGTGGAAGCGGCCCTGCATGGCCAGCACGCATTTCCCGCCCAGGAATCCGCAGATGAAGTTGCCCTTGTGACCGATGACGGTCGACACGGGGAAGCAGGGGATTTCGGTGTAGGGGATGGTGATGCGGTCTTCGATGATTTCGGCCAGTTCGCCCAGCCCGCTGCCGAGGATGATGGCGGCGAGGGGTTTGCGGCCCTCGAGTCGGGACGCGATGAACTGCGCGGCCGTGTCGATTTTGTTGATTCTTTCGTCCATTTCAGTGTTATTTGATTTTGGCCAGGGCCTGCCTGGCTTCATGGAGGATCTCACGTTCTCCCGGAATCTCCCGGTTGCGCATGACGAAACGTCCGCCGGCAATCACCGAGTCGATGCAGTCGGAGTGGGCGGAATACACCAGGTTCGCCAGGAACGGGCCGGGGGAGAGGAAGTAGCAGCTGTCGGTCTCGATGAGGCTGATGTCGGCAAGGGCCCCCTCCACCAGACGTCCGCTGTCGATGCGAAGCGCCTTCGCCCCGTTCACGGTGGCCATGTCGAGAAGTTCGTTGAGCGGAAGGGCCTTGGGGTCGCTCCGCCAGGCCTTCTGGAACAGGGCCGAGGTCTTCATGGCCTCCAGGATATCGAGGTTGTTGGAAGAGGCGCAGCCGTCGGTGCCGATGCACACGTTGACCCCGGCGTCCCGGAGCTCGTTGTAGAGGAAGCGGTAGCCCGAGGAGAGCTTGGTGTTGGAGTTGATGTTGTGGATGCAGTGTACGCCGTGTTTGGCGAGCAGTTCGATGTCGTGTTCCGAAAGCCAGAGGCAATGTGCGGCCAGCAGGTTCGGCCCCAGCACCCCGATGGCGTCGAGATACTCAACGGGCGTGAGCCCGCCGTGCGCCGCCTTGCAGTCTTCCACTTCCTTGAGCGTCTCGCTCAGGTGGATGTGCAGCGGGAGGTCGTGCTTGCGGGCGAAATCGGCCGCCCAGATCATCATGGGCTCGCTCACCGAGTAGATGGCGTGGAAGGCGAGTTCGTAGATGGCGCCTTCCGAATCCCACTGGTCCTTCACCTCCTCGTACTTGCGCTCGCACTGCTCCATCTGCCGTTTGGCCTCCTCGGGATCACCGTGGTCGATGATGTCGTAGCCCACGGCCGGGCGGATGCCCATTTCCGAGGCCGCTTTCTGGCAGGCCTGGAAGAACCAGTACTGGTCGTTGAAGGTGGTGGTGCCGGTGCGGATCATCTCGATGCAGGCCACCTTCGCGCTCCAATACACGTAGTCGAAGTCGAAGCCCGCCTCGATTTTCCAGATCTTCCGGATCCAGTCCTGGAAGACCATGTCTTCGCCGATGCCCCTCATGAGGGCCATTCCGGCGTGTGTATGCATGTTAATGAATCCCGGGAGGGCGACCTTGTCGCTGCAGTCCATCACTTCGATGTCGCCGGCGAGGTCCCAGGCCTCGCACGACCCTGCGGGCTGGATCCTGCAGATCCTTCCCTTGTCGATGAGCACGTCCTTGCGCTCATCCCCGATGGTAACGCCCTTGAGGAGGATGGAACCCATCAGAACGCGTCCTGCTCCTGCTCGGGTTCGGTTTCGGGTCTCTGGGGGATTTCTCCGTGGAAGCACTGCTCCCGGATATACTCGATCACTTCGTCGAGCCCTTCCTTGAATTTCTCGAAGTCTTCCTTGTAGAGGAAGATCTTGTGCTTGTCATAGAGGAAAGTGCCGTCCGGATTCTGGCGGCGCTTGCTTTCCGTGATGGTGAGATAGAAATCGTTGTTCCCCTTCGTCGACTTGACGTCGAAGAAGTAGGTGCGCTTCCCGGCCCGGACGGGCTTGGAGAATACGTCTTCGGCGTTGCGCTCCTGGAAATAGGGCGCGTCCCTGTTGTCCCTATACATATCTTTTTTTTGTTCGTTATTCGTGCAAATTTAATTTTTTTTATGGATTAGGTGCTATATTTGCGTAAATTTTGTTTGAAAAAGATGCTCAATCGTAGAATCCTCCGGATCAAGGCCTTCAAGACCGTTTATTCCCTCGCGGAAAATCCCGGTATGAGCTTGAAGGAGGCGGAACGGGCGTTGGACTACAGCCTGGAGGCCACCCGCGACCTTTATCTTTTCCTGCTGGCCGTGGTGGGGCCCCTCACTCAGGAAGCGCGCAGCCGCATCGAAGCGGCCAGGAGCAAGTTCCATCCCAGCGAGGAGGAACGCAATCCCAACCTCAAGTTCGCGGAAAACGCCCTTGCGCCGCTTCTGGGCGAAGACCCCGATTTCCAGAAGCTCCTGTCGCGCAAGCAACTTTCCTGGGAGCAGTACGACGCGTTCCTGCGCAGCCTGTACGAAAGGCTCCGCACCCGCGAGTACTATCAGGCCTATATGGCGTCGGAGACGCGTTCCCTGAAGGAGGATGCCGCGCTCTGGGTAAAGGTTTTCGAGCATGAATTCGAAGATGACCCCGACCTGGAGGCCATCCTGGAAGACCTTTCCATCTGGTGGAACGACGACCTGGGCTACGCCCTTTCCTGGTGCTGCCGCAGCGTGGAAGCCCTGGGGAAAGGGGAGCGCTGGAGCCTTCCGCCCCTGTTCCTGAGCGAATGTTCCGACAAACCGGGCCTCGAGAGCGACCGCGCCTTCGTGACCAAACTCCTTCGGACGGCCTTCAACGGTTTCGACCGTTATGTGTCGGGGATTGCGGAGCGCACGCCCAAGTGGGACCGCAGCCGCATCTGCACCACCGACCTGGCCCTCATCGTGTGCGGACTCGCCGAGGCCGAGGCCTTCCCGGCGCTGCCCGCCCGGGTGACCATCAATGAATACGTGGAAATCTCCAAATCGTACAGTACGCCCGAGAGCCGCTCGTTCGTGAACGGCCTGCTCGACCGGATGATAGAAAAGTAACACAAATAGCAAACAGCAATGACCAACGCGCTTATTACCTTGCTCCAGGCAGCGGCCCAGCCGCAGGGAGGCAGCCAGACCGGTTTCTGGCTCATGATCATCGCCGTCTTCGGCGTCATGTATTTCTTCATGATCCGTCCGCAGCGCAAGCAGCAGAAGGAACTGGAAAAATTCCGCAACCAGCTCAAGAAGGGCGACAAGGTTGTGACCGCCGGCGGCATCTACGGCACCGTGGCCGAGATTCCGGAAGGGAGCAACAGCATCCTCATCAAGGTGGACGGAGAGGTGAAGCTGCGCCTCGACAAGAACTCGATCGTGCGCGACTACTCCGACGCCCCCGCCCAGCAGTAAGTATCCCGGCAGGATTCCGTGAAAAACTGGTCCGCCCTCCTCGCGTGCCTGCTGCTGAGTTTCGTCAGCTGGCTGGTGCTCAATCTCTCACGGGTCAACTATGACATCGTGAGCGTGCCCGTCGTGGCAGAGAGTAACATCGAGGGCCGGGCGGCCCGCAGCGCCGAGGCGGTGACGGTGACGGCCCGCTGCCGGGCGTCGGGATTCCGCCTGGTGCGGCTTTCTACCCGCAGGAAGGATCTGACCGTCCGCTTCGACGCATCGGATTTCACGCACCGGGAGGGCGATTTCTTCAGCATCTCCGCCGCCCAGTTGCAGCGCTACGCCGCCGATCTTTTCGGCCCCGGCGTGCATGTGGAGTCGTTCTTCAGCGAGCAGTTCCAGTTCCGCTTCGCCGAGGAAAACTGCCGCCGCGTTGCGGTGCGCGGGCTCACCTCCATTTCCTTCAGGCCCCAGTACACGGCGTTGTCGGAAATGGTCTTCTCGCCCGATTCCGTGACGGTGTACGGCGCTCCGGATGTGCTGCGCCGCCTGGAAATGGTGCCCACGGCCCTCATCGACGTGCGCGACGTGCGGGGCGACATCCATGGCGAGGTTGCGCTGGAGGCGCCCTACGGCCTGCGGCTTTCGCAGCAGACCGTGTCGTACAGCTGCCTGGTTTCACGCTATGTGGAATTGCGTCAGACCCTGCCCGTGGTGGCCACCGGGGTGCCATCCGGCACGGAGCTGGTGGTTTACCCTGCTACGGTCGAGGCGGTGCTGCGCTGCGTCTTTCCGCTGGTGGAAGACCCTGCGGGCAAGATTGCCTGCCACGTCGATTACGCCGAATTCGCCCGTTCCCGCAGCGGCCGCTGCGCCCTCCGTGCCGGCGCTCTTCCCCAAGGGGTGATAGACTGCCGTTTCGAGCCGGAGGTCTGCAGTTGCGTGGAAAAACTCGCACGGCCATGAAGACCATCCTGGTCACCGGCGGTATCGCCAGCGGGAAATCGACGGTTTGTGCGCGCCTGAAGCGTCTTGGCTGGCCGGTGTACGATTCCGACAGCCGGACGAAGGCCCTCTACGACAGCGTTCCCGGTCTTCGGGAGCGGGTGGAGCGGGCCATCGGCCGACCCTTCTCCGAGATCGGGATCATCTTTGAAGACGAGCGTGCCCGCGCCGCCCTGGAGGCGGTGGTCTACCCTGAAGTGCTGCGCGATTTCCTGGCCTGGCGGGAAAGCCTTCCCAAGAGCCTCCCGGCGGTGGTCTTCGAGAGCGCCGTAGCGCTGGACAAGCCGCAGTTCGACGGCCTTTTCGATGAGGTTTGGCTGGTTACGGCACCGCTCGAGCAGCGTCTGGCGCGCAACCCCAAATCGGCGCAGCGGCTCGCGGCGCAGCCGGAAATCGATCCAGCCCGCGTACAGCGCATCCTGTGCAACGACCGTTCGCCCCGCACCCTGCAGCGCCGCACCGACGCTCTGGTGCAGGCTTTTTTACAAGAGAACACAAACAAAGACGAAATATGAAAACAGATCTGAGCAAAATCCTGGCCGTATCGGGCCAGCACGGACTCTGGCGCTATGTGGCCCAGGCCCGCGGCGGAGCCATCGCCGAGGCCCTTTCCGACAAGCGGCGCACCGTTTTCGACGGCCGCAACCGCATGACCACGCTTGCCGACATCGCCATCTACACCGATGAAGGCGAACTCAAGTTGCGTGAAGTCTTCCTGGCCCTCGAAAAGGCCCTTGTGGGCGCGCCGGTGCCCTCTTCAAAAGCGCCGGAAGCCGAAATCAAAGCCCTTTTCGACAAGGCCGTTCCCGGCTATGACGCCGAGCGCTTCTACCTCTCGCACATGCGCAAGATCGTAGACTGGTACACGGAACTCGTGCAGTTCGCCTCGCTCGACTTCACCGAGGAAGAGGAGCCCGCCGGCGAGGATGCCTAGCGTCCGCGTCATCACGCTGGGCTGCTCCAAAAACACCGTAGATACCCAGCATCTGCTCGCCCGTCTGCCTGCACCCCGCTTCGAGATTCAGAAGGAGGATGCGGAAGGACCGGTCGATTTCCTGCTGGTGAACACCTGCGGTTTCATTGGCGACGCCAAGGAGGAATCGGTCAACACCATCCTGCAGGCCGCACGGCTCCGCAGGGAAGGCCTTGCCGGACGCCTCATCGTATTCGGCTGCCTTTCACAGCGTTACGCTTCCGAACTGCCTGGTCTCATCCCCGAGGTGGACGAATGGTTCGGCGCCCGACGGCTCGATCCCGTGGTGCGGGCGCTCGGGGGCAGTGCCGACCCGGCCCTCCAGACGAAGCGTTTCCGCGGTCCCGACGCACCGCCCTATGCGAGCCTCAAGATCTCGGAAGGCTGCAACCGGCGCTGCGCCTACTGCGCCATCCCCGCCATCCGGGGAAGACACCGTTCGGTCCCCATGGAAGATCTGGTTGCCGAGGCGCGGGGACTTGCCGCCGAGGGCGTGAAGGAACTGCTCATCATTGCCCAGGACACCACCTATTACGGTCTCGACCTCTACGGCCGCCGGGCTCTGGGTGAACTGCTGCAGCGACTTTCGGCGGTGGAGGGGATTGAATGGCTGCGCATCCACTACAGTTATCCCCAGGATTTCCCGGAAGACGTTCTGGAGCAGATGGCGCACAATCCCAAGGTCTGCCGTTACCTCGACATCCCGCTGCAGCACGTGGCCGACCCGGTGCTGAAGAAGATGAACCGCCACGTGGACGGCGCTTTCACCCGGGCGCTGGTACGTCGTTTCCGCGAGGAAGTGCCGGGCGTCGCGCTGCGCACCACCCTCATCGTGGGCCATCCGGGTGAGGGGCCGGAAGAATTCGACGAACTGCTGGATTTTGTGCGGGAAGCCCGTTTCGAGCGCCTCGGCGCCTTTACCTATTCCGAAGAGGAAGGAACGCCCGGGGCGGCCCGTTATCCCGACGAAATACCGCAGGAAGAGAAGCGCCGCAGGCTTGATACCTTAATGCAGATGCAGGCCGATATCTCCCGTTCCTTCAATGAATCCCGGGTTGGGGACCGGGTGCGTGTGCTCTGCGACGGCGTGCTCGACGGCCGCACCCTGGTGTGCCGTTCCGAATGGGAGAGTCCCGATGTGGACGGGGAGATCCTGGTGCGCCTGCCCGATGGGACCGACCCCTCCGTCTGGAAGGGACGCTTCCTCGATGTGCTTGTTACGGAAGCGGGCGACTACGACCTGCAGGCGCGCCTTGCCGAATAGAAAAGAATAAAAGGCGGGACCGTAAGCCGGTTTCTGTTTTTAATTCCATCATTTATCTTCGCAACCTACCCCCCGGCATCGGGCGGGCCGCCCTCGTCTGCCGGTATATTTGGTCTTGCAGGCCCCGGTGCCGTACCCCGGCGGCGTCGCCGTCGCCGGTCGTGAGCTCTTGCCTCGCGTTTTCACCCTTACCCTTGCGGGCGGTCGTTTTCTGTTACGGCTTCCGAAAGATTGCTCCCTCCTGCGCTTTCCGCAGCGGGGTGCCCTTTCCTGTCCGGACTTTCCTCCCTTGCGGGCGATGGAACGTCCCACCTTTTATTCGCGGCAAAGATACGCTTTTTTGCGAGATGTCGGGAAAATAATTATCTTTGCTCTATGCGCCGGATGCTCATCCTCCTCCTCTTCTGCCTGGTCCCGCTGGCGGTCTGCTGCCGCGACGGGGCGCCCCGCCGTTACGGGGTGGAGGTGGTGCAGTCCTTCCCGCACGAGACCTCCGCCTATACCCAGGGCCTCTTTTTCCACGGGGGCGAACTCTTCGAAAGCACGGGCCAGTACGGCGAGTCCTCGCTGCGCAAGGTCGAACTGGAGAGCGGCACCGTGCTCCGCCGGCTCAAATTCGGTCGGAAATACTTTGCCGAAGGGTCCGTGGTGCTGGACGGCAAACTCTATGTGCTCACCTGGACCAACCGCCTGGCCTTCGTCTACGACGCGCAGAGCCTCGACTACCTGCAGGCCTATTCCTATCCCCGCGAGGGCTGGGGCCTCACCACCGACGGCCGCTCACTCATCGCTTCCGACGGTTCGTCGCGGCTCTATTTCCTCTCGCCCGAATTCCGGCTCGAAAAGAGCCTGAACGTCACCCTCGACGGGCGGCCCCTGCGCCTGCTGAACGAGCTGGAATGGATTGACGGCCGCATCTGGGCCAATGTCTATACTACCGACCTGGTGGTCGTCATCAATCCCGAATCGGGCAAGGTGGAGGCCACCGTAGACTGCAGCGGCCTGCTGCCCCCCTCGCTCCGGACGCCCGAAACCGACGTACTCAACGGCATCGCCTACCTGCCCGGCGAAAAGGGAAAGGAGGGGCGCATCTTCCTCACGGGTAAATACTGGCCCCGGCTCTACGAAATCAGGCTGCGCGCACTGAAATGAAAACCTACCTGGCTATCGACCTCAAGTCGTTCTATGCCTCGGTGGAGTGTGTGGAGCGTGGTCTGGACCCCTTGAAGGCCCGGCTGGTGGTGGCCGACCCCGAACGGACCGACAAAACCATCTGCCTGGCGGTATCGCCCGCGCTCAAGGCCTACGGCATTCCGGGCCGGCCGCGCCTGTTCGAAGTGAATGAGAAAGCCCGGCGCCTGGGCATCGACTTCATGGTGGCCCCGCCCCGGATGGCCCGCTACATGGAGGTTAGCGCGCAGGTCTATTCCATTTATCTGCGCTTTGTTACGCCCGAAGACATCCATGTCTACTCGGTCGACGAGGTGTTCATCGACGCTACTTCGTACCTGGAGCCGCTGGGCCTGAGCGCCCACGATTTCGCGGCGCGGCTCATGCGCACGGTGCTGGCCGAAACCGGCATCACCTCCACTGCGGGAATCGGCCCCAACCTCTACCTGGCCAAAGTGGCCATGGACATTGAAGCCAAGCACGCCCAGCCCGACGCGGACGGCGTGCGCATCGCCTCACTCACCGAAGAGAGCTACCGCCGCAAATACTGGACGCACCGGCCCCTCACCGATTTCTGGCGTCTGGGACCCGGCATCGCGGCCCGGCTCGAGGCGGCGGGACTGCACACGCTGGGCGATGTGGCCCGCTGTTCGCTGGGGGAAGCCCCGGCGCTGCATAGCGAGGCCCTGCTCTATAAGCTTTTCGGCGTGGGAGCCGAGCTTGTCATCGATCACGCCTGGGGCTGGGAACCCTGTACGCTCGCCGACATCAAGGCGTACAAACCCGCCTCGGCCAGTGTGGGCAGCGGACAGGTTCTCCCCACGCCTTACCGCAAGGACCGGGCGCGCGTGGTGGCGACCGAGATGGCCGACCAGCTTTCGCTCACCCTGGTGGAGCGGCGGCTGCTCACCGACCGTCTGGTGCTGAACGTCCACTACGACGACCGCCAGCGTAAACCGGTGCACGGAACGGCCCGCCTGGGGCGCTGGACCTCATCGTCGCAGCAGATTCGCGATTCGGTCTCGGCCCTCTTCGAACGCATTGTGGACGCGTCCCTGCCGGTACGGCGCCTCTCCGTGGTGGCGGCCGCCGTGGTACGGGAAGAGGAGCGTCCCGCCGAGCAGGGGAGCCTGTTCGGGGCGGAGGAACAGGAGCGCAGCGACCGCCGCGAGCGGGCGCAGCAGGAGGCCATCCTGAACATCCGCAGGCGCTTCGGGCGGAACGCCATCCTGCGGGGGATGGATTTCGAAGAAGGCGCCACCACCATGGAGCGCAACAATCAGATTGGAGGACACAGGCAATGAACAATCCCTACAAAGACATCATCGCGCTCCCGCACCCGGAGCCCCGCCACCATGCGCGCATGTCCATGGCGGCCCGGGCGGCGCAGTTCTCGCCCTTCGCAGCCCTGAGCGGCTACGAGGAAATCATCGAGGGAGAAACGCAAACTTACGAAATGGAAAACGAATGAGTGTGAAAAGGACCCTTTATCTCGCAGGCGGCTGCTTCTGGGGCGTCGCCCGCTTTTTCTCCGGAGTGGACGGCGTCTCCTCCGTGGTGGCCGGCTATGCCAACGGCAACGGGGAAAACCCCTCCTACGAAGAGGTCTATACCGACCGCACGGGCTTTGCCGAGACGGTGCAGCTGACCTACGACCCCGAGCGGGTGAGCCTTCCGCTGCTGCTCCAGCTTTACTTTGCGCTCATCGATCCCACGGCCGTGAACCGGCAGGGGCCCGATGTGGGAACGCGCTACCGCTCGGGCATCTGGTGGAGCGACGAGGCGTCCGCCCGTGAAGCCGCGCCCGTCCTTTCCGAGATGCAGGCCCGGTACGGCGCCGCCCTTGCGGTAGAGTGGGGGCCGCTCCGGAATTTCTATCCAGCTGAGGAATACCACCAGGACTATCTGGAAAAGAACCCCGGCGGCTACTGCCATGTTTCGCTCCGGGCTTTCCGCTACCAAAGATTGATCGATGCGGCGCGCCTGCAGTTGGAAGGGGAGTCCGATCCCGTGGCCCGCATGGCCACCCTCTCCTCGCTCATCCATAGGGAGATGGGCTTCTTCTGGGTGGGCTTCTATCGCGTTGAGGGAGACAGCCTGGTGGTGGGCCCCTATCAAGGCGATCCGGCCTGCCTGCGCATCGCGCGTGGACGAGGCGTGTGCGGCAGCGCCTGGGCGCAGGACCGCACGCTGGTGGTGCCCGACGTGGAGGCCTTCCCCGGTCACATTGCCTGCAGCAGCAAGTCGCGCTCCGAGATCGTGGTGCCCGTGCACGATGTCTCCGGGGCCGTGTGCGCCGTGCTTGATATCGACAGTACGGAAAAAGGCGCCTTCACCGAAGAAGACGCCCGTTTCCTGGAGTTGCTGCTTTCGCTCTTTATTTGGTAAGCTCCTGAATCTTTTTCAGGACGATGTGCCAGGCGGGTTTCGCCATGGGAGAATGGCCGTGGCCGCCAATCTCGTAGAGCCAGACCTGCTTGTTCCCGTTGAGTTTGAGCATGCGGGCCAGATACTGGTTCTCGTCGTAGCGTCCGTAGATCTCCAGTTCCCGGTCGCCGCAGATGAGAAGCATGGGCGGGCAGTCGCCGCGTACCCAGTAGAGCGGGGCGTACTCGTCGATGGTGGGCTGCAAGGCGCTCAGCCCCTTTTCTTTGCGCACGTTGAAGTGGGTGATGGCCTGCCCGCTCAGAGGGGCGTAAAGCATCACCTTGTCGGGGTCGGCCCCGTAACGGGCCAGCCTTTTCTTGTCGAGGGCGAGCATGAGTGAAAGGTAACCGCCCGCAGAGTGGCCTGAAACGGTGATTTTGGCCGGGTCTCCGCCGTAACGGGCGATGTTCCGGAACACCCAGTCGACGGCCTCGGCCGCATCGTCGATCACATCGTCGATGCTTACGGTGGGGAGGAACCTGTAGTTGACGGCCACCACCACCAGGTTCTGCTCCTTGAGCGGGGCGGGGATGCCCTTGTTGCCCCGGGTGAGTCCGCCGCCGTGGAAATAGACGATGACGGGCAGGTCGCGCGCATCTTCAGGGCGGTAGATGTCGAGTTTAAGCCGTTCGCGGCTGTAGGCGTCGGTCTTGGCGGTGTAGGAGATGTCCTTCTCGGTCCTGTATTCCGCACCGCGTGCGGGCAGCAGGAACAGGCAAAGGAGGCAAAGGCAGAAGAGTCTGGTTTTCATGTTCCGTGTTATTGGTGCTGCTGCAAAGATAGCGATTTCGCGTCAAATCAGAAAGACCACACGAGGCGCAGGCTGCCGCTGCGGGGTGCCTGTGGATAGAGGCCTTCGCTCTGCACGGGTGTCCCCGCCACCACGGCCCGCCACACCCAGGCATAGGCGTAGTAACGGCGGTTCAGCAGGTTGTCCACGTGGGCCGAGAGCTTCAGTTCGCCCCGACGGATGGGGAAGCGCTGCTCCAGGCTGCAACGGCCGGTCCAGTAGGCGGGCACGCAGCGGTCCGCGCAGCCCGTATTGTCCCAGTACTGCCGGCCAACGAACTTGGCGTCCAGTTCAAAGCGGGCGTTCTTCCAGGGCTGCAGGGCGGCACCGAGAAGCCCCACGGCCGAGGGACTCAGGAGCATGGGCGTGTTGTGGTAGCTTTCGCTCACCTGGGGTTGTGCCGCGATGGGGGTCCATGTGGCGTCGTAATTGTCGAGCCAGGCGGTGTATTCCTTAATCCGGTTGGTGCTGAGCGTGAGATTGCCATGCAACTTCATGTACGGAAGCGCCTGCCATGCGCCCGACACTTCCACGCCGCGCCGCCATGCCCGAGGCGTATTGTCTTTCACGGTGTAGCCGGCGAAGTTGATCTTCCCGGTTTCGAGCAGCATGTCGAAATACTCCATGGCATAGAGCCCTACGGAGAGCGACCAGGCCGGTTTTTCCAGCGACCAGCCTGCCTCCAGGTCGAGCATCTTTTCCGGCTTGGGATAGGCGATATCCACGCCGGGCGCCGCTGCGGCTGCGGTTTCTGCGGCCGATTGCAGGTCGCTGCGGGCGGGCTCGCGGTGGGCGAGCGCTGCGGAGCAGTAGGCCCTGCTGCCACCCTGCAGGGGGAGGGTAAGGCCCAGCCGGGGGTTGAGGAAGAGCCAGGTTTCGTTGAAATCGAGCACCGCCCCCACTTCATCGGGGCCCTGCATCGAGTGACGCACGCGCCGGAACTGGAGGTCGGCGTAGAGGGTGGCCGTGCGGGGGGTCCATTCTGCCCGGGCCCAGGCGTTGATTTCCGGTTTCAAGGCGTCGTTTTCGTAGAGCGTGGTTTCGGGCGACAGGGTGATGCCCCGGTGCAGGCCCTTGTAGCTCGAGAAATAGAGTCCTGCCTCGGCCTTCCAGGCGGGGGCGCTGTACGAGAGGGCGCTGCGGCCCACCAGAAGGGTGTTGTCCAGGATGTCGCGCGTCACGGCATCGGCCCCGGGACCGCCGAAATCGAGGATCTGCTGCTCGTAGTAGCCGTAACCGAGGCTGCCGTTGAGGGTGGAGGCCCAGGTGAGGGGCAGGCCCGCAAAGCTGTGGATCCAGCTCAGCTGCAGATGCGTCTGCCGATAGTTGTCGCTCTGGTTGGGGTAGTAGGAATCGACGGCGCCTGCCGCCCAGGCTTCGGCTGCGCTGCCATAAAGGGAGGTGTCGTATTTGGCGCCGGCCGGGTTGAAGTCGCTGTGGCCCGCGTCGTAGACCCACTGGGGAATGCCCTCCCAGGTGATGCCCGTATGTTGCGAGCCGTGCAGGAGGGTGAGTTTGAGGCTGTTTCGGGCGTTCATCCAGCCGCCGGCGAGGTAGAGCGAATGCACGTCCGCCCAGGCGCCGCGCAGGTAACCGTCGGTTTTCTGCAGCGCCGCCGCGGCCTGGAGGAAAAAGCCGTGCGGGAGCAGTCCGCTTGAGGCGGAAAGGCGCGCAGTGCGGGTGTTGAACGAGCCGTATGAGAGCTCCGCTTCCGCACCGGCGGGGGCCCCTGCGGGCGTGGTGTTCATGTTGATACTGGCCCCGAAGGCGCCCGGGCCGTTGTTGGAGGTGCCGAGCCCCCGCTGGAGTTGCACCGACCCCAGGAAGGACCCCAGGGCGGGGATGTTCACCCAGAACACCTCCTGCGATTCGGCGTCGTTGAGGGTGATGCCGTTGAGGGTCACATTGGTCTGGCTGCCGCTCACGCCCCTGACGCTGAGTTTGCTATAGCCCAGGCCAGTGCCGCCTTCGTTTGTGGCTACGACCGATGGCTGCTGTCCCAGGGTCATGGGCAGCGACTCTCCGGGCGCGGCGGCCTTCAGTTCGCTTGCCCGCAGGGTGGTGTAGGCGATAGGCGTAAGCCGGGTGGCACGTGCCGTCACTACGCTTGCGCTGTCGAGTTGGAGGACCGGACGGTCGTCGTCGGAGAGGGAAGGGCGGGCAGCCGCGCTGCCACAGAAGGCGCACAGAAGCGCCAGGGAAAGATAAAAATGTCGCATAGTCTGCATCCTTACGGCGGTATGAACCGCATCAAGTTCAAGGGGACTCTCTCAATCCGCATTCCGGCCGGAGCCGTGGGGCGGATACCCCCCGCAAATGGCAAGTACAAAGATATGCATTTATTCTTTATATTTGTAACATGTCAAAGCTGATGAAACATTCTTTCCGTGCGGCCCTGTTGCTGCTCCTCCTGATTTCCCATACCCTGCTGCGTGCCGAAGGGCGCGCCACCCTGCTCGAGCGCAAATACGCCGAGCCCGGCGTGGCGCAGAGTTTCCACCCCGGAGGCGACTGGATGCCCTATCCCCGCTACTCCGACCGTGCCGGCTGGGACAAGTTTCTGGGCCAGACGGAGAAAAAACGCTGGATTGCCAAGGGAGAGAAGTTGCTGGATTACCGCTGGCAGCACATTCCGGCTTCTTCGTTCCTGGCCCTGCACACCACGGGCGACAAACAGGCGATGCGCCGCATCGAGGGGGCCAACCGTTCGGCCTTCATAGACCTCTGCATGGCCGAACTGGCCGAGGGCTCCGGCCGGTTCCTGCCCCAGATTGCCGACGGCCTCTGGTTCTACGCCACCTCCTGGCACTGGTCGCACTCCAACCAGACAGTCCGCGAGCTGCCCTCTTTTGAAGGGGAGCGCATCGCCCTGGGCAACGCCCGGCACGCGGCCACCATCCCGGTTTTCTGGTACCTGCTGCGCGAAGAAGTGGACAAGATTTCGCCCATCATCTCCGAGACCCTGCTCCAGACCACCCGCCGCATTATCCTGGATCCTTTCCTGGACGAGAAGCAGGACCAGCAGAACTGGTGGCTGGGTTTCCATCGGGATGGAATGAACAACTGGACGCCCTGGTGCGCCCACGGGGTAATGACGGCATTCCTGCTTATGGAAGACGATCCGGCCCGCTTGCAGGCGGCGCTGCGCAAAAGCGTGCGGGCCGTGGATAACTACCTTCGTGACTACGCCCCGGACGGCGCCTGCGACGAGGGCTCCACCTACTGGGGCCAGTCCGTTCCGCGCCTGATGGAATATCTGCAGCTGCTCAAGGATGCGTCGGGCGGCAAGTTCGACGTGATGCCCAACGACTTCATAGAATCCATGGGGGCCTATGTTTCGCGCACCTATGCAGGCAAGGAACGTGCGACCGGGCGCGACCTCTGTGCCAATTTTGCCGATGCCAACGCCCGCAGCGGCCGCAGTGTGATGCTCGTCTGGCGCACAGGCAAGGTGATGCGCAGCAAGGAGCTTACCGATATGGCCCTTTATTGCTGCGGCGACATTGCCAGGCAGAGCTTCTCTGCGCCCCGGGTGGGCGACGACGAGGGCTATCGCGTACTGGAGGACCTGCGCGCCCACGGCGAGATCCGCCGCGAAGTGCGGCGGCTCAACGAAGAAGTGAAGGCCCGCGGATTTGAAGCGGTGCACCGCTCGCTTAGGGAACAAGTGCCCGCGGTCACCTGGTATCCGCAGACGCAGCAGTGTTTCCTGCGTAACGCCTCGGGCTGGTTCCTGGGAGCCAAGGCGGGCAACAACGGCGAGCACCACAACCACAACGACGTGGGCTCTTTCGTGCTCTATTGCGATACGGTGCCGGTGTTGGTGGATCCCGGCGTGGAGACCTACACGGCAGCCACTTTCGGCCCCCGCCGCTACACCCTCTGGACCATGCAGGCGGGTTGGCACAACACGCCGCTCCCCAACGGCGTGGAAGAGATGCAGGGAAAGGAATATGTTGCACGGGACGTTTCCTTTGTGCCTGCAAAGAAGGGGTATGTCTTTAGCCAGGACCTCGCAGGCGCTTTCCCGGAAGAGGCCGCCTGTAAATCCTGGGTCCGCACCCTGCGTCTCTCGGAGACTCCTGGTGAGCCTTCGCTGGAGATCTCGGACCGCTGGGTGCTCTCTGAGCGCAAGGCCCCGGACGAGATCCATTTCCTCGTGGACGGAGCGGTCTTTCTGCCCGGGCAGCAGGCTGCCGGGCGGACGGTGCGCAAAGGCGAAGTGCTCATTGTACACGGAGATGCGTGCTTTGCCCTTTCGTTCGACGGCCCCTTTACTCCGGAGCTGGACGAGATGGAGATTACGGACAAGGCGTTGCGGGGTCAGTGGGGGAGCGTGCTGAGGCGTCTTTCGCTCAAAGGAAAGAGTGACGCGCCGCTCAAGGGGAGCTGTCTTGTGAAGTTGAAAAAAGATTCCTAACTTTGAAGGACTTTTGTTGGAAACCAAACAATTGTATCATATAATGGTAACAACCAAACTAAGCCAAAAATCCGCCCGGCCCAGGTATGAGATGCCTTCCTGCCAGGCGGTGACCCTCAAGTCTGCGGGCGTGCTCTGTGCCTCTCCGAACGCGGCAAACCAGGCGTTCGACAATGATGAAGTTGTTTTTGTCTGGTAAGGAGGACTGCGCCATGAAAAAGATTTTCCGTTTTGCATTGCTCGCCGCGGCAGCCGTGGCGGCTCTCTCTTGCGCCAAAGACAATGGTCAGGCTCCTGCAGGAGTCAAGACCTGGACTGTCTCTGCCGAGTTTGAACCCAACCTCGTGGCGGGTGACCAGCAGGCCGCTCCGGCCCGTACCAACCTGGGCGGCGACCACCGCACCGTGAACTGGAACGCCTCCGACAAGGTGGCCATCATTACCTATAACGAGAGCACCAGTAAATGGGACGCCATTACCGATGTGGTTCCGACCTCTGTTTCCGGCTCTTCGGCATCGTTTACCTTTGATGTCCCCGACGGATTCGCGCCCAAGTATGTCTCGTATCCTTCCCGGAGTTCGTCGTCATACAATACGACGTACAACGGAATCAGGACCAAGATTGACGAGCCGCTCTATCTGGCGGCCGATGAATTCCCGTACGGCAGCTCCGGCGCCACGGTGCCCAATGCCAACACATCCATCGGGGCCATTTCTGCCGGCAGCGCCACCATGCGCAACGTGTTCCCCATGTTGAAACTCACGCTTTCGCGGACAGACATTGTTCGCATTGAAGTGACGGGCAACAACGGCGAGACTGTGAGCGGCTTCCCGTGTTTTGATCCGTCTACGCTTGATTATGTGGGAGCACTTAGTCCTGCTACTACCATGACCCTTTTGCCCAAGAGCGGCAGCGCCTTTGCGGCCGGGACCTACTATTTCCCCATTATTCCGCAGACCTATTCCAACGGGATTACCCTTACTTTCTATGACGCAGACGGAAAGTCGGCGGTCAAGGCTTCCGACGCTTCCTGGGTGCCCACTAAGAACATTATTTATAACTTGGGAACGGAAGGCTCCGACTGGGTCTTGCCCACGTTCGTTTATGCTTCTCCGCTGGAGTTTTCCTTCACGGTCTCAAACGGATCCAAGTCCTCCGGTACCGGTCTGGGATGGCCGTTCTACGGCGACGGCAGCAGCGGCTCCTTTGGCAGTACCATTGAACCGGCAGCGGCAACGTGGAGGAAAACAGGACAGTCGGGTTATTTCTATATGCCCACTCTCACTTCCCTGTATTTCTATCTTTATGTTTCGAGCCTTGACAATAGTAATTATTTGCGCATTACGACAGGTGCCGGTCTTAGGATAGGTTCTACGTACGGCGACTACATGCAACTCCCGGCTGTTCCGGGATTGAAGCTCACCAAGGTGGTCTTGAATGTAGGCTCCGCTCCCTGCTGTGTGGCTGTGACCGATGCTACGACCGACCTGCATACCGCAGACCCCTCCGATGCGGATTACCAGACCGCCCTTGCATCTGCAACGGTTTCAGGCGGAGCCGGTCAGCGCGTCACCGGGACAAAGGAGTCCCCCGTGGCCATGACATTCAATCTTACGGGAACGGCAATCAATACGGCATACCGCCTTACTGTTGTTCAGGTGGGTGACGAAACCGGTCAGGTGTCCTTCCAGAGCATTACGCTTACCTATCAGGATTAACGACAGTTCTTTAAAGAGGGCGGCTGGTGAAGGAGGGCACTGAAAAAGTCCCTATAGAGGTCGCCTAGAAATTTCGAGGAAATGTTCAATTTATTTGGATATTTCCTCGATTTTTTGTAACTTAACCTTTGGAAATCAAAGAGTTATGTTACCTATCCAAGGCGAAATACA
>JAFTEQ010000009.1 GCA_017453565.1 Bacteroidales bacterium
AATCCCAAAATATAGCCTCAAATCGGACAATAGACTTCTTGAGAATCGAAAAAAATCGAAGGATACCGAACTAACTCGATATCCTTCGATTGTCTTAATTGTCAGAGGACTTTAGTTTGGGCACCTTTTTCAGTGCCCTCCCTGATAGGTCACTCTTTTTTTCGGCCGTCTCGTTGGGGCGGGGGTGGAGCGGCCGGGAGCCTTCGCTTCGCTCATCCCTCCCAGCGGATACGAACTCCGTTCGTTTCCTCCTTCTCGCTCGGAAGAGACAGTGCTCCTGTCTCTTCGCTCGCTCGCGCGTCGGCTCCTTCGTCCCTGCTGCGCAGGAACTTGTCTCCGCCGGGCCCCTCCCTCTAACGATCCGAGGGTGGATACGGGCCCCGGCCGCTCCACCCCCGCCCCAACGAGAAATACTTCTGAAAGAGTGCCACGTCTGTCAAATGAGTTATGGAGGATAAGTGGCTGGCTGTCAGCGGAATCATTGACTGTCGGCCCCCTGTTGCAGAGGGGGCCGATAATCTGGGAAGAGTTTGTTGTTCAGGTGTTTAGCCTCCACAGATTAGGGGGCTCTGTGGTGAAGGCTCTCCTCGCGGCGGGCGTTGCGGTGAGCACGAGTGGGGGTTTTGCTCACCGGGCAGATCATAATTAACTTCTGGTGAGCAGGAGAGGCCGTTTTGCTCACCGAGCGGGGCTATAGATGGCAGGTATGCAAAAACACCTGCGGACCTGCCGGGGCAAAAGGCCATAGAATGGCCTGCAGGGCACATTAGTCTGGCAGGTGTGCGGCCTTTGGAACGGACGACACAGGGAGCCGTGGGGTTCGATACGTTGATTTACAATCGCTTAACGAAAGAAAATGCTAAAAATCGGGGCATTTTATTGTGCGATAGTTTTGAGAGCCAGCCCTTTACGCCCCACGGGACAATGAGCGGCGCCGGCCTTCCGTTAGGGGCGACTCTCACCCGCAGCAGACAAGTTCCCGCGCAGCGGGGACGCAGGATGCGAGAATGGAAGAAGCCCCGGTGGAAGGCCGGGCCGCGATGTGTAAAGCGAAGGCCGCCAGGCCCGGGCTGCGCTACCGGTCGAGCGGATAGAGCAGGTTGTAGACGGGGACGTCGGTCTTGTACTTCGTGTCGCCGGTGAAGGTGAAAATCTGCTGCTCGAATTCGCCCAGGCGGTCGGGGCAGTAGCGGCGGCAGTACTCACGCATAATACGGTGGATATTGCCGGCACTGCGCTTGGGGTTGATGTCTTTCTTGATCCAGGGCTTTTCGCCGCGCAGGAAGGGGAAGTACCATTCAACCACATCCTTAAGGCCCACGCCCTTGTCGTTCTTCCAGCTCCAGAGGTCGATGCCGAGGCCCTCGGCCGTCGCGGCAAGTTCCATCCAGATGTTCAGGTTCATGGTGGAATAGCCCCATGAATTGGTGCGGGCAAGCTCCCAGGGCTGGGAGGCGTCGGCGGGGAACTGCTCGTCCATCCGCTTGCGCGTCACCTTCTCGATCTGCTCGCGCGCCACTTCCGGATGGCCACAGTAGATGGCGTAGGCGCAGATCTGGAAATCGTAGGCGGAGCCGTGGTTGTTCTTTGCCCGGCCCTCGTCCTTGCCGATCTCGCTCTCCAGCATCCAGGTATAGAACGCCTCAATCCAGGCCTGCATGGCCTTCTTGTCGGCGGCTGTCCACGACTTCGATGAGTCGAGCAGGAGCAGCGCGTCCATCATACCGCCCAGTCCGTGCGTGTCGATGAGACCCACGCCGCGTCCGGTGCAGATGCCGGGAATGCTCTGACCATAGGTGAGGTTGGGGTTCATTTTCGTCTCTTCGTCGATGAAGAACACGCGCAGCAGTTCAGCCGCCTTGGCAGCGTATTTTTCGTCTCGCGAGAAAAACCAGGCCTGGCCGAGCGTGTTCACCCGGTCGACGGTCTTGCCCAGAAAGGTGCGCGATTCCATCTTCTTGATTTCAGGGTTGTGCTGCCCGTCGCGGCGGATGTAGGGGAGTCCGTCGGGCTTGCTGGGGTCGGGCCACCAGTAGGGGCCCATACTCATATAGTCGTGTTTGTCGCCGCTCGGAGGTGTGACGGTCTGCATGGTGACGCTGAGCGGCTTGGCTTTCAGGAAGCTGTCGGCCTTGCGGATGAGTGCATCGTAGGCCGGGGTTTCCCCGGGACGGATGTTTTTCCGGACCTTTTCGATGGCTTTTCCGTTCAGGGTTACATACTTTGCAGCGGGCGCGCAGGCGGCTGCGAACAGGACCGCGAGGCAGAGGGGGAGGAGTTTTTTCATCTTATTAATTATGCGTTCAGGATGGCGTCGGCAAGGGCCTCGAGGGCCGGAATGTCGCTTTTTTTCATGCGGCTGCGGATGGTGACGGCGGGTTCCAGCACGGTGACGTCCTTCATCTGCGCGAACATCTCGCGCATCACGCGGGCGGCTGACGGAGCCCAGGAACCGTTCTCCACCAGGGCGACGGTGCGTTTCTGCCAGGCCTTCGCCTGCAGCAGGTGCAGGAAGTTCCAGGCCGGGGTGAAGAGGCCGGCGTCGTACGATGCGGCCGCGAGCACCATCTTCCCGTAGCGGAAGGCGTCCTCGACGGCTTCGCCCATGTCATCGCGGGTGAGGTCGGCGGTGGCCACCTTGGGGCAGCCTTTCTCCTTCAGGATATCCGCGAGGCGCAGGGCCGCTTCGGCCGTTCCTCCGTGGATGGAGGCGTAGGCCACGAACACGCCCGGCGTCTCCACGCCGTAGCTGCTCCAGGTGCGGTAGAGGTCGAGGTAGTAGCCCAGGTCCTTGCGGAGGATGGGGCCGTGCAACGGGCAGATCATCTTGATATCCAGCCCTTCCAGCTTTTTCAGGAGGGTCTGCACCGGGCCGCCGTATTTGCCGCAGATGTTGAAGTAGTAGCGGCGTCCCTCGCAGGCCCAGTCGTCGTCTTCATCGCCCCAGAACCCGCAGGTCTGCAGGGCGCCGAACTTGCCGAAGGCGTCGGCGCTGAAAAGGGCTCCTGAGCCGTCGAGCCAGGAGACCATGACCTCTGGCCAGTGGACCATGGGCGCCAGGTAGAAGTGCAGCGAGCGCCGGCCCAGGGACAGGCTGTCGCCTTCCTTTACCTTGATGAGCCGCCCTTCGAGTTCGAGGCCTTCGAAGAACTGTCCCAGCATGGCGGCGGCCTTGTCGGTGGTCACGAGTTTGAGCTCCGGCCAGGCAGCCAGGGTGTCGGCAATGAGCGCCGAGTGGTCGGGCTCCATGTGGTGAACCACCAGATAGTCGGGCTTGCGTCCGGAGAGGGCCTCCGAGAGGTTCCGCTTCCACTGCTCCGAGCAGCGGGCGTCGGCAGTGTCGAGAATCGCAATCTTCTTGTCTTCAATCAGGTATGAGTTGTAGGCCATTCCTTCCGGAACGGCATACTGGCTCTCGAATAAATCCAGGTTCAGGTCATCGACCCCTATGTAGCGGAGTCCTTCCAAAAGTGTTTGGGTCATGTCTTTTTATTCTTCAGGCAGGAACATGGGATCCCAGGCAGGGAGCCTCACCGGTTTCTGCTCCATCATTCTCAGGATGTCTGCGGGCACGTATTTGCGTTCCACCACCAGGCGGAACATATACTCGTCGAACCACTCGTCGGTCATCACGAGCCGGCCCTTGAAGCCGCTTTCCTTGCCCCAGCTATTCTCTACCATCCAGCGCTGCGGCTTGCCGTCGCGCACATCTACGGCGATGAGGGTCATTGCGTGCGACGATCCGCTGGCATGGGTGAGCACCCGCTCGCGTTTGTCCATGGTGAACGACACGCCCAGGAGCGACTCGTAGTCGAAGTTGCGCAGGTCGAGCGTGCCCCGCTTGCGGTCGAGGTACTTGCCCACGTCGCAGGAGAAATAGAGGGCGTCGCCGCCGCGGATGGAGGCGATAGCCATTTCCTTGATGCGGTCGAGGGGCAGGTTCACGTAGCGCCAGTTCTGCCCGTCATAGACGTGGCGGTCGTACTCGATCTCGTAGACCTTGCCGTAGGGTCGGCAGGGGTCGTTCATGACCATGATGTAGCCGCCTTCAAGGTCGGCACTGACCATTTCGGTGCAGAACGACTTGGGTGTGTAAGTCTTTCCCTGCCATTCGAACTCGGTGGGCGGAACCCCCAGGCAGAGGGCCAGGATGTGGTAGATCTCGCGCAGCATATCGGTCTTGAGCGCCTGCAGGTCGCCCTTCGCCTCGCGCAGCCGCAGACCGTCCTGCCGCAGCAGGGTCTTGAGCTGGGTGTTCATGGGACGGGTGGCATTGGAATGCAGGGTCTCGGGCATCGCCTCGGCTGGCACCAGTCCGTATTTGCTCACCAGATTGGCCACGCCGGTGAACTGTCCGCCGTCGCCGATGGGGTTCTGGAAGAGCCAGTCTACCTCGCGGTCGTCGAAGGGTTTCTTCCGGGTGTCGATCACCCCCTGCAGGAAGAGGTTGGCCTTCTCCAGCTGGTCGTAGAAAAAGAGGAAGTTCTGCGAGAACTGGAAGTCGCCCAGTTTGTGGTCGCGGATGGCTGCGGCCCGCAGCACGTTGAGGCCCGTGAAGAGCCAGCAGCGGCCCGACTGCTTCTGGTTGGTGATACCTTTGGTGGGCACGATGTCGGAGAACTTGTCGTCGGGCTGGCCCACGTTCTCGGCGTTCTGGGCAAGGACGCTCAGGGACGCCTGGCCCAGGGCGTTGCGCAGGGCCTTGTCGGAGGGTGTTCCGGCGTAACCCTGACGGATTGCGGCGAGCTGCTCCTCGCTGATGCCCCCGCCCGGGGTCTGCGCCCCAAGCGATACGGCCGCGAGGGCCAGGGCGGCAAATACGGCTAATCTTTTCATCTCCTATTCTTCATCTTCATTGTCACTTGCGTCGAGGCCTGTGGCGAGTTCCTGGGGGATAATGGAAACCTGTCCCCGCACCATGCGGGTGCCGGCCTTGATTTCCTTCGCCTTTTTGGGCTTGAGGTGCATCTTCTCCAGTTTGTCGATCTTCTGGATGACGTTTTGCTTACCCGTTGTAAGGTGCTGGGTGGTGCTGTCATAGGCCGCCGAGGCCTGACGGATGGCCTCGCCCAGGCGCTTGTACTGATCCATCCAGGCCGAAAGCTGGGTCATGAGGTCCGAAGCGGTGGCATAGACCTCTTCAATGTTCTGCTGCTGGTCGTGCTGGCGCCAGGAGATGAGCACCATGTTGAGCACGATCGAGAGCGACATCTGGCTTACGATGAGCACTCCGCGGCTCTTGGCTTCCTGCCAGAGGAGCGGCTCTTCGGCCTGCATGAGGCGGAAGGCGTCCTCGATGGGGATGAACATGAGGTTGTAGTCGATCTTCCTGTGCCCCTCGGGGATGTAGGAGGCGTAGTCCTTCTTTGCCAGTTCGTCAACGTGCTTGCGTACGCTCGCCACATGCGCCTTGGCCGCCTGCTGGCGTTCCTGCGGGGTCTGGGCTGCCGCCCAGCGGGCGAAATCGGTGAGGCTCATCTTGGAATCGACCACCACCTCGCCTCCGTCGGGGTAATGCACCAGCACGTCGGGAATCATAGTGGCGCCGCTCTCGCTCTTGATCTCGTGTCCCCGGTCATCGGTGATGACGCCCTGCACGCTGTAGTTGATGCCCTCCTCGAGGCCCGAGAAACGCAGCAGGTCGGTGAGGAGCATTTCCCCGAAATCGCCCTGCACCTTGCTCTGGCCGGTGAGGGCGTCCGCCAGGTTGCGCGCTTCCTCTCCCACCGATTTGCTTTGCTCCATCAGGGTTTTGATGAGAGCTTCGAGCGAGGAGTTGCTCTGGGTCGACTTGATCTGTGCGTCCTGCACGCTCTTGTCGAATTTGTCGAACTTCTCCTTCACGGGTTTGAGTAGTTCGTCAATGCGTTCGGCGCTCTGCTGCTTGAAACGGTCGCTGTGTTCGGCCGAGATGATCTTGAACTCCTTTTTCATCTCGTCGAGGGCCCGGGCCATCTGTTCGCGTTCCAGGCGGAAGGCCTCATCGCGCTGGCGGTCGAGTTCCTTCTGTGCCTCTTCGCGGATGCGCTGCTGTTCATTCTGCGCAGCTTCAAAGGCGTCCAGGCGGGCCTGAAGGCCGGCCTTTTCCTCCTTGACAGAAGCAAGTTCCGTCTGCCGCTCCTCCAGTTTGCGTGCGCCCTCGCGCCGCTCCTTTTCGCGACTGCGGGCAAAGAAGACGGCAAGCCCTATCGCCACCAAGGAGATGATGATAATGACGAGATTCAATGTGAATGATTCCATTGGTCGATTCTTTGCACGAAGATAGGAATTTTGTGGAAATAGTCATATCTTTACAGAAGCTAATTCTTATCTACCATTGTTGCACTTCTAATTAGAATTCACGGAAGATGAGTTTGGAATCAGCAATATCTCTGATCACTGTGCATTATTTATAACAGTTGGGGATTTGCATGATTATATCGAGGATCATGGCGGAATATAAACAAGGGCTTATATTCTTTTTCATTTTCTTTATTTGCAATGATTTCTGGACACCAGTTCTGGCGCAGCCGTCCCGTGCGGAGTTGGATTCGCTGAGGCAGAACCGGATTAGGGAGGCCAGGGTGACGGCGCGGAACCTGCTCCGGAAGGAATCGGACCGGCTCGTCTATAATGTGAAGGCTGACCCGGACGCACGAAACCTGAGCATGTCTGAGATGATGAAGAAGGTCCCAGGTCTTCAGGTCTCAGCACGCGACGGAAAACTCGTGTATGAACAGACCCCCATACGGAGTATTCTGGTCGATGACAGCGAAAGCGGCATCATCAATGCCCGCCGTCAGTATCCCATGTCGTTTATTCAATCAGATTATCTGTCTCGGATTGAACTGGTCCTTCCCGGTTCTCCCGAATACCGGAATGATGCACCGATACTGCTGCTCCGACTGAGCCGCCCGTTACCGTATGGGGCAGCCGCAGAATTGCGTGCCGATTCGGATGTCCGTGGCAATGCCGGAGCCGGAGCGGACGCAGTCTCTAATATGCCGCTGGTGGGAGCGGCGGTCGATTATGGTTATACCCATGCCAACGACCCCAGAAGGCGTACATGCACCAGACGGGAACAGTTTGATGGCACCACATATGACCTGAAGATAACAGATTCTTATTCCTGGGCCAACTCCAACGCCCATCATCTGGGCCTGGACATCTTCCGGCCGCTGTTTTCTAATAAGGGAAAGATCTCCTTTTCCCTATTTTCGGACAAAACGGACGGAATACGCTATCAGGACACGCAAATGGGGACGATGAAAACGGTTTCCCATTCCGACACTTCTTCTCCTATGAAGCTCAATGCCGGTGTCCGCTTTGACCGGAGCTGGGGACGGAACCGTTTTGAGATGCTCTATACCTTCCGCAATTCCGAATCGGAAGAGCGGCAGATCCTTCTTTATACGCAGGAGGGCAGCCCCGATGAAAACTGGCGTGTTTCTGCGCACAACTCCTCTAAGGAGCACGCTTTTAAGACAACGCTCCGTTTTCGCGACACCCGTTGTAAGCCGGTCTGGTCTTTTCTGGGTGAAGTGGGCTGGCGTGGCCGTCTGTATGAGAGCGAATCCTTTTATCAGACGACAGTGGCCGATACGCGGCGATTGGATTATTCCCAGAACATCTTCTATGCCGATGCCCTTTATCTGGGGAATACGCCCTCCAAAAAGCTGTCCTGGTCTCTTCTTTTGAAGGGGGAGAGCCTGTCTACCAGTGGGCAAGGGGTTGATTATAACCTGATTCCGAGGGGACAACTGTCCTGGCGTCAGAAATATAACCGCATCTCCTTGAGCGCATCTTCTATGGTGCGTCGGCCCAGGATGGATCAGTTGAATCCCTATATGGATATCGCAGATAAGGATAATGTGAGCACGGGTAACGCTGCGCTAAAGGGCGAAAAGAGTTATCATGGCATGCTGAGTTATAACCGCGATTTGCGCTTCCCGCATTTTCGCTCCCTTGATATCTCGTATTCCATAACCCGGACGGACAAATCTTTGGAACGCTATACCACCGTTGCTGCCGGTAACTCGGCCCAGACCAGTTGGGTCAACCTGGATATGCGTGTCGTGCAGACTATGAGTGCCCGTTTGAATGGCCAGGTCAACAGTAAGATTATTTTTTCGTTGTGGTTGCATTGGAATCGGGCTTCTTATTATGTTAACGAATACGCTCCTTCCGTCTGCGGTTTCTTCTCCGGCCTCTTTTCTGCAAATGCGTTGTTATCGGGTTATGAACTTCATTCTTCCCTGGGCCTGAGGCCGGCCGATCAGCTGGTGCAAAGGACAAAAACCATTCTGGAGCCCACCTGGGAGGCGAGTGTGTCGCGGTATTTCCAGAAACTCCATCTTGGTGTGAGCCTGACGGGTTCGGACCTGTTGCACTCCGCCACGGCGTGCGATAGCTATATTGCCGGTGACGGCTTCAGCCAGCACCGCAGCGTGGAGCGCCTCGGCCGCAACATCCGTTTGTCGCTATATTGGAGAATGGGCCGATTCAAGAGGCCGGATGCCATCAGTATCGACAGTTACGACCGATAGTCCCGGGTGCCGGAAGCGGGGGCGAGGGCGACGAGCAGTCCGATGAGTCCCACGCCCGCCGCGGTAAGGAGCACGTCGGTCCAGCGGAGCACCACCGGATAGGCCGCCACAAGGAAGTTGCCCGGCATCTTCACCAGACCCAGATGCTGCTGCAGCAGCGCCAGCGCCACCCCGATCACGAGCCCCGCAGCCATTCCGAGCAACGAGATGAGCCAGCCTTCCAGCACGAAGATGCGCCGGATGAGCGGTTCCGAAGCCCCCAGGGCGCGGAGCGTCTGCCGGTCTTCCCGTTTCTCGATGATGAGCATAGAGAGCGAGCCGAAGATATTGAGGGCGATGATCAGCACAATGAAAATGAGAATCAGGTAGACGGCCGCCTTCTCGTAGCGCATCATCTTGTAGAGGGCGGGGTGCTGCTGATAGCGGTCGGCAATGCGGAAACCGGGCCCGAACTGCGCCTCCATCTCCAGCTTCAGCCGGCGCAGCGCCTTTTTGGGGTGCTGCAGACCCGGAGCGAGCCGCACTTCCACGGCCGAGATTTCTTCGCCATAGCCCGTAAGGCGGCGCATGGTCTCGATGGGCAGCAGGATGGTTTCCTCGTCCCAGTCGCTCCCCACGGTGAGCAGGCTGCCCGGCCAGACCTTTTCGTGGTGCAGCGAGGCCAGGGGCCGTGCGGGTGAGAAGGGTGCGCTGCGGTCGGGGTAGTAGAGTTCGATGGAGGTGAGGAAGCGGGGATGGATGCCCATCTTGCCGGCAAGGCCCGCTCCCAAGGCGGCAAAGGCCACGTCGCCCCGGCGCAGGACCCACTCCCCGGCGGCCAGGTGCTGCGAGAGGTCGATCTCCTCTTCGTACACCCGGTCCACCCCGCGGGCCAGGGCCACGCCCTGACGACCCTCGTAACTCAGGAAGACCTGCTCCTCGATCACGCTGCAGAGCGTACCCACGGCCTCCTGTTCGTAGAGCCAGTCGAAGGCGGGTCCCTCCGGAACGAAGGTTTTGCCCGCCGCCGGGCTCACACGCAGGTCGGGGTCTACGTCGGAGAGGTTGTCGCGGATAATGCGGTCGAAGCCGTTGTAGACCGAGAGGATGAGCACCAGCGCGGCGGTCCCCACGGCCATGCCCACGGCGCTGATGGCCGAGATAAGGTTGATGACGCCCGCCGATTTACGGGCGAAAAGATAGCGCCAGGCTATGTAGAGGGGCAGTTTCACTGCTTGAGGAGCGCCTCGATGCGCTCCGCGTAGTCGATCGACGTGTCGAGCAGGAAGGTAATCTCAGGCACGATGCGCAGCTGGCTCGCCACCTTGCGGCCCAGTTCGCCGCGCAGTGCGCGCACGTTGTCCTGCAGGGCCTGCATCACGGCGGGGGCCTTGTCGGACGGGAAGATGCTCACGAAGGCCTTGGCCACCGACAGGTCGGGGCTCACGCGCACTTCGCTCACCGTCACCATGGCGCCCCCGAAGGCCGCCATGCCCTTGCTGCGGATGATCTCCGCCAGGTCTTTCTGGAGCTCGCGGCCTACCTTGAGCTGCCGGGTGCTGGCTGGCTTTTCCATCAGACAATACGGATAATATGGTAGTTCTTCTTGCCCTTCTGGGCCAGGATGTACTTGCCGTCCACGATGTCGGCCTCGGTCACCTGCGTCTCGGGGTCGGAGACCTTGTCCTTGTTGAGTGACACGCCGCCGCCCTGGATCATCTTGCGCGCTTCGCCCTTGGAGGGGAAGACACCGGTCTTCACGGCCAGCAGGTCGAGGATGCCGCAGGGGAGTTCGGAGCGGGCTACGTCGCTGCTCGGTACGCCGTCGAATACGGCGAGGAAGGTCTTTTCGTCGAGCTTGCGCAGGTCTTCCGAGGTGGATTTGCCAAAGAGCATCTGCGAGGCCGCCACGGCCTTGTCGTACTCCTGCTGTCCGTGCACCATCACGGTGACCTCGCGGGCAAGGGCCTTCTGCAGCTCGCGCCGGCCGGGATCGGAGCGGTGCTCTTCAATGAGGCGTTCGATGGTGGCGCGGTCGAGCATGGTGAAGATCTTGATGTAGCGTTCGGCGTCCTCGTCGCTCACGTTCAGCCAGAACTGGTAGAACTCGTAGGGGGAGGTGCGCTCGGCGTCGAGCCAGATATTGCCCTTCTCGGTCTTGCCGAACTTGCTGCCGTCGGCCTTGCGGCTGAGCGGGCAGGTGAGGGCGAAAGCCTCGCCCCCGTCCATGCGGCGGATGAGCTCGGTGCCGGTGGTGATGTTGCCCCACTGGTCGCTGCCGCCCAGCTGCAGGATGCATCCTTTGTGCTTCCAGAGCCAGTAGAAATCGTAGCCCTGCATGAGCTGGTAGCTGAATTCGGTGAAACTCATGCCTTCGGACGAGTCGCGCT
>JAFTEQ010000010.1 GCA_017453565.1 Bacteroidales bacterium
TCGTAACACACACTTCCCCATCCTTCTGCGAATTGATAACGAAGGAGGGCTTGATGGGATGGGCAAAAAGGGACGTTACCTTGTTGGAAGACTGCGAGAAAGAACGCGCTATTCTTGATCGCATCTTTGATACTTTATTTGAGGCCGGCCAGCCACTCGCCCACTGGTTTTATGGTCACTTCCACCAGAGTTGGAATGCTTGCATCTATGGTGTTCTATTCTCAATGCTTGACATTATGGAGTTCAAGGAAGTATTACGGGAGTGACCCTCCCCTTCCGGTCAAAAAATGTGTCGGAAGGCCGCGGTACAAGTCGCTTTGCAAAGCACTTGGAATCAATGGATTGTATTTGCCAGAAAATGCCAAAAAACTGCAAATAAAGCGCTTGTACCGATTAAAAACATAAAACGCTGATACTGTTGTGGTTAGGCTAAATGCATCGGGAAATAATGCCCCTCCTGCACGTCGGCGAAGGTGGCGACAGCCTCCACAACGACGAGAGGAATCACAGAGCAGAACGCTGTCGGAACCGCCAGGAATAACAGGAATCCGGTGAGTTTGTTGGCCCGTGTGTGAGGGAAACAGAATCGTTAGAACCGATATAACATTCGGCAACTGAAAACCCGGGCAACCATTGCTGATTGCCCGGGCTAAAGAGTTTGCGCGCTTTATTTTGTGTATTCGAAAGTGTTCCAATCGATTTTAGTTTCGTCGTAGACTGCGCAGTTGATCAGGAGTTTGTCTCCGTTTGTTTCAACGGCATCCACAACCACGTGCAGTTTGTTGGACGAGACCTGGGTAACGGTAACCGTTCCACTCTTGATGACAGGGTTGATGGAAGAGCCTTGCATGGGATTGTAGGACATGAAGAAATCGTCCTTGAGTTGAGTGGTCTTCCCAATATAAGATTTCGGGAAGCCACCATAGCCGTGCAGGTTGCTTTCCTCCTTGCCGGCATCCATGTCAAAGTTTACGTAGTCGTCGTAGATGGCATAGATAGCCATGGTCACGGGCAGTTTGCTGCCACGGATCTCCATGGTGTTCGTAATCTCATCCGTTTCTTCCTTGTCCTTGTTGCAGGAAGTGAAAGACAGTGCTCCCACGAGAGCAATGGCCAAAAGGGTGATTATCTTTTTCATTTTTTTGGGGTTAGAATAATCGTGTTTCTGCAAATGTAACAATAATTTTGAAAATAAGTTCCTGTGAAAGATTATCCGAGCACCACATCCAGCACCATCATCAGCGCGAAACCCAGGGCAAAGCCCACGGTACCGATATTGGAGTGTCTGCCCTGGGAATAATCCGGAACCAGCTCTTCAACGACCACATACAGCATGGCTCCCGCTGCGAAGGCCAGCATATAAGGCATGATTCCAATGATGGAAGTGGCCAGCAGCAGAACGAGTGCGCCGCCGAGAGGCTCTACGATACCGCTCAAGGCTCCAATGCCGAATGCTTTCCAACGCGAATTACCCTCTGCCCTGAGCGGCATTGAAATAATGGCTCCTTCCGGGATATTCTGGATGGCTATGCCCAGTGCCAGCGCCAGGGCGCCGGCCATATTGAAATCGGCCGTCAGGGCACCTGCTATGGCAACGCCGACGGCCATTCCCTCCGGGAAGTTGTGGATGGTGACGGCCAGTGCGAGTTTTGCCGTACGGGACAGACGGCTCTTGGGGCCTTCCGTGCTGCCTGAGGGGTGGATATGCGGGGTGATGTAGTCGATCAGCAGCAGGAATGCAAAACCGGCCAGCAGACCGATCGTCGGTGACACCACCGCGGAGGCGCCCTCCCCCATCCCGATGGCCGGAAGGATCAGCGACCACACGGAAGCGGCGACCATAACGCCCGATGCGAAGCCAAGAAGTACCTTCTGCACCATTGCCGGCATCTCCCGCTTCATGAAGAACACGAAAGCCGATCCCAAGGCGGTGCCCAGGAACGGAATCATCAATGCAGTGAATACCGGGCTCATTTCTTCATCTCCTTCCTTAGTAATTCATAATACTCATGACGCTTGGGATTCTCCGGGAACCAGCCTTTGACCACACGTTTTTCTTGCTGGAACATCTCCAGAATGCCCCAGAAGCAAGAGAAAGCGAAGCCGCCAAGTATGGTTGAGATTGTTTGATTTGGAACAAACAAAGAGGCAACGGCGACCAGAAGCCCCACGACAAGCCATATCCACCAGCTCCTTTTGCCCAGGTGGTACTCCATCTTGATAACCGCCGGATGGCAGATTCCGATGCAGAAGAACACCGCTGCGCCTACTATGATACCACTCGTATTCATGACGCTCCTTGCGGAATTTCTTCGATGTCCTTCTTAAATGAATCGTAAATCCTATTCATAAAGCAGGACTGTTTGCCGGTGCCGCCCAGAAGCGGTCGGCGTCTGTTGTAATGGTGTTTCCGCCGCCCACCCGGAATGGTTCAAAGCCCGAGGGAACGAGGTTGATGTAGGAGTCGCGGATTACGTCTTTGTGGTTGTAATTCTCCTGAAAATAAGACAATTCGCCCCAGCAGGAGAACCAGTAGGTATTCTTGGCCATATAAGCGTAATGCTCGTTCTTCCGGGTGCTGCCGTTCTCAAAACCGGGGTACATCTTCATCTTCTCTCCGGAAATATAGTGCTCACGCATTTCCCGCAGAGAAAGCGGGGTCCCTTCCAGGTTCGAGAAATAGTACCCGCCCATATCGGAATCGATCATGGCCCACTTGCCCAGTTCGGGCAGCCACACCTCATTGACGACGTGGCAGTCGTTGTCGTTCTCATCTTCCGGCAGGCAGGTAACGTATCGGGCGTCGAGTCCGGCGGCGAGCATCAGTTCGAAGGTGAGGATGCTATGCAGCCGGCAGTTGAACGCGGGAGCTACATTCTTGGTGTACTCCCACAACCCGATGGCGTCGACCGACTCCGGCCAGAGCCTTTGATTGTCATGCGGGACGTTGCGGGCCACGAATCTGCCGATGGAGACGGCTTTCGTCCAGGTGTCTGTATCGGGGGCATACAGCGTGTCGAGCTGGAAGTAATCCCTGATCTTCTGCGCCTGCACCGTATCCTGAATAATCCTCATGCTGAACGTGGTGCTGTCCTGAGCATAAGGCCCGGAAGTGCGGAGCGAATCCACATAATCGTCCATCTTCCCCAGGTAGTTCAGATTGATGTCAACGTCGAAATAGGGTTTTGCAAACTGCCAGGCGACGAACAGCAGTGTTGCAACGACGCCCAGAACGGCAAAGATGTTCCGGCATATTCTGAAAAACTTTCTCATACTACAAATATACCACTTTTTAATTCCGTCCGCGCGTTCGCAAAAGAATCGTTTTGGTATATGGCACGATTTTGGGTTATTCCGCAGTTACGTTTACTAAAACCTTCTGCGTTATGAAACAATTTGTTATACTCCTTGCGACGATAGCGCCGGCCCTGGGCCCCACATCGGGGTCGGAGGCCCATTTGTAGAGCGACTCGGCGTCACTGTCCCGCCAGGGACGGAGAAGTATCCTGTCTGTTTCCATATTGATCTGGATGTACTTTACAAATATACAGATTATGCTTGCAATAATCCCTGTGAAAGCATATTTTTGTTCTTATGAATAAGAATTTGTTCCTCGTTGGGCTCGCGGTATTGTCTGTTCTGGTCTCCTGCCGGCCCGATTCAATACGGGACGCCATTGGGCGGCAGTTGCAGCAGTATCCCGAATCGCGTGTGCAGGACATCTACAAGAGTTTTTGCCAGGATGCGCTCGGTCCCGGGCATCTGATTCCCCATCCCGATGCCGCCAGGTCGTACCTGATGTCTGAACTGGAGGTCTTTCGTGCTCAACGGGACAGTGGGCTCTGCCCGGTGCCGCGGGAGCGTTTCGTACCTGTAGGCGACGAGGGCAATTATGTACGGGTAGACCTTTCCGTGGTGCTCGACTCTGTCCTGAACGCCGAGACGCTTCTGGACGCCTTCGTGCGCAGCGCGAACGAAGGAAAACGCCTGACAGTGAAGGCCTGGACCACCAAGTGGGCGGACGTGGCCAAGGTCATCAGGAGTCACTTCCCTGCCATTCCCGACGCGGACAAAGACCTTACCCTCATCGATTCCCTGATGGTCGGCGGGCACTATATCCTGCACCACAGCGCGGTTTATAACGGATGCTACCTTCCGCACTACCGAATCGTGGCGCGGGACATCTTTGAGAAAGAGATCAAAGCGGCGCTTTAGTCCTCCCGCGTGAACTTGAAGGTGTAGGAGCCTTTCAGCGGGGCTTTTGCCGAAGTGCTGAAGACAATCCGATGGATCTGCTTGCCCCAGGCCTTGAGGTGGCGCGAGTCGGTGACTTCCTTGGTCTCCACGCTGGGCGTGAGCGTCTTGGGATAGGCGATGCGTGTTACGACGCTGGTCTTCCCGTCCGAACTTCTGGTAACCAGTTTAACATAGCCCTTCTCGAGGGTGATGTCACCGTTGGTCACGAAATGGATCAGGTCCGGAGCCTTGCGTTCCTTCAGCGAATAGGTGTCGGTGATGGTGAGGCTCTTCTCGTCAAGTTTGTAGGCGCGTACCCAACTGTTGCAGGCCGCGGCTTCAGGATAGGCGCCGGCCACATCGGTACTGAAGAAGCCCGCTTTCAGGTCGGCCTTGGAGTTGCGGGCGGCGTACTCCTGCCCATACGGCTGTGAACAGCCGTTGATGGTCACGATGTTGTGCCAGTCGGACTGATTCTGGTAGAGCGTATAGCGCTCGGAAGAGAAGGTTTTGGGGCCGTACACCTGGCAGCCCAGGTCCACGATTACGGGACAGTTGTCAATGAAGAGCAGGGCGGAACCCACGTCGTTATGGTTGTGCGATTCCTTGTTGAAGCCGCCCTTGGCGCCCAGCACCCAGCCCTTGCCGTTACGGAGATAGGTCTGGTCGGTCTGGGGATAGCGCACGCTGCCGATGTTGCGCGTGAGCATGGTGCACATCTTGTTAAAATCGCCTCCTGCATCGTCCAGGGCCTTTTTCTCGGCCTCACGCATCTGCGCCATATAACGCAACGCCTCGAGCGCGCGGTAGCCTGTGGTAGACGATTTGATGGAGGAGTTGAACTTCCCCGTCTTCTGGTCGGCCTGCAGGTACAGACCATAGTTGACCAGGGTTTCGCTGCCCAGGTCCACGCCCATGCGGAAAGGCAGGAGATGGTCGCCGTCGCCCTTGGCCTGGCCGTCCGAGAAATTGATGACCCAGCCGTCGCCAATGTAGTTGAAGGCCTTGTATTCGCAGAGGTTGCGCACCTGCGAGTCGCCGAAGATGTCGACCTTGCCGGCCGAAGCGTCATACATCATGCGGGCGAAGTCATAGACCTTGCCGCCGGCCATGTCCCAGTAGCCCGGTCCCTCGTCGCAGCAGCCGTCCATTGAAACGCTGTCAAGATATTTGTCGATGGAACGCATGCCCTTGCCGAGCGCCTGCAGGAGCCGGGTTTCGTCCTGTTCTGCCAGCAGGAACGCGAGAATCACCTGCATGTTGCAGTAGGTGTTCCAGTTGTTGACGACATTTCCGGAGAATCCCAGCCAGCCGTGTCCGTGTTCATCCTTGGTCTCGTCGAGATAGGGATCGAAGGTGTTTTTCTTGAGGGCGCCCAGGATGGTCTTGGAGATGGTGGGGTCGTACTTGTCGAACTCCTCGTGGAAGAAATGCCAGGCTACGGCCATGCGGTTGGCCGCATCGGCCGCGTTCAGCGAGATGTAACGGTCTTCCGGGTCGGGCAGCTGGCGCAGCGGGTTCTTCTTGCCGCGGCGGGAGTTGTAGGGATTCATCCAGGTGGACACTTCCGACATGTACCACATGGCGTCGATGAGGGGGATGATGAAACGCCCCTTCCCCTCGGCCAGTTCGGCCAGGGCCAGGTCGCCCACTCTGCGGAAATTGCGTTTGGTGGGGAGCGTGAGCCGCTGGTCGCGCGCTTTCTCGCACTGGAGATACCAGGACGGCTTGATGATCTCCATCCCTTCCTTCACGGCCTTCTCGCCAATGCGGATGATTTCTTTCTTTACCCCTTCGGTGAGCGCGTCCCAGGCCTTACGGTCGGAGTAGGCCGGATACGGGAACCATTCGCCGCCGGTCTTGAACACCTGTTCCTTGTCGGGCAGGTTGTTCCAGATGTTTTCAAGCAGATGCCTGTGGTCCGTTCGGGGAGCGGCGAACGCCGACAGAACGGTACAGAGGATAAACAAGGTAGAAAGTAAGCGTTTCATGTGTTATAATGTGGTTATTAGTTTATTCAACCGTTACCGACTTGGCCAGGTTGCGGGGCTGGTCTACGTCGCGGCCCTTAGCAATGGCAATGTGGTAGGCCAGCAGTTGCAGCGGGATGATGGACAGGATGGGTTCGAAGCACTCTTCTGTGTCGGGAATCTCGAAACTCCAGTCGGACAGGGCTTTCACGTCGCTGTCTCCTTCCGTGACCACGCTGATGATGCGGCCCTTGCGCGCCTTCACCTCCTGGATGTTGCTCAGGATCTTGTCGTAGTTGCCCCGGCGCGGCGCAATCACGATCACGGGCATCTCTTCATCGATGAGGGCGATGGGCCCGTGTTTCATCTCGGCGGCCGGATAGCCTTCGGCGTGGATGTAGGAGATTTCCTTGAGTTTGAGCGCGCCTTCGAGCGCTACCGGATAATTGTAGCCGCGGCCCAGATAGAGGCAGTTGTGCGCATAGGTAAAGACCTTGGCCAGGTCGGCAATCTGTTTGTCGTGTTCCAGGATGCGGGCAATCTTGTCGGGGATGAGCTGCAGTTCGGAGACCAGTTGCGCGCGATGTTCGTCCGAGACGGTTCCCAACTGCTCAGCCATGCTCAGGGCGAACAGGAAGAGCGTGGTCACCTGGGCCGTGAACGCCTTGGTGGAGGCCACGCCGATTTCGGGACCGATGTGCGTGTAACAGCCGGAATCGGTGGCGCGGGCGATGGAAGAACCCACCACGTTGCAGATGCCGAAGAGGAAGGCACCGGCTTCGCGAGCCAGGTTCACGGCCGCCAGGGTATCGGCGGTCTCGCCCGACTGAGAGATGGCGATCACCACGTCGGAAGGGTGCAGTACCGGTTTCCGATAGCGGAATTCCGACGAATACTCCACCTCCACGGGCTTGCGCGTGAGTTCCTCAATCATGTATTTGCCAATCAGGCCGGCGTGCCAGGAGGTGCCGCAGGCGCAGATGACGAAGCGTTCCGCCTTGAGCAGCCGCTCCCGGTTGTCGATGACGCCCGAAAGCGTTACGGTGCCGATTTCGGGATGGAGCCGCCCCTTCATGGAGGCGCTCAGGGTCCTGGGCTGCTCGAAGATTTCCTTGAGCATGAAATGGGGGAATCCCCCCTTCTCAATCTCACTGAGGCTCAACTCAAGTTTCTGGACCTCAGCGGTCTGTTCCACGCTCCGGAGGTCGGTTACGCGCAGTTCCTTTCCGCGTTCGATATAGGCGATCTGCTCTTCGCCCAGGTAGACGACCTTGTTGGTATATTCGATGATGGGCGATGCGTCGGAGGCCACGAAGTACTCGTTCTCCCCCACACCGATCAGCAGCGGACTCCCCTTCCGGGCGGCGATGATCTTGTCGGGCTCCTCCTTGTCGATGATCACCAGCGCGTAGGCGCCCACAACGTGGTTCAGCGCCAGGGGCACGGCCTCCTCCCAACTGACTTTGCGGGTATCCATCATAAACTGGATGAGCTGGATGACCACTTCCGTGTCGGTCTGGCTCTGGAAATGGTATCCGTGACGGCAGAGCTCGGTCTTGAGCGCCTGGTAGTTCTCGATGATGCCGTTGTGGATGAGGGCCAGGTTGTGGTTCTCGGAATAATGGGGGTGCGAATTCACGTCGCTCGGCTCGCCGTGGGTCGCCCAGCGCGTATGCGCAATCCCGATGCTTCCCGACACGTCCTGCGCGGAACAGATGCGTTCCAGGTCTTTTACCTTTCCTTTCGTCTTGTAGACGGACAATGCGCCGTCCTCCCCCACAAGCGCCACGCCGGCACTGTCGTAACCCCGGTATTCAAGCCGGGTAAGTCCTTTTATCAGAATAGGATAGGCCTGTCGCCCTCCCACATAGCCAACAATTCCACACATATTGGATAAACCTTATATTTCCTTTGCAAAGATAGTTAAAATAGCCTTAGTTGTAGCAGGTCTCGCCGTGCTCGTATACGTCGAGCCCCTCCTCTTCTACGCGGGGTTCCACGCGGAGGCCGCACGCTTTCCTGATGCCGAAGAACAGCAGGAATCCGCACGCCGCCGCCCATAGGTCGATGACCGCGATGCCCAGACACTGTACACCGAAGAAATGCCATCCTCCTCCGTAGAAAACGCCGCCATGGGTGGCAAGAAGGCCGGTCAGGAGCGTTCCCAATATGCCGCACACACCGTGTACGGACGCGGCGCCCACAGGATCGTCGATATGCAGCCGGTTGTCGATGAATTCGATGGCGAATACCAGCACCGTACCGCAGACAAGGCCGATGAGTACGGCGCCCCAGGGTGAAACCACGTCGCAGCCGGCCGTAATGCCCACGAGGCCCGCCAGAATCCCGTTCAGCATCAGGGAAAGGGAGGGCTTCCCGTATTTGATCCAGGTAAGGAACAGGGTTGCGGCCCCTCCGGCCGCGGCGGCCAGGTTGGTGGTCAGGAATACGTGCGAGATGGCCGTCCGGTTTACGGCTCCGCTGGCGGCCAGCTGGCTGCCCGGATTGAAACCGAACCAACCGAGCCAGAGGATGAAGACACCCAGCGCCGCCAGGGCGAGGTTGTGACCGGGAATGGCGCGGCTGCGCCCGTCTTTGCCGTACTTTCCCAGACGCGGTCCCAAGGCCAGCGCACCAATGAGCGCCAGTACGCCGCCTACGCTGTGCACAATGGCGCTGCCGGCGAAATCGTGGAACCCAAGCTGGTTCAGCCAGCCCCCACCCCAGGTCCAGTGTCCCTCGATGGGATAGATAAACAGCGAAATGACCGCGCTGTAGATGAGATACATGGAGAATTTGGTCCGCTCTGCCATGGCGCCGCTGACGATGGTGGCGGAAGTGGCGCAGAAGACCGTTTCGAAAATCAGGAAGCCTTCCACGGGCAGTTCGCCCTTATAGAAGGAGAGGTCGCCCCAGTTGGGGGCGCCGATGAATCCGGCCCCTTCGCTTCCGAACATGAAGCCGAAGCCCACAAAGAAAAACAGGAGCGATCCGAGCATGAAGTCCACGAAGTTCTTCATGAGGATGTTGACCGTATTCTTACTCCGGGTAAACCCGGCTTCACAGAGGGCGAAGCCCGGTTGCATCCAGAACACCAACATGGCCGCCAGGAGCATCCATACAGTGTCCAACGAAACAGCTATTTCGTTCATAATTAACCTATTTTAAGGAACACTACTACTAACTTAAGGAACACTACTTTTTATCGCGCAGCACGGTATCGCCGTGTTCGCCGGTCCGGATCGACCAGGTGTCGAGCACATCGCTTACGAAGATGCGCCCGTCTCCCACCTCGCCGGTGCGGGCGGCGGACATGATGGCCTGGATGGCCGGCTCCACGAACTGCTCGCGGCAGACGATGGTGATCTCAATGCGGGAAATAACGTCCGTGGAGTACATGACGCCGCGGTAGATGCGGTCTTCCCTGTCCTGTCCGATGGCTTTGACCTCCGCGTAGGAAAACCAGTTGATGTCGGCGTCGAACAGCGCCTGCTTGACATCTTCAAAGTGCGTCTTGCGCACAATCGCTTCAATCTTTTTCATGGTCGATAAATTTGATGAAAGCCTCGTTGCAGAGGCGGACGCCTCCGGGGGTGGGATAGTTTCCGGTGAAATACCAGTCGCCGGGATGATCGGGGCAGGCGTGGTGCAGGCCTTCGATGCTCTGGTACACCAGTTCGACCGGCGTCTGCATGCCTTCCGGGCGAAGCATCTCCACAATCTTGGCGTTGATCTGCTCCACGCTGAAAGGAGCGTAGATTTCCCGCACGTGGTTCGCAGCCACGGGTTGGGACTTGCAGGCCCGGTAGACCTCGTCGATGCGCTGCTGCATGCCGCAGTCGCGGAGCAGGGCGATGGCCGCGCGGAAGGCGCAGAGTTCCTCCAGATGCGACATATCGATGCCGTAGTAGTCGGGATAACGGATTTGGGGCGAGCTCGACACCATGACGATTTTCCTGGGATGCAGGCGGTCGAGGATCTTGAAGATGCTCTCCCTCAGGGTGGTTCCGCGCACGATGGAATCGTCGATGACCACGAGATTGTCCTTGTACGGCTCCAGGGAACCGTAGGTGACGTCGTACACGTGGGCGGCAAGGTCGTTCCGCTCCGCGCCCTCGGTGATGAAGGTGCGCAGCTTGATGTCTTTCCAGACCACTTTTTCGATGCGTACGTCGTGGTCGAGCCTGCGCATCCCGTCCGTCATCCCGTGGAACGCCACTTCGGCCGTGTTGGGAATATAGGAGAAGACCGTGTGCGCCACGTCGCCGCCGATGGCCTTCAGGATGGGTTCCGTGAGCTGCTCCCCAAGGCGCTTTCGCTCCCGGTAGATGTCGCGGTCGGAGCCGCGGCTGAAGTAGATACGCTCGAACGAACAGGCGCTCAACTTCTGCGCCGGCAGGATCTGCTCCAGCCGGCTCTCCCCTTTCCGTCCCACGATGAGGCTCTGTCCGGGCAGGAGTTCGCAAATGTCCGAGACCTCCAGGTTGAAGGTCGTCTGCAGCACGGGCCGCTCGCTCGCCAGCACCACGATCTCGTCGTCGCGGTAGTAATAGGCGGGCCGGATGCCCCAGGGATCGCGCACGGCGAACATCTCGCCGCTGCCGGTGAGTCCGCACATCACATAGCCCCCGTCGTAATGGGACATGGTGGAACGGAGCACGTTGGCGATGTTGATATGGTCGTCGATATAACGCGTGAGTTCGCGTCCCTCCAGCTGCTTTTCCGTGGCCTCGTCGAAGAGGCGTTCCACCTCGCGGTCGAGCCTGTGCCCCATGAGTTCGATGGTGATGTAGGCGTCCCCGTAAAGACGCGGAGACTGTCCCCTGTCGGTCAGGTAATGGAAGACCTCGTCGATGTTGGTCATGTTGAAATTCCCGCACAGGCAGAGATTCTTCGCACGCCAGTTGTTGCGGCGCATATAAGGGTGCACGTAGGTGAGCCCGCTCTTGCCGGTCGTGGAATAGCGGAGATGCCCCATGTACAGCTGGGCCTGCACCGGACCGCCGATCCGTTTGAAGATCTCCGTGATGGCGTCGGACCCTTCGGCTCGCTCGCGGAACATGTACTCCGTGCCCACTTCGGCATCGAGGTTCACGTAGGCAAGCCCGGCGCCCTCCTGACCGCGGTTGTGCTGTTTCTCCATCATCAGATACAGCTTTTCCAGTCCGTAACGGGAAGTGCCGTACTTCTGCTGGTAGTAGGATAAGGGTTTGAGCAGGCGGATCAGCGCCACGCCGCACTCATGCTTCAGCTGTTCCATATTCGATACAGGCTTTGATGAAACTCATAAACAGCGGATGGGGATGCAGCACCGTGGAGGAATACTCCGGGTGGAACTGCGTACCGATGTACCAGCGGAGGCGGGGAATCTCCACAATCTCCACGAGGTCTGCGTCGGGATTGACGCCCACGCACTGCATGCCCGCGCCCTCATAGTCCTTGCGGTAACGGTTGTTGAACTCATAGCGGTGGCGGTGGCGTTCCCGGACGTCCTCCACGCCGCTGTACGCCTGCGAGGCGCGGCTGTCCGGCCGCAGCCGGCAGGGATAGGCGCCCGGACGCATGGTGCCGCCCATCTGGGTGATCTTTTTCTGCTCTTCCATCATGTCGATCACGTTGTGCGGCGTTTCCGGGTCGATCTCGGCGCTGTTCGCCCCCGAAAGACCGAGGACGTTGCGAGCGAATTCCACGACCATCATTTGCATCCCGAGACAGATGCCGAAACAGGGCACGTCGTGCGCGCGGGCGTAGGCTGCGGCGAGGATCTTTCCTTCAATGCCCCGCTGCCCGAAGCCCGGGCAGATGACGAGGCCGGCCATACCGGAAAGCCGCTCTTCCACGTTTTCGGGCGTGATGCCTTCGCTGTTGATGAAATGGATCTTCGCCTTCACGTCGTTGTAGATCCCGGCCAGGTTGAGACTCTCCCGAATGCTCTTGTAGGCATCCTGCAGGTCGTATTTGCCCACGAGGGCCACATGAACCTCGCGGGTGGCGTTCTTCTGTTTTTCAAGGAAGGCGTGCCAGGAGGCCATCGCGGGCGTCTCCCCCACCGGGATGCCGATCTTGCGGAGGATGGCGGCGTCGAGGCCCTGTTTCTGCATGTTCACGGGCACGTCGTAGATGCTGGGCAGGTCTTCGCTCTGGATGACGCATTCCAGGTCTACGTTGCAGAAAGAAGCCACCTTCATGCGCAGGGCGTCGTCGAGATGGCATTCGGTGCGCAGCACCACGATGTCGGGCTGGATGCCCATACCCTGCAACTCCTTTACGCTGTGCTGCGTGGGCTTGGTCTTCAGTTCTTCCGCAGCCCGAATGTAGGGCACGTAGGTGAGGTGGATGCAGACCACGTCGCGTCCCAGCTGCCAGCGCAACTGGCGGATGGCCTCCATGAAGGGGGCGCTTTCGATATCGCCGATGGTACCGCCCACTTCGGTGATCACGAAATCGAGCTGCTCACCCTCCACGTCCTTGCGGAGCATGCGCCGTTTGATCTCATCCGTGATGTGGGGCACCACCTGGATGGTCTTTCCCAGATAGTCGCCCCGGCGTTCGCGGTCTATGACGGCTTTGTAGATGCGGCCCGTGGTAACGGAGTTGTCGCGCGTGGTATGGATGCCCGTAAAGCGCTCGTAATGACCCAGGTCGAGATCGGTCTCCATGCCGTCGGCCGTCACGTAGCACTCTCCGTGCTCATAGGGATTGAGGGTGCCTGGGTCGATATTGATGTAGGGATCGTACTTCTGAATGGTTACCTTGAAGCCGCGCGCCTGCAGGAGTTTGCCCAGGCTGGCGGAAATGATGCCCTTCCCCAGGGAAGAGACCACGCCGCCCGTTATGAATATGTATTTCGTGTTCATAGGGATTGCTCGTTAAAGTACCTGTCTACTGCGGCGGCCGCATCGTGTCCCGAGGCCATGGCCCGTACCACCAGGCTGGCGCCGTTCCGGAGGTCGCCGGCAAGGAAGACGTTGTCTGCCACCTGGGGCGGATCAGGTTTGAGGAAGCCCATGGCCAGCAGGACGATCTGGGCCTTGATCACTTCCGGCTCGCCCGCAGGCACCATCCTGGGCCGTCCTCCGTCGGGATCGGGCACCCAGTCGATGGGCTGGATCTCCACCCCGCTGAGCCGTCCCTCTTCACCCAGAAAACGCAGGGTGTTAATGTTCCAGCGGCGTACGCAGCCTTCCTCATGCGACGAGGAGGTCTTGAGTGTGCGCGGCCAGAGCGGCCAGGGATTGGCGGGATCGTCGGGCCCTTCCGGCGGTTTGGGCAGGATTTCGATCTGCGTCACGCTCCTGCAGCCCTGCCTGTGCGCCGTGCCGATGCAGTCCGATCCGGTGTCTCCACCGCCGATGACCAGCACGTCCTTGTCCTTGCAGCTCACGCGTTCTTCCGACGGGATGTCGGCTCCATAGAGGACGCGGTTCTGCTCTGAGAGCAATTCGAGCGCGAAATGCACACCCTTCAGCTCCCGACCAGGCACCTTCAGGTCCCGCGCCTGAGGCGTACCAGTAGCAAGAACGTATGCGTCAAACCCTTTCGGAAGCGCATCTGGAGTAACGCTGCAGTTATAATGGAACTGAATCCCTTCCGCTTCCATGAGGGCGATGCGCCGGTCGATGACCAGTTTGTTCAGCTTGAAATTGGGAATGCCGAAACGCAGCAGGCCGCCCGCTTTCTCGTTTTTCTCATAAACGCTTACGGAATAGCCCATCCGGTTAAGCCGGTTCGCAGCGGCGAGGCCTGAGGGACCGGCGCCGATGACGGCCACCTTCCTGCCGTTGCGCTGTGGCGTGACGGGCTGGATGAAGTTCTCGCGCCAGGCGATCTCCGTAATCGCCGCCTCGTTTTCGCGGTTGGTGGTGGGTTCGTGCAGGGTGAGGTTCAGCACGCAGGCCTTCTCGCACAGGGCCGGACAGACGCGTCCCGTGAATTCCGGGAAATCGTTCGTGGTGTTGAGCAGTTTGTAGGCCCGTTCGAAATCGCCCTTGAACACGGCGTCGTTCCATTCCGGCGGCCGGTTGCCCAGGGGGCAGGCCCAGTTGCAGAAGGGCACGCCGCAGTCCATACAGCGCGATGCCTGCAGACGACGGTCGCTCTCGTTGAGCGTCTGCTCCACTTCCCCGAAGTCGTGAATACGGTCGCGCACCGGCCTGTAGCCGGCTTCCTTGCGGGGAATCGTAAGAAATCCTTTATAATCTCCCATAACGCGTCAGTATTGATATTGCAGGTTCTTCACCTTCTCTGCCAGAGAGCGAAGCCGCTCCTGTTCGAGGACGTGCTTGTATTCTATGGGAATGACCTTCACGAAGTCCTCCACGCCGTTGCTCCAGTCGTCGAGCAGTTCCCGCGCCAGGGCGGAACCCGTGTAAAGGCAATGGCGCCGGAGCAGTTCGTGAAGTTCCTCGCGGTCCAGCTTGTCGTCTACCAGCGAGATCTCAACCATGTCCATATTGCAGTAGTAGTCGAAATGACGCTCCCGATCAAGGACATAGGCCACGCCGCCCGACATACCGGCGGCGAAATTGCGTCCCACAGGTCCCAGTACGACCACACGGCCGCCCGTCATATACTCGCAACAGTGATCTCCAGCTCCTTCCACCACGGCGAGGGCGCCCGAATTGCGCACGGCGAAACGCTGGCCCACACGGCCCGAGGCGTAGAGTTCCCCGCTCGTTGCGCCGTAGAGGCAGGTGTTGCCCGCAATGATGTTATCGGAAGGCTTATACCCCACTTCAGAAGACGGGCAGATAACGATCCGTCCCCCGCTCAGACCCTTGCCTACATAGTCGTTCGCCTCCCCTTCCAGGCTTACGCTCACGCCGGCGGCGAGGAAGGCGCAGAAACTCTGGCCGGCCGCGCCTTTGAAGCGGATGCGTATCGTGTCTTCCGGAAGACCGGCCGAGCCAAACTTTTCGGCAATCCTGCCGCTGAGCATGGTGCAGACGGCCCTTTCCGTGTTCGCGATGCCGTATTCGAGCTGCACGGGTTCCTTCTGCTCCAGTGCGGGCTGCGCCGCGGCAAGGATTTCGAGGTCCTTCACCGGCGGCAGGGCGTGCAGGGGCGAGCCGTTCCAGCAAAGCGTTCCGTCTTCGCGGAAGAGGAGCCTGGACAGGTCGACTTTCGAAGCCTTGGAGCCATCCGGGTCTGGTTTACGCACCAGCAGTTCCGTATGGCCGATAATATCGGACAGATGCCTGAATCCCATTTCGGCGAGGTATTCCCGCACTTCACGGGCCAGGAAGGTGAAATAGTTCACCAGGTAGTCGGCCTTGCCCAGGAAGTGCTTTCGGAGCGCAGGATCCTGCGTGGCCACGCCTGTAGGACAGGTATTGAGGCTGCACTTGCGCATCATCACGCAGCCGAGCACGATCAGCGGCAAGGTGCCGAATCCGAACTCGTCGGCACCCAGAAGGGCCATCAGGACCACGTCGCGGCCCGTTTTCAACTGTCCGTCGGCCTGAAGCCGGAGCGTCCCGCGCAGGCCGTTGCGGACCAGGGTCTGCTGCGCCTCTGCGAGACCGATTTCCGGGCTGATGCCCGCGCAGCGGATGGAAGAGCTGGGCGATGCGCCCGTCCCTCCTTCCGCGCCCGAAATCACGATCAGGTCGGCCTTGGCCTTGGCTACGCCGGCCGCGATGGTTCCCACCCCGCTCTCGGCGACCAGCTTCACGCTCACGGCCGCGGCGGGATTGATGTTCTTGAGGTCGAAAATCAGCTGCGAGAGGTCCTCGATGGAATAGATGTCGTGGTGCGGAGGCGGCGAAATGAGCGAGATGCCCGGAATGGAATTACGGGTCTTGGCAATGATTTCGTTCACCTTGAAGCCGGGCAGCTGGCCCCCTTCTCCGGGTTTGGCGCCCTGCGCGATCTTGATCTGTATCTCCTGCGCATTCACCAGATACTCCGCCGTAACGCCAAAACGACCGGAAGCCACCTGTTTGGTCTTACTCGAAAGGGAAACGCCGTCCACTTCGGTATGATAGCGCGCGTTGTCCTCTCCGCCTTCTCCCGTGTTGGAGCGGCTGCCCAGGCGGTTCATGGCCAGGGCGATGGCCTCGTGCGCCTCGATGCTGAGCGCCCCGAAACTCATGGCACTCACGACGAAATGCTTCACGATCTCCGTTTCCGGCTCCACCTCATCGAGCGCGATGGGCGCCCGTTTGAAGTCGAGCAGGTCGCGCAGGAACATGGGCTCGTCACGCCGGTCGGCTGCTAAGGTGAATTCCTTGAACTTCTTGTAACTGCCCAGCCGGGTGGCCAGCTGCAGCGCCGAGATGGTCTCGGGGTTCCAGGCGTGGGCGATGCCGTCTTTCCTGTAATGGAAGATGCCCACATTGGGCAGCAAATCTGCCGGACGGACCGCCTTGTAGGCCAGGTCGTGGAAACGGATCGCGTCGCGCGCGATGGTCTCCAGCCCGATGCCACCGATGCTGGAACCCTCCGTGCCGAAATAGCGGCGCAGGAGCTGATCGTTCAGGCCCACACTCTCGAAGATCTTGGCGCCCCGATAGGAGCGGATGGTTGAAATGCCCATCTTGGCCATGATCTTGAGCAGGCCTTTCTTCATCGCCTCTATGTAATTGGAACGGGCCGTGGCGTAATTCAGCTGAATCTTGCCGCCGTGCGCCATTTCGGAGATGATGGCGAATGACAGGTAGGGATTGAGGGCCGAGGCCCCGTACCCGAGCAGGAGCGCGGCGTGCATGGTCTCGCGGATCTCTCCGCTTTCCACGATGAGGGCCGTCTGCACGCGTTTTCCCGCGGCAATCAGGTGGTGATGCACGGCGCTCACGGCGAGCAGCGAGGGAATGGGAACCAGATCCTCATTCGCCTCACGGTCGGACAGGATGATGTAATTCACGCCTTCGTCCACGCACGCTTCCGCTTTGCGGCACAGTTCGGCCAGGGCAGTCTCCAGCGCCTTGGCGGCCTCTGCCGGATCTGCCGTATAGGGGAAAAGGATGGGCAGTTTCTCGGTCTTGAAGCCCTTATAGCGGATGTTGCAGAGCAGGTCGAGCTGCGTGTTCGTGAGGATCGGATGCGGAAGTCGCACCATCTTGCAGTTGTCTTCGTCGGGCGTGAGGATGCCCGTGCCCACGCGTCCGATGTACTCGAAGAGCGACATCACCATCTGTTCGCGGATGGGGTCGATGGGCGGATTGGTCACCTGGGCGAACTGCTGACGGAAATAGTTGTAGAAGCACTGAGGACGTTCCGTCAGGACGGCCAGGGGCGTATCGTTGCCCATGGAAGAAACGGGCTCCAGGCCGCGCTCGCACATGGGCCGGAGCGTGTTCTCAACGTCTTCCGCCGTACAGCCGAAAAGCAGTTCCCGGCGCAGCAGATCGGCCTCGTTGTGCTCTACTTTGCGCCCGCTGTGCAGGTCTTCCAGCTGGATGCGCCCGCCGGTGAGCCACTCCCGGTAGGGATGCTCGGCGGCGAGGGCGGCCTTCACTTCGGCATCGTACAGGATACGCCCCTCCTTCGTGTCGACCAGCAGGATCTTTCCCGGCTCCAGACGGCCTTTGGCGGCAATCTCGGCGGGATCGAAATCGAGCACGCCCACCTCGCTGGCCACCACAAGCACGCCCCCCTTCGTGATGGTATAGCGTCCGGGGCGGAGTCCGTTGCGGTCGAGGATGCCACCGGCGTAGCGGCCGTCGCTGAAGAGCAGGGTCGCCGGGCCGTCCCAAGGTTCCATCAGGATGGAGTGGTACTCGTAAAATGCGCGCAGGTCTTCGGAGATGGGATTGGTGCCGTCGAAACTCTCGGGCATCAGCACCGAAACCGCCTGCTGCAGGCTTAACCCGCTCTGGGTGAGGAATTCCAGGACATTGTCGAGGCTGGCGGAGTCGCTCATTGCGGGCTGCACGATGGGCGTGAGGTCCGAAATGTCCCCCAGCCGGCCGGATCCCAGGACGCTCTCCCGCGCCTGCATCCAGAGGCGGTTGCCCCGGATGGTGTTGATCTCGCCGTTGTGGCAGACCATCCGGAACGGTTGAGCGAGCCGCCATTGCGGCAGCGTATTGGTGGAGAAGCGGGAATGCACCACGGCCATCGCGCTCGTGAACCAGGGATTGTTCAGGTCGGGATAGTAGCGGCGCAGCTGATGACTCGTCAGCATGCCCTTGTAGACCAGGTTCCGCGTGGAAAGGGAGCAGATATAGCCGTCATCCGCACGTCTTTCCACGTGTTTGCGGATGCGGTAGAGTTTCCGCTCCAGCGCCTCTTCCTCCAGGAACTCCCGCACGGTCACGAAAATCTGAACCGTGCGGGGTTCACTTTGGGCGGCCACTTCGCCAAGGCAAGAGGAATCGACGGGCACCTCGCGGACATGGCTGAGCTGGCAGCCTTCCTTCGAGACCTCCTCTTCTATGATATCGAGGAGGGCCTTCCCCCGCTCCGCATCCTTGGGCAGGAACACGAGACCGGTTCCGTAGCGTCCCCGCTCCGGGACGGGGATTCCCTGGAGCAGGATAAACTCATGGGGAATCTGGACCAAGATTCCGGCGCCGTCGCCCGACTTGCCGTCGGCTCCTTCAGCGCCCCGGTGGCTCATGTTCTCCAGGATGGTAAAGGCGTTCTGAATGATTTCGTGGGACTTTTCCCCGCGAACATTCACCACCATACCAACGCCGCAGGCATCGTGTTCCGATGCCGCGTCATAGAGCCCTTTCTGCATAGGCCGTGTATTTTGGAGTTAGTTGATAAACATCAATTCGCGATACTTCGGAAGCGGCCAGAGCTTGTTGTCTACCACTTCTTCCAGCCGGTCGATGGGATGGCGGAGCCCCGGGAAACTCTCGGCGATGTCGCGATAGGCCAGGGCGCGTTCGTAGATGTCCTCGATTTTGTCGGCCTTCTCCCGCGCCTCCTTCATGGCAAGGGCCTTGACGCGGACGTCCTCCACGCATTTGCTGATCTCATCGATGATACCCAGCTCCGTGGTGCAGGAATCCAGATTGCCGTAGATATCCTTTGCCAGACCGATCTCCTTCAGCAGCTTACCCTTGTAATCAAGGGCGGCGGGCACAATGTGGTTCAGGGCCATGCGGCTCATGACACGGGCTTCGATCTGTACCTTCTTGATATAGGTCTCCCATTTCACCTCATTGCGGGCCTTGAGTTCAATCTCCGAGTACACGCCGGTCTTGGTGAACATCTTCACGGCCTCCGGTTTGGTGAATTCGCAGAACATCTTGGGCACGTTCGTCTCCACATCGAGCCCGCGGCGTTTCGCTTCCTTCTGCCACTCCTCGGAATAGCCGTTCCCTTCGAAGCAGACCACGCCCAGGATGGATTTGATGATAGGCTTGAGGCAATCCATGATGGCAATGTTGACGGGTTTACCGCCCGCGATCTCCTTCTCTACCAGACTTCGGAATGCGATGAGCTGTTCGGCTACGGCCGCATTGAGCGTGGTCATGGCGCCGGCACAGTTGGCGCAGGAACCCACAGCCCTGAATTCGAAACGGTTACCCGTGAAGGCGAAGGGCGAGGTACGGTTGCGGTCGGTGTTGTCGAGGAAGATCTCGGGGATCTCCACCAGCCCCACGCTCTTGCCTTTCTTGCCGGCAATCTCGATGGGTGTGTCGGACGGGACCTCCAGCAGTTTGTGCAGCACCTCGGTCATGGTTCGTCCCAGGAAGGCCGATACAATGGCGGGCGGAGCCTCGTTGGCGCCCAGACGGTGGGCGTTGGTGGCGCTGGCGATCGATGCCTTCAGCAGCGCATTGTGCTTCTGTACGGCGGCCAGCACATTCACGAAGAAGGTGACGAACTGCAGGTTGCCCTTGGCGTCCTTGCCCGGAGCCAGGAGCGAAACGCCTTTGTCGGTGCCGAGCGACCAGTTGTTGTGCTTACCCGATCCGTTCACCCCGTCGAAGGGTTTCTCGTGCAGGAGCACCACGAAACCGTGCTTGCGGGCGATGCGGCCCATGAGGTTCATGAGCAGTTGGTTCTGGTCGTTGGCCAGGTTGGTCTCGGCATAGATGGGCGCGAGTTCAAACTGATTGGGCGCCACTTCGTTGTGCCGCGTCTTGAGCGGAATCCCAAGGCGGTACCCGGCCACTTCAAGGTCGCGCATGAAGGCGGCCACCCGGGTGGGGATGGCTCCGAAATAGTGGTCGTCGAGCTGTTGGTTCTTGCTGGAATTGTGGCCGAACAGGGTTCTGCCGGTAATCATGAGGTCAGGCCTGGCGGCGTAAAGCGCTTCGTCAACCAGGAAATACTCCTGCTCCCAGCCCAGATAGGAATAGACCTTGGAGACGGTGGGGTCGAAGAGTTTGCAGATGGGGACGGCGGCGTCGCTCACGGCCTTGAGGGCCTTTTTGAGCGGAGTCTTGTAGTCGAGCGCCTCGCCCGTGTAGGAAATGAATACGGTGGGGATACAGAGCGTATCGTCCAGGATGAAGACCGGTGAGGTGGGATCCCAGGCCGTGTAGCCGCGGGCCTCGAAGGTGGCGCGGAGGCCGCCGCTCGGGAAGGAGGATGCGTCGGGTTCGCGCTGTGCAAGCATGGAGCCGTCGAAGTTCTCGATCACACCGCCCTTGCCGTCGTAGTCGATGAGGGAATCGTGCTTCTCGGCAGTGCCTTCGGTGAGTGGCTGGAACCAGTGGGTGACATGGGTGACGCCATGCTCCATGGCCCAGGCTTTCATGCCTTTGGCCACGCCGTCGGCCGTCTTGCGGTCGAGCGGCTTGCCTCCTTCGGTGCAGGAGAGAAGGGCAAGGTAACAGTCGGAGTCGAGGTACTTCCGCATCTTGGCCCGGTCGAACACGAGTTCGCCATACCAATCGGAGATTTTGCCTGCCGGAATGTCTGCCGGCACGTCCTTCCGAACGAAGGATTCCTTAACCAAATCAATTCTGTCCATAACGATACACTATTAATGAAACTAACGATTTTCAAAATGAAAAGAGGCTGATCCCCTTAGGACCAGCCTCAAACTGTAATCTGAACTTCTAGTAATAATGACGCATACGGCTGGAGTTATACGCACACAGAAGCAACCCGGGACTGCTGAGCCTGGGACTGGGACTGCTGCTGCTGATAACGGACGTATGCCATTGCCTTAAAGCAAAAATTCGTCTGCAATGTACGAAGATTTTTTAAGGATGCAAGATTTTTTTTATTTTTTTTAATCGATGAAACGGATCTTGTCCAAATCGCGCGGTTTCGCTTCCGGTGCTTCCGCCGGGTAGCCGAGACCCACGAAAATACGGAGTTTATAGCCTTCGCTGAAGCCCAGACGGTCGATCAGGGTTTTTGCTTCCGGGATGCTGTGGAGCCGCCAGACAGGGCCTGCCATCACGACGGAACCGAGTCCCAGCGACTGTGCGGCCAGGCATACGTTCTCGCAGAAAAGGCCCACATTGATGAGGGACATCCCGCTCTCGTCGTCGGGACAGGCGATGGCGATGGCCGCTGTGGCATTGCGCAGCACGTTGCGGAAACCTGGCTCACTGCGGTTCACGGAGCCGGGCATCCCCTGCTCCATCGCGTCGGTGAGCGCGTTGAAGTAGTCTTCATTGTCGATGATGCGCACTTCCCACTGCTGTTTGTTCATGGCGTTGGGGGCGTTTACGCCGCATTCGGCCAGGGTCTGCAGGATTTCACGCGGCACCTTCTGATCTGTGTACTGGCGCACGGACCGCCGGGCATAGATGCTTTCGATAACGGGGTTGCTCATTTGCGATGCTTGTTTGTCGTGCTTGCCGCAGCAGGCGAAAAAGGCCGGCAGAGAGACGGCAAACACGATGAAGGGTATAATCTTTTTCATAATGCAATAATAAGGTATCCGGCGAAGTTTTCCAAAGAAATTCCTAACTTTACGCCATGAATCGATTCCTGAAGCCGGTTTTCACGGTAAAGTTCTGGAAAGAACTGCTCATTATGACCCTGGGCATGTCGTTCGGCGCCGCTGCGGTCTACTATTTCCTCATGCCGAGCAAACTCATCATCGGCAGCATGTCGGGTCTTTCCATCGTGCTCGCGGAAGTGCTGGGCAGCGTGGGCATCAGTATCAAGGTGTCCACCATCATCCTGCTGCTCAACGCCTTCCTCCTGGTTCTGGCCTGGCTCCTGATTGGCGCGGAATTTGGCGCCAAGACGGTCTATACGGCGCTCATCCTGGGTCCCCTGGTAGACATGTGGGACAAGATTCTGCCGGTGGAGCGCATCCTGCAGGGCGGCACTTCGGTCATGAATGACCCCTGGCTCGATCTCATCTGCTTTGTGCTCATGCTTAGTATTTCCCAAGCCATCCTGTTCCGAATCAACGCCTCTACGGGCGGGCTCGACATCCTGGCCAAGATCGTGAACAAGTACGTGCACATCGACATCGGCACATCGGTGACAGTCGCCGGTGCCATCATCTGCTGCAGCGCCTTCGCCATCAACCCCTTCCGGATGGTGGTCATCGGCCTCATCGGCACCTGGATCAACGGAATCGCGGTCGACTACTTCACCGACACGCTCAACCGCCGCAAACGCGTCTGCATCATCAGCGACAACCACGAGGAGATCAAACGGTACATCATTGAAAAACTCGAACGCGGCTGCAGTGTCTATCATCTGGAAGGCGGTTTTTCCGGTGAACCTAAAGTAGAGGTGGTTTCCCTGCTCACCCAGACAGAATATGCCTCCCTCTTCAATTATATGAAGACGCAGGGCTTCGAGGCGTTTATTACCGCGGGCAACGTGAGTGAGATTTATGGAAACTGGCACACCAAACACAAAAGCATAGGCAAATGAGCATCGGCTTCGACAACGCGAAATACCTCAAGATTCAGTCCGAACACATCAAACAGCGCATCGCCACCTTCGGCGACAAGCTCTATATGGAGTTCGGCGGCAAACTGTTCGACGACTACCACGCTTCCCGCGTCTTGCCGGGGTTTGAGCCCGACAGCAAGCTCAAGATGCTCATGAGTCTGAAGGACGAGGCCGAGATCGTCATCGTCATCAGCGCCGTGGACATTGAGAAAAACAAGGTGCGCAGCGACCTGGGCATCACCTACGACGTGGACGTGCTGCGTCTGCGCGAAGAATTCCTCTCGCGCGACCTGAGCGTGAACAGCGTGGTCATCACCCACTACAACGGACAGGCCAGCGCCGACGCTTACCGCAAGCGCCTGGAAACGATGGGCATCAAAGTTTACTATCA
>JAFTEQ010000011.1 GCA_017453565.1 Bacteroidales bacterium
ATTCTCGCATCCTGCGTCCCTGCTGCGCAGGAACTAGTCTGCTGCGGGTGAGAGTCGCCCCTCGCGGAAGGCCGGAGCCGCCGAGCCTAGACCAAACCGCGAGGGACCTGGAGCACAAATCCAGGGATATCGTTCCAGGTGCCATTTAAAATGGGGGGACCTAGAACAGAAAACAGGGAAAACCGCTCCTGGTCCCCCCGAAATCCCGGGGACCTGTCGCAGAAAACCTGGAAAACCGTTCCAGGTCGGGCCGGCCGACGCGAGGAGGGCCGTCACAGAGCCCACCGCAGCGGCGCGCCGGAGCCGCCGAGCTGGGTTATGCGAGGCAGCGGTACGTTACCGCTACGACCCCAACAACGCCGGTGGCGGTTCAGGCGGGGTCTACGTCGATGTAGATGTGTCCCGCGTAATGGTAATCGGTTTCGAAGCGGGTAATGGTTTCCGCGAGGGCGCGTTTCTTTTGCCACAGGCTCTTGTCGCGGGGCAGGATGACGCGCAGGACGATCCTGTCGGGGCTGTTGCCGGGAAGGGGCGTGAGGTGGCTTTGATCCTGGAGGCGCCGGGCCATGAGGGTGAGGCGCGCCCCGTTGCTGTCGGAAAGGACCACGTCGGCGATACGCGTGCAGGGCGGAAGATTGAAACTGCGGCGCTCGCCCAGAAGGGATTCCGGATCGGTCATCTGGAAAACGGGATGGTCGGCCCGGGCGGTCTGGAGGATGAGCCGGCGGGCGCTGCCGCGCAGCAGGGCGAGGAAACGGTAGGCCCGTTCGTCGGCGCGGAAATCGTCGGCGGGGAAAAAGGCGTCGGCCTGAAGGGCGGCGACGAGGGCGAAACCGCCGAGTTCGCGCCGTCCGGCTTCCTGCTGCGTAAGCACGCAGATGCGCTCTTCGGCGGCGGGGAACAGGGTGGGGAGCAGGGCGTCGAGTTCGCCGGGTTTGTCGTAGCCGCGGATGAGGGCTACGGGCCTGTCGTCCGAAGAGAGGCATTCGCGGATGGCGTCGGCGAGTTTGCGGGAGACGGGGCCCGTCATCCCGTTTTTGCGTGCTTCTGCACGGATGTCGATGATCTCCGGGGCAAGCGGTCCGGGGGCCGGAGTTTGCGGCAGGTCGGCCGTTTGGGCGTTGGCACCAGACGCAGACGAAATGCCGGTGGCTGAGCTCATGCGCCGGTAACGCCCGATGCGGCAGTTGTAGACGCTCTCGAGCGAGGGTGCGGCCGCGCCCAGAAGGACGCCGGCGCCGTGCAATCCCGCCAGATAGACGGCGCTGTCGCGCCCGTTGTAGCGCGGGGCGGGTTCTTCCTGTTTGTAGAGGGGATTTCCTTCGTCTTCCACGATGACGAGCCCCAGGTCTTCGTGGGGAAGGAACAGGGCAGAGCGGGTACCCAGCACCACATAGGGTTTTCCGGAACGGATGCGCTCGGCGGCCCTGCGGCGCTCCGCCGGGGTGAGGGCGGAATGGTGCACCAGCAGATGCGGGCCCAGCAGTTCGGAAAGGGCTTCCTGAAGGCTGCCGGCCCGGACGATGTCGGGTACGAGCAGCAGGGCGTTGCGACCCAAAAGAAGGGTTCGGGCGATGGCGGCGAGGTACGCCCCTGTGCGCTCTGGGGCGCAGTACAGCAGGGGTTTTGATGCGGGCCCGTTTGGCTGGAGGCCGGAGAAAAAGGCTTTGAAGCGGTCGGCAAGAGCCTCCAGACGGATGCGGCAGCCTTCGTCGAGCGTGGCGTCGGTGCGTTCGGCGGAGAAGAGGGCCGTTTCGCTCAGGCGGGCCATGGTCGCTTCCAGGGCGGCACGTTCGCGGGCAAGGGCGCTGCGTTCTTCCAGCAGACGGGCGCGGACAGCTTCGGAGTGGCGGCCGGCCAGGGCCTTGTCCTTGGCTTCGAGGCGTTCCTGCAGGCGGGCCAGGCGCCGCCCGTAGCGGGCGGCCTCCTGCGTACGCAGGCGCTCCTCGCGCGCGAGGAGCCTGGCCCGCACCTGCTCCGACGCCACTTTCGATGCTGGATAGGCCGCCTTGTAGACCTCGCCCACGCTGCAGAGGTAATAATCGGCAATGAAGCGCCAGAGCGCGATCTCCCGCTCGGAGATGCGTTCCAGACCGGGTTCCGGCGCAGTCACCGTTTTGATGCGCGCCGGGTCGAGTCCGGGTTCCACGTCGGTCGCCGACACCACACCCACGTAGCTGCGCCCCGCAAAGGGCACGCGTACGCGCGCCCCCACGGGCAACTCCCAGGCCTCATTACCTATAATATAACAAGGCTCCCACTCCAGTCGGAGTGGGAGGATGACTTGTATGTAGCGCCTCTCGGACACTACTTGAGGGTGCCGTTCTGGGCGGCCTTGATCATGGCCTCGTTGGCGGAGACGTAGACCTCCACGCGACGGTTCTGGGCGCGGCCTTCAGCGGTGGCGTTGTCGGCGACCGGCATGTTGAACGACTTGCCTTCGGATTTTACACGGGAGGCAGCGATGCCCTGGCTCTGCAGATAGGAGCTCACGGCGTTGGCACGCTCCAGGGAAAGCTTCTCGTTCACCTGGGCGCTGCCGGTGTTGTCGGTGTGGCCCCAGACGGTGATGTCGGTGTCGGGCAGGTCGGCCATCGTCTTGGCGAAGTTGGCCAGGGTCTGCTTGGACTGGGCGCTCAGGGCCTTTTTGCCCGTGGCGAAGAGGATGCCGCTGTCGAAGGTGACACGGATGGCCTCGAGGCCGTTGGCGTCCTTGATGGTCTCGACCTTGGCGTTCTCGAGCTTGGCGAGTTCCTCGGCCTTCTTGTCCATCTTGTTGCCGATGATGGCACCGGTGGTTCCACCCACGGCGCCGCCCACGGCTGCACCGATGGCTGCGCTCTTGGCGTCACCGCCGATGAGCATACCCACGGCCGCACCCACGGCTGCACCGGCGCCGCCGCCGAGCAGACCGCCCTTGGAGGCCTTGTTCATGGAAGAGCAACCCGACAGGATGATGCTGCCGCAAAGAAGAATGGAAAGTACTTTTTTCATAAAACAGTTATTAAGTGATTAGTTTGTCCTTTTCTCTTGCAATTATACTAAATAAATGGCGTATAAAAAAATTTGTGTGTTCCCGTTTTTTGTCTATCTTTGCAGTCCCAATTGGTGCTGTAGCTCAGGTGGTAGAGCAATGGACTGAAAATCCATGTGTCGCCGGTTCAACTCCTGCCAGCACCACCGGGAGAGGATGACTAAAAAGTCTATATGACTTGAGGTCATCCCCTTTTCGTATACCCTAGTCCGGAAGGGAGTCCAGCCACCGGCGGAACTCCGTTCGCTGCGCTCACTCCGGCCCCTCCCACAATCTCCTTCGTCATCGCTTCG
>JAFTEQ010000012.1 GCA_017453565.1 Bacteroidales bacterium
CTCAGAAATGGCGGTTTTACCCACGCCCGGTTCGCCCACCAGGATGGGGTTGTGCTTGGTGCGGCGCGAAAGGATCTGCAGCACCCGGCGGATCTCGTCGTCCCGGCCGATCACCGGATCGAGCCGCCCTTTGGCCGCGGCCTCATTGAGGTCGACGGCGTACTTGCTCAAGAATTCATATCTGTTTTCCATAGTATATCATTAAAAAACGCCTGCACATTGCTGTGCAGACGCTTACAGGTCAAATAATATTCCACTGACAAAATGTCAGCGGGGCTCGCTTCCTTACTCGGCGGTGGGGGCTTCCTGCTGGACCGGAGCCGTGGGGAAGGCGGGCTGCTCGGGGGCGGTGTTCTCGATGCGGTCGGTCACGTCGACACCCGTTCCGGTGGTCCCGGTGGTGAAGGCGGAAACGATGGAAAGCACGAGAATGAAAGCCACAAGGCCCCAGGTAATCTTCTCGAGGATGTTGGCGGTCTGACGCACGCCAAAGGTCTGGTTGCCGGCCACGAAATTGCTGGCGAGGCCCTCTCCCTTGCCGTTCTGCAGCAGCACCACGGCAATCAGCAGGATGCTGGCCAGCACGACAAGCACGATGAGGATGGTGAATATTGCGTTCATATCTGACTGTTTATTTTTTCAATAAGGGCTGCAAAGTAAGCACTTTTTTCCGGATATCGCAAACTTAATTTGGAATAAATCTCCTTCGCCTGCGCGTAATACCCCTGGTCGATGTAGATTTGCGCGAGGGTCTCGGTGCAGAAATCGGCGAAACTCCCCTCGTCCTCCACGGCGGGAACTCCATAATTCTCCTCGTGCGCGCGGGTAGCGAAACTCGAGAAGACGTTGTCGCCCTCGCGGCGCACCTGCTCGTACTGGGCCTGCGAGAAATAGTCGCCTCCCACCACGATGACCCGGCGTTCCTGCCTCGGGGCGGGCTGGCCGGACGCGGCGGGCGCATCCATATAGCGGCCAAGCAGATCCTTGATGTCCTTGTCGGAACAGTCGGTCTTGCGGCCGCAGCGCGCCAGTTCGGCCACGATACGGCGCGAGCCGATGTAGAGGGCCGCCTCGGCGTAACGCTCGTCGCTCCAGGCACCCTCGCCCAGTTCCGACATGCGCCGGCAGAGCTCCTTGCGGGCGCCGCCGAACCAGGGATAGAGCGTCACCACCCCGTCGAGTTCTTCGAGGTTGAGGGCTTTGAGGTCGATGGGTCCGTTTACCATTGTGCTACCGTGGCGTTGAAAATGTCTTCCACGATCTTGTCGATGATCTCGGTGCAGAGCGTCTGCTCCACCGCATCGAGCGACTGCTCGGAAGGATAGTCGGCGTAGAAGGAGAAACTCTTGTTCTCGAAACCGTCCTCGGGGTATTTGCGGTTCATGAAGCTCACTTTCACGGTGACGGTGAGCCGGTTCTGGGCCGCCACCTCACTGGCCGTAACGGCCGTGGCGCGCACGTCGTAACCCACCACCTCGCCCGTGATCTCCAGGTCGCCGTCTTGCTCCACCTGCTCCAGGCGCGTCATCCGGCGGAACTGGTTGCGCAGGGCCTCGGAAAGGTTGTTGCTCAGCGACGGATTCACCTTCAGCGCCTTATACTCAAAGGTGTTGATGGTGATACTCTTCACGTCGGGCTGGATGGACGTACCCGAAAAGGAGTAGATGCCGCAGCTGCAGAGCAGCGCGGCGACGGCGGCGAGGGCGGCGGTACGGAGCGGGCGACGGTTCATCTCAGGACTTCTTCTGTGCGCGCTTGCGATAGATGGTACGTTCCGAGATGCCCAGTTCGGCGGCGGCCAGCTTCACGTTGCCGCCGTGCTTTTCCAGGGCACGCTCGATCATATCGCCCGTCATCTTGCGGATGGAAAGGCCGTCCTCCTCGGGCTCCTGCCATTCCGCCTCTTCGGGGAGGTCTTCCGGAGCCACGGCCTGATGCGGCTGGGGCAGAGGGGCCGGTTCGGACGGGGCGGAGGTCTGCTGCGCATCGACCCGCTCCCTCAGGCGGTCGACCTCCTGCTTGAGGTCGAGCAGGGCCTTCACGAACCTCCGTTTGTCGTCGTCGCTCATCCCGCCCTGGGCGCCGGAGGGAGCCGCCACGGCGGGCAGCATGGTGTCCTTTTCGTCGGGAATGTAGGGCGCGAGGGCGGCCGCATCGAGCTCGATCCGTTCGGCGCCGGGCGTCACGGGTTTCGACTCCATGGCGGTGATGGCCTCGGTGAGGTTCTTGAGCTGGCGGATGTTGCCCGGCCAGCGGTAGGAACGCAGCAGGGCGATGGCCTCGTGCGTGAGGGAGATCTTGCGCAGGTTGTAGCGCTCCGAGAAATCGGAGGTGAACTTACGGAACAGCAGGTAGATGTCGTCGCGGCGCTCGCGCAGGGCGGGCATCTTGATCTGCACGGCGTTGAGCCGGTAGTAGAGGTCTTCGCGGAAGGTTCCGCGCTCAACGGCGCGGCGCAGGTCGAGGTTGGTGGCCGCGATGATGCGCACGTCGGTCTTCTCCACCTTCGAGGAGCCCACCTTCATATACTCACCGCTTTGCAGCACGCGCAGCAGCATGGCCTGGGTGTCCTTGGGCAGCTCCCCGATCTCGTCGAGGAAGAGGGTACCGCCGTCGGCCACCTCGAAATAGCCTTTCCGCTCCCCAATGGCTCCGGTGAACGCGCCCTTCTCGTGCCCGAACAGCTCGGCGTTGATGGTCCCTTCCGGGATGGCGCCGCAGTTCACGGGCAGGTAGCGTCCATTCCGGCGGCGACTCATCTGGTGGATGATCTGGGGAATAGTTTCCTTGCCCACGCCGCTCTCGCCAGTGATGAGCACGGCGAGGTCGGTGGGCGCCACGGCCGCAGCGGTCTCGATGGCGTGGTTGAGTCCCGCATCGGAGCCCACGATATCGAACTTGTTCTTGATTCTTTGCAGTTCCTGCGTATCCATAAGCACGCAAAGTTAAGGAAAAAACTTTATCTTTGCACTTCCAGGCTCGCGTGCGCGAGTGAAACGAATACAAATATGAGCGATATGAAAAAGATTATCAACACTTTGGCCCTCATCGCCTTGCTCGCGCTCGCAGCGGGCTGCGCCAAAACGGCCACCAATCAGATGCTCCAGCTCGCCGACAAGGTGCAGGTTCAGAGCACACCCGCCGTCCTCGAACTCGTGGGCGACGCCATCCCCGTGGAAATCGCCGTCACCTATCCCAAAGGCTGGTTCCATCCCGACGCCATGCTGGTGGTGACCCCCGTCCTCGTCTATGAAGGCGGTCAGCAGACCGGCGTGTCGCGCATCTACCAGGGCGAAAACGTGAAAGAGAACAACAAGGTGATCCCCGCCGCCGGCGGCACCGTGCGGGACAAGATGAGCTTCGACTTCGTGCCCGGTATGGAGAAATCGTACCTGGAACTCCACAACGTGGCCGTGATCGGCGGCAAGCGGGTGGAACTCCCCACCGTGAAGGTGGCCGACGGCTGCAACACCACCATCCGCCTCGCCGACGCCCTGGGCGCCTACGACTACAAGGCCGACAACTACCAGGAAGTGGTGGCGCAGACGGCCGAGGGGCAGATCCGCTACGACGTGAACTCCTCTACCGTGAAGCAGGGCGAACTCAACTCCGCCTCGATCCGCGACTTCAAGCAGGCCCTCAAGGAGATGCAGGAAAGTGACCGCGTCACCGTGAAGGGCACCCGCATCATCTCCTACGCCTCACCCGAAGGCGGTGAGGAACTCAACGCCAAACTCTCCGAAGAGCGTTCCGGCTCGGCCAAGAAGGCCTGGGACTCCATCGCCAAGGGAATGGACGCCTCCGCACCCGAAGTGCAGAGCATGGGTCAGGACTGGGAAGGCTTCCGCGAGGCCGTGGCCAAGTCGAACATCCTCGACAAGGATCTCATCCTGCGCGTGCTTTCCATGTACAGCGACCCTGCCGTGCGGGAAAGCGAAATCAAGAACATGTCGCAGATCTACACTGAGATCAAGGACGAGGTGTTCCCCGAACTCCGCCGCTCGCGTTTCGTGACCGACATCGAGTACCGGAACTACTCCGAGGACGACCTGCGCAAACTCGCGGGCAAACGTCTCTATATGCTTGATGAAGAGGCGCTTCTGCGGCTCGCTGCCATCACCGAGGAACCCGCCCGCAAAGCCCTCCTCTACCGCGCAGCCGCCGAACGTTACAACTCCGAGCGCGCCTTCTACAACCTGGGTCTGGTCTCGCTCGACGAGAACAAGCCCGCCGTCACCGAAGCCTATCTCGACAAACTCGAGATGAACGACGATCCCGATGTGCTCAACACCCGCGGGGTCATCGCCCTGCGCCGCGGCAACTACGACGAGGCCGAGCGCCTCTTCGAGAAATCGGGGAACGCCACCGCCAAGGCCAACCTGGGCTCGGTGAGCCTGCTCAAGGGCGACTACCAGAAGGCCGCGCAGCAGCTCGCCGGCTCGGGCAGCTTCAACGAGGCCCTCGCCCTGGTGCTCACCGGCAAGAACGCCGACGCCTCCAAGGTGCTCTCCAAACTCGAGGGACCCAAGATCGATTACCTGAAGGCCGTGGTGGCCGCACGCCAGGGCAAGAAGGCCGAAATGAAGGCCGCCCTCGACGCCGCCTGCGCCGCCGATCCCTCGCTGAAAGAACGTTCAATCAAAGATATAGAGTTCGCAACTCTTGCCAATTGATTTTTTCTTCGTATATTTGCAACCCCTTTTTGGGGGAACAAAAACATAAATAACAGATTTACAATCATTTATGCCAACAATTCAACAATTAGTTCGCAAAGGACGCGAGTCGCTTGTGGTCAAAAGCAAGTCTCGTGCGCTGGACGCGTGCCCTCAGAAGCGTGGCGTATGCCTCAGGGTCTACACGACGACCCCGAAAAAGCCTAATTCCGCTATGCGGAAGGTGGCCCGTGTGCGCCTTACCAACGCCAAAGAGGTCAACGCCTACATCCCGGGCGAGGGTCACAACCTCCAGGAACACAGCATCGTGCTGGTTCGCGGCGGCCGTGTGAAAGACCTTCCCGGTGTACGTTACCACATCCTTCGCGGTGCTTTGGA
>JAFTEQ010000013.1 GCA_017453565.1 Bacteroidales bacterium
CCGTCATCCTCATCGGCGCCACGACGGAAAACCCCTCATTCGAAGTCATCACCCCCCTGCTGTCGCGCTGCCAGGTTTTCGTGCTGAAAAATCTGGAACGGGAAGACCTGCTTTCGCTGCTCGACCGGGCCCTGAAAACCGACGTGCTCCTGAAAGACCGCAAGATTGAACTCAAGGAAACCGACGCCCTGCTCCGTCAGAGCGGAGGCGACGGACGCAAACTCCTGAATATCCTGGAGATCGTAGTCGATTCCCAGGCGGGGAAAAAGGGGCCCGTGGTCATTACCAACGCCCTTGTGACCGAGTGCCTGCAGGAAAACGTGGCCATCTACGACAAGGACGGCGAAATGCATTTCGACATCATCTCGGCTTTCATCAAGAGCATCCGGGGGTCCGACCCCAATGCCGCCATCTATTATCTGGCACGTATGCTCGAGGGTGGAGAGGATCCGCTGTTCATCGCCCGGAGGCTCTGCCTCTCGGCTTCCGAAGACGTGGGCTTGGCCAATCCCAACGCCCTGCTCCTGGCGAATGCCTGTTTCCAGGTGGTGAACGTGATCGGGATGCCGGAAGCCCGGATTCCCCTGGCTGAGTGCACGGTCTATCTGGCCTCCTCGCCCAAGAGCAACGCTTCCTATATGGCGCTGGAAAAGGCCCTGGAGCTGGTCCGGCAGGATAAAACTGCCGCCGTACCCCTGTATCTGCGCAACGCCCCCACTTCACTTATGAAAGACCTGGGTTATTCCGACGGCTACCTCTATGCCCACGACTTTCCGGGGCATTTCGTCGACCTGGAATTCATGCCCAAGGGTCTGGAAGGTACGGTTTTCTATGAGCCCCAGCCGGGCAGGCACGAAGACGTGCTCAAAGCCTATCTGGAGCAGTGCTGGCCCAAGTATTATCCTAAGAAATAAGGTGTTCCGCCAAAATTTTGATCCCGATGCCGATGAGGATGAGCCCTCCGGCAAGTTCGGGACGGAACTTCGTCTGCGCGAGCGAACCGAAGCGTCTTCCTATGCCCCAGCCGAGCAGGCTCATCAGGAAAGACACAACGCCGATGATACTGATGGGCAGGAGCAGCTGGGCTGCGCGTTCATAGCCCGTACAACCGAAGGTGATGCCGATCGCCAGGGCGTCGATGCTGGTGGCGATGGCAAGGGCGAGTTGCGTGCGTAGCCGTGTGGGGGCGAACTGGCGCTGTTCCACGGGCCGGAAGGCGTCCCGGATCATCTTCAGCCCCAGATAGAGCAGCAGACCGAAGGCGATCCAGTGGTCTACGGCCTCGATCCAGCCTTGGAGGAGGGAGATACCGCACCAGCCCAAAAGGGGCATCAGGGCCTGGAAGAGGCCGAAGAGGAAAGCCATGCGCAACATGGGCGCCGCACTTCCCCGCCGCACCAGCACGCCTGAGGCGATGGAAACCGTGAAGCAGTCCATCGCAAGGGCCAGGGCAATGAGCAGGATCTCAAGCATCTCAGAAGGGATATCCCACGCCGAAATGAACGGCGTATCCGCCCCGGCGCAACCAGGCGTCCGGGCTCACCAGGCGCCGTCCTTCCGGCCGGGAAGGATCGTGCAGCTTCATGCCGAGGTCGACGCGTAACAGAATGAAATTAAGATAGATGCGCAGGCCCACGCCCCAGTCGGCCGCGAGCGAACGGTAGAAATCGTCGATATGGAAAGCGGCGGCGGTTCCGGCCGGGGTTCCGTCGTCGTGCAGGGTCCAGACATTGCCCACATCGGTGAAGAGGGCGCCCTCCAGTTTCCAGTAGATGTCGAAGCGGTATTCCAGATTGGCTTCCAGTTTGATGTCTCCCGTCTGGCTGGGGATGATGAAGGTCTCGTCCTGAGGCGAATAGCCCGGCCCCAGCTCACGGGCCTGCCATCCGCGCATGCTGCTGGCGCCGCCGCAGTAGAACTGCTTTTCGAAGGGCAGCGCCGTGGAGTTGCCGTAGGCGTAGCCGGCCCCGGCCAGGATGCGGACAGCCACGCTCTGTCCCTCGCTCCCCCCTGGCTGCCAGGCCAGTCCGGTGGCATATTCACCGCGCACGTACTGGGTAAAGGGCGAACCGCCGATGGTGGCGGCGCCGTCGGCATTGCGTCCCATATAGCCTTTGAACAGGCTGAGCACGTTTCCGGAGAGGTCAAAACCGAGGCGGTGGAAGCGGTACGAAAGGCGCGGAACGATATCGGTGCTGGTATTGTGGTAGAACGTAGCGCCCAGGCCGGCGTCCAAGTGGTCCTGATAGGAATAGCGCATGAAGGGATTGGCCGCCAGCGTGCCGTTGAACGTGGCGTCCAGGTCGGTCAGGCGCACGAAATTGACCTGGAGCGGATAAATCTGGTAGGCGATGCGGCTGGCCGTGGTGCCCGAATAACCGTAGGAGGTGGAAAAGAGATGACGCGTGTACTCGGGCCGGTTCTGGTAATTGTAGGACAGGTTAATTTCGGTTCGCGGGATGGAAGAGCCTTTGAACGAACTGTAAGGCAGGCCCAGGAATTTGGGCAGGCTCAGGCCGGCCGAGATGCCCAGTTCGTTGGAGCGCTGCGTGGGGTCGTTCAGTTTGAACTGGAAATTCCCGCTGAAACCCAGGCTGAGCCACTCCCCGCCGTGGAAGATGTTCCGGTGGAAGTAGCTGAGCTGGGGCGAAAAGCCCAGCAGGCCGGTGGAGTTGGAAGAGGCTTCTATGTTGGCCTTGATGCCTTGTACCGGCGAGCGGGTGAGGCGGATGCGGCAGTCGACGAGGGCGGAATCGGCCCGGCTGAGTTCAATGCCCACGCTGTTGAAGACCCGCAGGGCCGAGAGGCGGTTGTAGGTGTTGGCCACGTTCCTTTCGCTGTACAGGTCGCCGGGATGGATGGTGTTGAGCCCGCGCAGGACCCCGCTGCGGAACGTGAGTTCGCTGTCATGCGCGATTTCCACCTTCCCCATGCGGAAGACCCGCAGGAGGCTGTCTTCCGGGGCCGTTTCCGCACGTCCGTACGGAAGGACACGGTAGGTCAGGAGCGCCCGGCCGTCGCGGAGCGTGTCGGCCTCGAAGGTGTAGTTGCTCTTGCCCAGGGAATAATAACCGAGGTTGCGGAAATGACTCGAGGAGCGGCCGCTTTCCGCGTCGAGGCTTTTCTCGGAGAGCCAGGTTCCCAGAAGGGCCTTTCGGACGGCGGCCGTGTCGGCATAGAACGCCTCCCCAAAGGCCTTGGGGCCCGGAATCTCATAGCGGATTTCATCTATCTTATAGCGCTTTCCCAGGTCTATGAGGTAGCGGACCCGGATCCTGCGGCCGCGTTCCTGTGTTTCAGTGCGGACCTGGGAACCGTAGTAGCCCAGATAGTCGAGGTGGGTGCGGATGTTCTCGGCCGAGGTCCGTTCGGCGGCGGGAGAATAGACGACCGGCGCCACGCCGATTTTGCGCCATAGCCTCGAGAAGAAGCGGTTCGAGCCGTCGGACCAGTTGTAGATACTCAGGAAGGGATCCCAGCCGAAAAGGAGGCTGCTGCCAGGCTGCTGGCGCAGGTAGGGGGTGAGTTCGGAGGCATTGAAATCGCCATCGCCCCGAACCACCAGCTCGTTTTTCTCGAGTCGGTACTCGCCCGGAGCCAGGACGCGCGTGGTACTGCAGCAGGGAGCCAGCAGCAGGGCGGCCAGGACGGGAAGATATGCGGCGAGGCGTGGTTTCACAAGGCAAAAATAGACATTTTGCACCGTCTTTGCAATGAAATTGTTACATTTGCGTTATGGAAATCAGCCGCAACGAAATCAAGGAACTGCGCGCCCTGCAGCAGAAAAAATACCGCGAGGAGCGAGGTCTTTTTATCGTGGAAGGAGAAAAGATGGTACAGGAAGCCCTCGACTCAGCTTTGGAGGTGGTGCGTGTCTACCGGCGCGATGAAATCGGGCCGGAGGCGATGGCCCGCATCAGCGCTCTTTCGACGCCCTCGCCCGCCCTGGCCGTGGTGCGCATCCCCGCCCCCAGGCCCGTCTCGGTGCAGCGCGGGCTCTGCCTGGCGCTCGACGGCATCCGCGACCCGGGGAATCTGGGTACCATCTTGCGGCTCGCCGACTGGTTCGGGGTGGACGCCGTCTACGCCTCGCCCGATTGTGTGGAGGCGTACAACCCCAAAGTAATCCAGGCTTCGATGGGTGCGATTTTTCGCAAACAGCCTATTTACTGTGATATAGATGCGCTATGTGAAGCGTTCCTTAAGGATGGGGTCCCGGTCCTGGGGACCTTCCTCGACGGCGATGATCTCTACGAAACAGCCCTGCCCCGGGAAGGCCTGATCGTGATGGGCAACGAGGCCGATGGCATCCGCCCGGAAGTGGCGCGCAAAGTGAGCGCGCGCCTGCTCATCCCCTCTTTCGCGCAAGGACCCACCGCCGAATCGCTCAACGTGGCCGTGGCCACTGCGGTGGTCGTCTCCGAAATCCGCAGGCGCGGCCGTAACGCTTAGCAGGATGGAACGCATCTATCAGGTCCTGCCTCGGCTTTGGGGACGCGGTAAATTCGCTTGTTGGGATGCTCCCGCACTCGATTATCTGCGTTCACTCGGCATCACGGCCGTCTGGTTTACGGGCGTGCCGCGCCATGCCACGGGTGCGTCCTACGTAAAGGGAGACCCGGGCTCCCCTTACGCCGTGGAAGACTGGTTCGACGTGAATCCCTACCTCGCCGATGAACCGGCGAAGCGGCTGGATGAATTCCGTTCCCTGGTGGAGCGGGTGCATGCCGCGGGCCTGAAAGTCATCACCGACCTCATTCCCAACCACGTGGCGCCCTCCTGCCGTCAGGTTCCCACGCACGACTGGTTCGACTATGACTGGTCCGATACCCGCAAGATCGACTATTCCCGGCCCGAAACGCTGCCTGCACTCGTGCAGATCGTTGATTTCTGGGCGGGCCTGGGCGTGGACGGGATGCGCTGCGACATGGTGGAACTCGTTCCGCCCGAGGCGCTGAAGGAACTCATCGGACGGGTGCGCGGACGTCATCCGTCCTTCCTTTTCATCGGCGAATGCTACGAGCCGGCCAACTACGGCCGTTTCTGCGGCGAACTCGGTTTCGACCTGCTTTACGACAAGTCGGGCTATTACGACCTGGTGCGCTCCATCCTTTGCAACGGCGCTTCGGCGCGCAGTCTTACCTGGAACTGGCAACGGCTGGGCGTGCTTCAGGGCAGGATGCTCAACTTCCTGGAAAACCACGACGAACAGCGTTTCGCCTCTTCCGCCTATGCCGACGTCCCCGAAAAGGCGTTCGCCGCACTCGCGTTCGGAGCTCTCTTCAACGGCGCCTCGTTCCTGCTTTATGCCGGGGGTGAGATCGGAGAGCGGGCGCAGGAGGCTACAGACGGAAGGACTTCCATCTTCAACTGGACGCATCCGGAGTCGCTGTGCAAACTCGATGCCTTCATTCATGGAAAGGACGTGTTGAACGCTAAGGAGAAGGCGCTGCTGGAGCGTTACCGGAGCATCCTAACGCTTAGCGCCGACCCGCTTTTCTCCAAGGGCGGCTGTCACGACCTGTGCTATTGCAACGGCCCGGCCGCTGGGTTCGACCCCGAGCGTCATTTCGCCTTCCTTCGTTTCAACGCCGACAGCGCGGTCCTGGTGCTCTGCAATTTCTCTCCGGAGCCCTGCTGCGCACAGATCTACATTCCCGAGGGGCTTCTGCCGCAAAAAGAAAACGGCGGACAGCTAAGCCCGTCCGCCGTCATCACTGCCCGCGCCGAAGCGTGGGATGCTGCGATTATTCGGCTGAGAGATCTACGATAGCCGCTTCGGGAGCGTTGGCCTTCACGGAGGCGATGCCCTTCTTGAGGGTAGCGTCGGAAGCGTACATCTGGCTGCTGCCGATGACTTCGCCGTTGCTGGCTTTGAGGTTGAAGAACGGTTTGCCGTTCTTGGCGACCTTGATCTCGTAACGCTTGTCGATGCCGGCGTTCTTCTTCACGGACTCGATGCCGTTCAGGCAGGACTTCTTGGCGGAGTAGCCCTCGCTGGTGAGGACGACCTGGCCGTTGGCGGCCTTGAGGGTGAACTGGAATTCACCGTTCTTGCGGATGCTGATGACAAATTTTCCCATAGTGCTTAATTTTTAAGGGTTTATAAATAAGTTGGTTACCAGTTTAGAATCTTTTTGAAATCGTAGGCCTCCGGATCCGGAACCAGCGCCTTCGCGGCTTCATAGTCGGAGGGCGTGATGTAGTGGCAGAGGTTCTTGTAGTAGTTCTGGGCAATGCCTCCCTCTATGCTGACGCGCCGCGGAGGAATCTTTCCGTCGGGGCCCTGCAGGTCCTTGAGGTAAAGGGGACGGGCCTTGCCGGCGGCGTCTACATAGACCATGCAGCCGGTCTCTCCCCTGCTGAAAAGCTCGAAAGCGCCCATGGCGAGTTCGGAACAGTAGGAAAGGTCGTAGGCCACCGGGTCCTGGCAGCGAACGTCGTAGCCGATCTCGACGGGACGGGTCTTTACCTTGAGTCCGATCTTCTTGAATTCCTTGTCGAGGATGTCGTTGAACAGGACGGCTTTGCTGATCTTGCCCAGTTCGGGGTGCCCGTGCTCGTCGTAGGTCATGCTTACGCCGGCCGCCTTGATCTCTTCCGGATCGAGGTCGTGGAACACGCCTTCCGCCACCACGACGGTGCCGTACGGGATGCCCAGCAGTTTGCGCTTGAGGATGGCCGAGATGGCCAGGCGCACGATGCGTTCGAGGCTGATGGGCGCCTTGTTGAACATCTCCGGAATGATGGTCATGGGGCAGTGGGTGGCTTCGCCGATGCCCAGGGCCAGATGCCCGGCGCTGCGTCCCATAGCGCTGATGATGAGCCAGTTCCCGCTAGTGCGTGCGTCTTCATAGACGGTACGGGCCAGGTGGGCGCCTTCGTCCTTGGCCGAGTTGAAACCGAAGGTGGGGGCGTTGTCGGGAAGGGGAAGGTCGTTGTCTATAGTCTTGGGGATATGGATGTTGCGGATCGGATAATGGTGTCCTTCCAGGAACTTCGCAATGCGGTTGGCCGTGGAAGCGGTGTCGTCGCCGCCCACGGTGATGAGGAGCTTGATGCCGTTGTCGCGGAAAAGACCCAGGTTGAAGCGTTTTTCAAAATCTTCGTCCGTGGGTTTGAAGCGGCTCATCTGCAGATAGCTGCCACCCCGGTTGAAATAGGCGTCTGCTTTGAGGAAGTCGATCTCTTCGGTACGCGGATTTTCACTGAAAAGGCCGCTGTAGCCTCCGTGAAGGCCGATAACGCGGTATCTGGCGGACAGGAAGGTCTTGGCAGCAGAAAAAACGACGGTGTTCATGCCCGGAGCAGGGCCGCCGCCGCAGAGGATGATGATGGAATCTTTCACGGAATCATTTATTTTTGGTTTACAAATATAATTATTTATTTCCTCATATTTCCCCATTTTGCCCTGAATTTATCCTTGTTTTTTTCTTAACTTTGCCTGATATATGGATAGGAACGAAGCACAGCGGCGAATCCTGGAACTTCGGCAGTCCCTACAGGAGAACAGCCGGCGTTATTATGTCGATAACGCACCGGTCATCTCCGATTTTGAGTTCGATGCCCAGATGCACGAACTGGAGCGCCTGGAAGCCGAATTTCCGGAGTTCTTTTCGCCCGACTCCCCCACGCAGCGCGTGGGGAGCGACCTGGAGGGTCCGGTCTCCGGCGTGAACGCCGAGCCGTCCGTCCGTCGCGACTTCGTGCAGCGCCCCCACCGCTATCCCATGCTGTCCCTGGGCAATACCTATTCCCTTTCGGAAATAGAGGAATTCGCCGCCCGTGCGGAGCGCACCTTGGAAGGCCGCAGTTTCAGCTACTGCTGCGAACTTAAATTCGACGGGACGGCCATCTGCCTCACCTACCGGAACGGTGCCCTCGTGCAGGCGCTCACGCGCGGCGACGGCGTGGTGGGCGACGACGTTACGGAAAACCTGCGCCGCGTAGGAAACGTGCCTCAGCGCCTTACGGGCGACTATCCGCCTGAATTCGAGATCCGGGGCGAGATCCTGATGCCCTACGAGGCCTTCGATGCGCTCAACCGCGAGCGTGAGGAGAACGAAGACGCGCCCTTCGCCAATCCGCGCAATGCCGCCTCGGGTTCGCTGAAACTCCTCGATCCGGAAGAGGTGGCGCACCGTGGCCTGTGGTGTACGCTTTATCATATTCCCGCAGAAAGCATCGCCTTCGCTACCCACGATGAGGCGCTGAAGGCTGCAGCCCGCTGGGGCCTGCCCGTTTCCGCGGAGCGGCGGGTCTGCCGCAACATCTCGGAAATCAAGGCCTATATCGAGCATTGGGACGGAGCACGCAAGTTCCTCCCCTATGCCACCGACGGAATCGTCATCAAGATCAACGAACTCGACTGCCAGCGCGCGCTCGGTTTCACCGCCAAGTCGCCCCGCTGGGCCGTTGCCTATAAATTCAAGGCCGAACAGGCCCTCACCCCCATCCTGTCCATCGACTATCAGGTGGGTCGGACGGGTGCCGTGACGCCGGTGGCCAATCTCGAGCCTGTCCCGCTGTCCGGAACCGTGGTGAAGCGCGCTACGCTCAACAATGCCGATCAGATGGCCCTGCTCGATATCCGAGAGCATGACTGGGTCTATGTGGAGAAGGGCGGAGAGATTATCCCCAAGATTACGGCCGTGGACCTTTCCCGCCGCAGTCCCGGTGCGCAGCCGCCCCGTTTCCCGGAGCGCTGTCCCGACTGCGGTACGCCCCTCGTGCGTCTGGAAGGCGAGGCGCGCTGGTTCTGCCCCAATACCGACGGCTGCCCCATGCAGATCAAGGGCCGGGTCCTTCATTTCTGCGGTCGCAAGGCCATGAACATCCTGGCCGGTGACTCTACGGTGGAACAGTTCTATGAAATGGGGCTCGTACAGTCGCCCGCCGACCTCTATTCCCTGTCGACCAAGCAGTTGACTATGCTGGAAGGCTGGAAGGAACGGTCCGCGCAGCGTTTCCTCGAGAGTCTGGACGCCTCGCGGAAAGTGCCTTTTGAACGGGTCTTGTTCGCCCTGGGCATCCGTTTCGTGGGAGAGACGACGGCCCGGTCCCTGGCCCGTCATTTCGGCTCGCTCGACGCCGTGGCCGCCGCCACGCGGGAAACCCTGCTGGAAGTGCCCGACGTGGGCGAGGTGATTGCCGACAGCATCGTGGCCTTCTTTGCCGATGAGCGGCACCGGCGCGAAGTGGAACGCCTACGTGCGGCGGGTCTTTGCTTCTCGGCCGAAGCGCCCATGGAAAAGGCGTCCGACGCGCTTGAGGGCCGGATTATCGTAATTTCCGGCACCTTCTCGGTCTCGCGCGACGCCATGAAGGAACTGATCGCCCGCAACGGCGGTAAAAACAGCGGCTCGGTGAGCGGCAAGACCTCCTTCCTGCTGGCCGGTGAGAATCCGGGCCCCGAAAAGATCAAAAAATGTGAAGCCCTCGGCATTCCCGTGCTCGGTGAAGAGGCCTTCCGGGCCCTGCTCCCGGAACAGGAGGAGCGTCCTTCGGTTTCCGAACATCCGCAAACCATTGTAGAACCCACGCTGTTTTAAGATGAGACTCCCCTCCTTCCTTCAAAATCGTGAAACGCGACTGGCCCGGTATTTCGAGGTCGCCCGTCGCACCGTGGACGATTTTGCCGAACACCGGATGGGTTTCCAGTGCGTGGCGCTCAGCTATTTCGTGGCCCTTGCCGTGGTGCCGCTCCTGGCTTTCGTTTTCGCCATCTCGGGCGGTCTGGGGCTGAGCGACAGAATCTCCGATATCCTGCATTCCCTCGTGCCCGGGAGCCCCGATTTCCTCGATTCGGTCATCGATAAGGCGGGCAACATCATCGATGCCGCGCAGTCGGGAACGGTGGGTCTGGTGAGTGCCCTCACCTTCCTCTGGACCATCCTCTGGCTCATGTTCCAGGTTGAGCGCGTGTTCAACAACGTCTGGGGCATCCGTCGCGTACCGCGCAAGCTCTACGCGCGCTTCTCCTTCTATTTCGGGGTATTGCTCCTGCTGCCGTTCGTGCTGCTCATCTTCGGATCGGGTATCGCCTACTATACCAATCTGACGAACCTGATCGGCCTCGACCTGGGTGAAGTCAGGATCTTGCCCCAGCTGTTGGGATGGCTTGCCTTCTATGTGGTGGTTATTTTCACCCTCTCCGCCATGTACAAATTCATTCCGGCGGTGTGGGTCTCCTATCGCTGTGCACTGTATTCCTCATTGTTGACGGCGGCAGTGTTCACCCTGTTCCAGTACATCTATCTGGAAACGCAGGTGTTCGTGACCCGGCTCAACGACGTCTATGGCGTCATAGCGGCCATTCCCCTCTTCCTCATCTGGATGAACTACAGCTGGCAGATCATCATCTACGGTGCCCAGCTCACCTGCAGTCTCCAGAAAGTGGGTGGATATGAACCTGAAAGCGTATGAGTGTTTCGAAGTTTACCATAAAGGACTACAACCAGATCCGGCGGGCTTACGCCCTGTTGGAGGATGAAGCACGCCGCCGCTGCCGCAACGAGAAGGAACTCTCCGTGGTGCATAAGGCCTTCAGCTTCGCCAATGCGGCCCACAGGCACGTCCGCCGCCGTTCGGGTGAACCCTACATCCTTCATCCCATCGAAGTGGCGCGGATCGTGGTGCACGACATCGGCCTGGGTTACAAGTCCATATCGGCGGCGCTGCTGCACGACGTGGTGGAAGATACCGATTATACGGTCGACGATCTGAGGAATCTCTTCGGTGACAAGATCGCCGCCCTGGTAGACGGACTCACCAAGATGAAGAACGTGCTCGACAACGAGGACCGCAAGGGCGGCATCGCACAGTCGGAAAGCCTGCAGGCCGAGAACTTCAAGCGCATCCTCCTCACCCTTGGCGACGACGTGCGCGTGGTGCTCATCAAACTGGCCGACCGTCTGCACAACTGCCGAACCATCGAGTTCATGCCCGAGCACAAACGGGACAAGATCTTGAGCGAAACGATGTTCGTCTTCATTCCCCTGGCCCACCGGCTGGGCCTCTACGGGGTGAAATCGGAGATGGAAAACATCTGGCTGCGCTACAAGGAGCCCGACGCCTACCGCGAGATCTCGCAGCGCATCAGCCGGGGCATCGCGGAACGGGACCAGATGATCGACGCGTTCATCGCGCCCATCGAAGGGGCGCTCAAGCGTTCCGATATCTCCTTCAGCATCAAGAAGCGCATCAAGACCCCCTATTCGGTGTGGTTCAAGATGAAGACCAAGAGCATCCCCTTCGAACAGATCTACGACCTCTACGCCGTCCGCATCATCTTCAACCCCTCTGCCGAAGATCCCGACGTGGAACGGCGTGAAGCCTATATCATCTATGCTATCGTGACCGGCCTCTACAAGGCGCAGCCCGGACGCAACCGCGACTGGATCCGCTCCCCCAAGAGCAACGGCTATGAGGCCCTGCACTGCACACTGATGAGCCACGCAGGTATCTGGATTGAGGTTCAGATCCGTTCCAAGCGTATGGACGACATCGCCGAAAAGGGCATCGCGGCCCACTGGGCCTACAAGCGCGACGGCTATATCTCCGAGAACGACAGCCAGATGGACAAGTGGCTGGCGAAGGTGCAGGAGATCCTGGTAAGCGAAGACGTGGGGGCCCTGGAGTTGCTCGACATCATCCACCGCGACCTCGTCTCTTCAGAAATCATGGTCTTTACGCCCAAGGGCGAACAGAAGAGCATCCAGAACGGCGCAACGGTCCTCGATTTCGCCTACCTTATCCATACCGACATCGGTAATCGGGCCATTGCGGCCAAGGTTAACCAGAAGCTGGTTCCCCTTTCACAGGTCCTACGTGCCGGCGACCAGGTGGAGATCATTGCGGCCGGAAACGGACAGCCCAAACGGGAATGGCTCCAGTTCCTGCAGACGCGGCATGCCCGGGGCGTGGTGATCGACTATTTTCGCTCCCGGCGGACGGAATTCGTGGAGTCCGGGCGTTCCACCTATGGCGAGCGGCTGCGGGTGACGGGACTGCCCGACGACCGGGAAACGCTCCAGCGCTTCCTGGATGCGCTTCAACTGCGCGATCCCGACGAGTTCTTCTTCCGGGTGGGACTGGGTATCATTGGGCCGGAGGAATTCCGCTCGGTGACCGGCGAGAACCGTCTCGCCGAAGGCCGCCGTTTCGTGGTGGCCGACTGCTGCAACCCCATTCCGGGCGATCCTGTGGTGGGTTTCCGCTCCGAAGACGGCACGGTCGTTGTACACAAGAAATCCTGCCATATTGCGGAAAGTCTCGCGAGCAAATACGGCACTCGGGTCGTCATTCCCGAGTGGACCGCCCCGGAAGCTGAGTTCCCGGTGCGGATATCCCTCCGGGGCATCGACCGGAAGGGTCTGCTCAACGAGATTTCGCACTTCATCTCGCTCACCCTGGGCATCAACATGCGTGAAATCAGGATGGGTTCGAAGGAAGACATATTTGAAGGTTATATAGAATTGCTCGTACGCGACAAGAAGAACCTGGAGGCCATGATCCGCGGGCTGCGCCACATCGACGGAATCCAGGACGTAGTACGCACCGATATATGAAGCTGACGCGTTTCATACCCCTGCTGGCCGCTGCCGCATTGCTCGCCCCGGTGTTTTTCACCGGAGGCTGCGCCAACACGACCGAGGCGCCCACGGGCGGCCCCAAGGATACGATTCCGCCGGTCATCATCGGGATCAATCCCCTGCCCGGGGCGGTGCGCTGTCCCGTTTCCAAGATGCGTATCGTATTCACGTTCAATGAATACGTGAACATCAAGAATGCGCAGAACATCTTCCTTTCGCCGCCGCTGGAAAAGAAACCCGACGCCAAAATGAAGGGGCGCAACCTGGTGGTGACCTTCCCGGTCGACCTCGCGCCCAATACGACCTATTCGCTGTCCATGACGGATGCGATCGCCGACAACAACGAGAACAATCCCTTCCCGGGCTACACCTATGTCTTCTCCACAGGCGACCGTATCGATTCCCTCTTCATGACCGGAGCCGTGCTCGACTGCAATACGCTCGACCCCGTGAAGGGCGCCACGGTGATGCTCTACCGCGACCACGCCGATTCGGCCGTCTTCCTGAAACGGCCCGTCGCCGCTGCGAAGACCGACCAGTGGGGCTATTTCGTGCTGCCGCACATTGCCGATACTCTCTACCGGCTCTATGCGGTTCGCGACGACAACGGCAACAATCTTTACGACCCCGACACGGAGCGCATCGCTTTCCTGGACAGTCTGGTGCGTCCTGTGAAAACCATGAACGACTCGCTGCCCGAGCTGATGCGTTACGACATGACCGACACCCTGGGCTGCCAGGCGCGTGCGGTGGAGCACGAGTTGAAACTGTTCCGCGAGAAACCCAGCAAGCAGTACCTCGTGAACAAGGTGCGCACCTCGCTCCGTTCGGCCTACATCACCTTCATGGCCCCCGGTGCCTGGATCGATTCGCTCTGGGTGGGCGGCCTTCGTCCCGACCAGATTATCAGTCAGTTCAATGTAGAACAGGATAGCCTGGAAATCTGGCTGAACGACCGCAGGAACGCACCGGACACCATCCATCTTTTCGTGAATTACCGGAAGACCGATTCCACCGGCGTGCTGCGTCCCGAACTGGAGCATGTGACGCTGAGTATCGATCCGGCGCTCAAACGCACCTATTCCAAGAGCAACCGGCGCAAGCTCAAGCATGAGGATACCACCTGCGTCTTCAAACTCACGGCCGAGCCCGAGACGGTGGAGCAGAACGGCTTTTCGCTCGAATTTGGGCAGCCCCTCATCAGCGCTGCTTTCGATTCGCTCCGTTTCCGCTACCTCAATCCCCGCCAGAAGGAGTTTACCGCCGATCTGGACGTGGAGCGCGATTCGCTCAACCTGCGCCGCTACATCCTTCGTCCCAAGGTGAAGTTCCAGAAAGGCTACGAGTACTTCCTCAAGGTGCCGCACCGTGCTTTCCGCAATATAGACGGATTCTGGTCGGACAGTACGGAGGTGAAGGTGATGCTTCCCGCCGATGAGACCCTCAGCCGGCTTGACCTTAGTTTCAAAGGCGTCGAGTGCCGTTGCATTGTGGATATGCTCGATGAAAAACGGAGCAAGGTCCTCCGTTCCTATACCCTCGACAGCGACGGTACGCTGGCTTTCCCCTATCTGAAGGAGGGGCGCTATTCGGTGCGTGTCGCGGAAGATCGGAACGGCAACGGTATCATCGATACGGGCAGCGTGCTCGAACACCGGCAGAGCGAGCGGGTGGTCTTCGTGAAAGCGGGCGGAGAGAACTACATCTCCGTGCCCAAGTCGGCAGAACTCACGCAGGAAGTAGACCTGCACGAACTTTTCAACGGGCAGCGCTGATGAAAAGATTCCTGTTCCTGCTCCTGTTTCTTCTGCCCGGACCGCTCCGGGCGCAGGAGGCCGCACCCGCAGACACCCTCCCGGCGCTGACCAACGTGTATCTCGACACCGTGGTGGTGCGTAAGGTGCGCGTTCTGAACGACTATTCCATGCTGGGTGTGAATGCGGGCGTAACCCTGTCGCAGATGCAGTTCAATCCCAGCGTGAAGCAGGAATGGCTCTTCACGCCTTCCTATATTTCCCTGGTCTACACGCGCTACGGTAAGATGTTCGGCTATCTCCCCTATTTCGGATTCAGCGCGGGCGTCGCCTACGGCCATGAAGGCTATCGTTTCAAGGAAGACAAGGAAACCGGGAAGGTGTATACGCTCGACGGCGCCCGGGAAGCCGTGATGGACGTGGTGGAAGTGCCTTTCCTGGCGCAGATCCATTTCGATGCCAGTCACGCCAAGGTCATGGCTTCGGCCGGCATCTACGGCGGATACCGCTATAGCATCGAGCGCAGCGGTCCCGACGTGACCGACGCCCTGCGCTACAGCTTCAAGTCGACCGATATCCGCTGGGACTACGGCCTTCAGGGCGGTGTGGGCTTCGCCCTGGTTTTCGCGCCCGTAGAGCTGCATCTGGCTGCTCAGCTGCGCTATTCCTGGTCGAGCATCTATACGCCCGATTCCTCCGACAGCGCCTACAACCAATACTACTACCGTTTCGCCTATCCGCTCGACCTCATGGTCACGGCCGGCGTGCACGTCCATCTGACGAAGCGCTACGGCAAGACCCATGCGGCTTTGCGCGAAGAGGCGCGCGACATAGTCCGTTCCAGAAATGAAAAGACTGCAGACAATCCCGGTTCCGGTCGGTAGCACGCTGGTGATCGGTGGAGGCCATTCCATCGTCGTGCAGACGATGTGCAACACGCACACCTCCGACGTGCAGGCCTCCGTGGCCCAGTGCAGGCGTCTAGCCGCCGCGGGCGCGCAGCTCATCCGGCTCACCGTTCCCGGGCCCGCCGATATTGAGCCTTTGCGCGCCATCCGGGATGCCCTCCGTGCAGAAGGAATCGACGTTCCGCTGGTAGCGGACATCCACTTCTCCTCCCAGACCGCCATGCTGGCGGCCGAAGTGGTGGAGAAGGTGCGGATCAATCCCGGCAATTTCCATCCCGACCACGAGGAAGCACGCAGGCAGTTCCGTTCTTTCCTGGAGATTTGCAAACGGAACGGTACCGCGGTTCGTATCGGCTTGAACCACGGGTCCCTGGGCAAATACATCACCGAACGCTACGGGAATACGCCGCAGGCCATGGCGGAAGCGGCTATGGAATGGCTCCGGATGTGCCTCGACGCCGATTTCACCCGGGTGGTCGTGTCGCTCAAGGCGAGCAACACCGTGGTGATGGTGGAAGCCTACCGGGCTTTGGTGCGCCTGATGCAGGCATCCGGAACTATGTTCCCGCTTCATGTGGGCGTGACTGAGGCGGGCAACGGAGACAGCGGCCGCATCAAGTCCTGCGTGGGTATCTCTTCCCTGCTCTCCGAAGGAATCGGCGACACGGTACGCGTTTCGCTCACGGAAGATCCGGAAGCGGAACTGCCCGTGGCCCGATACCTTTCCGAACGCTATTCCGGCGCTCCTTTCGCTTCCAGCATGACCCGCGTGCGTTTGCAGCAAAGGGAGGCCGTGGCCTGCTATGAGGCTCCCTCACGGGAACGCCTCCTGCTCGACCTTTCCTGCGACTGGGGCCGGCGTCTGCTCGACCGGGAAATCGATTCGGTTTCCTTTGAAGGACTGGGCAGTCCCGAAGAGGCCGCCTACCTGCAGGACGAACTGCTTCAGGCTGCACGCCGGCGCTTCTACAAACCCGAATACATCGCCTGCCCCGGTTGCGGCCGCACCATGTACAATCTCCAGGAGGCCTTTGAAACCGTGAAGGCGCGTACGGCACACCTGAAGGGAATGGTCATCGCCGTGATGGGCTGCATTGTGAACGGGCCCGGCGAGATGGCCGACGCCGACTGGGGCTATGTGGGTGAAGGCGGAGGCAAAGTGTCCATCTACCGCGGAAAGGAGCCCGTGCTGCGACACGTGCCGGAAGCGGAAGCCGTAGACCGGCTTCTGGAATTGATTGAGGCGGAAAGGGGCTTTAGAGTGTAGCCAGGATCGTTTCGCAGGCTACGGTAAGATCTCCCAAAGAAACTTTGATCTCGGCGTCGAGCGGAAGGAAAACATCCATGCGCGAGCCGAATTTGATGATGCCGCACTGAGCGCCGGCCTTTACCTGCATGCCGGGTTTGGCATAATTGACGATGCGCCGGGCAAAGGTGCCCGCATGCTGGCGGAAGAGCACGTCCTTGCCTTCCGGGGTACGGATGCAGGTGGTGGTGTGCTCATTCACTTCGGACGCCTTGGGCTTGAAGGCCAGCAGGTGTTTTCCGGGGTGATAGCGGTGGTAGGTCACTTCCCCGCTGACGGGCCAGAAGTTGGCGTGCACATCGAAGAAATTCATATACACGCAGATGCGCAGGCATTCCCGCTGCAGGAATTCCTGCTCGAAGAAACGGTCGATGATGACCACTTTGCCGTCGGCGGCGGAGGTCACGACTTTGCCCGAACCCATCTGTTTGCGCCGGGGAACGCGGAAAAAACTGAGTTGCCAGACGCAGAACACCAGGAGGAAGCCGGTGACGGACCATTGGAGCCAGGCCACTGAGGTGAACAGGAACAGACACAGGACGACGAGGGCACTCAGCAGGAAGACGAGCGCCAGGGTTCCGTATGAGTTTCGGTCGATGCGCATCAGACGAGATAGCCGGTTAACGAAAGATACAGGGCGCCCAGCGGCATGGCGATGAGCGTACTGTCAAAGCGGTCAAGCATCCCGCCGTGGCCGGGAATGAGATTGCCCGAATCCTTGACACCGAAATGCCGCTTCCAGAGCGACTCGAAAAGGTCTCCGCAAACGCCGCCGCAATGCACGATGACGGCGAGCGCGCAGCCGTGCAGGACGGGAATGTCCAGCAGACCGACAAGACACAGCGCCAGGGCTACCAGCACACAGGTTACCATGCCCGACCAGAATCCTACCCAGGATTTCTTGGGCGAGATGTGCGGGGCGAGTTTGCGGCTGTTTTCCTTCTGCCCGAAAGCGGTGCCCAGCAGGTAGGCGCCTATGTCGGAACACCAGATGAGGATGAAAAAACAGAGCAGCAGCGACGCGCCGAAATGACCGCCGTGGAAGGCTACCTGATTGGAGAGCGAAAGCGGTGCAGCGATGTAGATCAGCCCCGTGAGGATGTAGGCGTAATCGGCCACGGCACCCTGCTCCTTAGCGAAAATAGCGCTGATCATAGTGGCCAGGATGGGCACGAGCGCGAGGGCGGCGAAATGGACGGGCAGGCCGAATCCGGCGATGGCAAACTGCAGGCAGAAGAGGCAGACGCCCGAGAAGAGGGCGAGATACTGCCCGGCCCGCTGCCGTTTCCCAATGGACATGCGGTAGAATTCCAGCATCATGGTCACCGTCATGAAGAGCACCAATGCAGCAAAGAGCCACTGATTCAGCAGCAGACAGGCCAGCATCACCACAATGAAACCGGCTCCGGAAAGGGTTCTTTGCAACAGATTGTTCATTCTTTGTTCTCTTCGGGCGCCTCCGTGCCTTCGGGTTTTACCTTCGGACCCAGGATGGCCTCCACGTCATCTGCAAAGATAACTTCTTTTTCCAAAAGGAGCGATGCCACCTTGAGGAATCCCTCCCGGTGATCGGTGAGGATGCGCAGGGTCCTGGCGTGTATGTCGTCGATGAGTTTCTTGACCTCGGCGTCCATCAGTTCCGCCGTCTTTTCGCTATAGGGTTTGGTGAGTTCGTATCCGCGTGCGCCGGTGGAATCGTAGAAAGAGACCTGCCCCACCTTGTCGCTCATGCCGTAGTACTGAATCATGCCGTAAGCCATCTGGGTGAGTCGCTCCAGATCGTTCTGGGCACCCGTGGAGGGCTCTCCGTTCACGATTTCCTCTGCTACGCGGCCGCCCAGGAGCGAGCACATCTCGTCCATGAGTTGGGAACGGGTCCAGAGTTTCCGCTCGTCGGGCAGATACCAGGCGGCGCCGAGCGCCTGCACGCGCCGGATGAGGGTTACCTTGAACAGCGGATGGGCGTGCGGGAGCAGCCAGCTCACCACGGCGTGTCCTGCCTCGTGGTGGGCGATGGAGCGCTTCTCCGCGGGCGTGATGATGGCTGCCTTGCGTTCCAGGCCGCCGATGATCCGGTCGACGGCATCGAGGAAATCTTGACGGTCGATCTCCGCTTTGTTGCGCCGGGCGGCGGTGAGCGCCGCCTCGTTGCAGACGTTGGCGATATCGGCACCGGAGAATCCCGGCGTGTGTTTGGCCATGAACTCCACGTCGAAGTCCTGGGCCACCTTAAGGCCGCGCATATGCACCTGGAAGATCTCGATACGCTCCTTGAGTTCAGGGAGTTCCACATGAATCTGCCGGTCGAAGCGTCCGGCGCGCATGAGCGCCTTGTCGAGGATGTCGGCCCGGTTGGTGGCGGCCATCACGATGACGCCGCTGTTGGACCCGAAGCCGTCCATCTCGGTGAGCAGC
>JAFTEQ010000014.1 GCA_017453565.1 Bacteroidales bacterium
CGAAGCGATGACGAAGGAGATTGTGGGAGGGGCCGGAGTGAGCGCAGCGAACGGAGTTCCGCCGGTGGCTGGACTCCCTTCCGGACTAGGGTATACGAAAAGGGGATGACCTCAAGTCATATAGACTTTTTAGTCATCCTCCTCGCCGTCAGAAGACGGCGTTTCGCTACGCTCATTTTGTTGACGCGAGCGTGAAATGCAATTTGCTTATTATCAGTCACTTATGCAAAAATGCTTACAGCGTTTTTCATGGACATGACTGTAAAGTGTCATACTTACGGGTTAGTAATTACAAATACAGCAAAAACCCCACATGGAAACAACAATAACAAAATAAATCAACTTTTAGGTTGATTTTGTGAGAGATTTGAATTATCTTTGCAAAAAGATGTGTTATGAGATTTGAAAGGATACTTGATAACGGGCGGCTGTGGGCTGTGATGTATGATGGAGAGAGCGTAAATGTTTTAGAGAAGGTGTTTACGCAATGGAATGATTATGAGTGGCTAAGGGCTTTCTTTACCAAACACGTGGAGGATTTGTCATCATTCTTTCATATCACAGATATAGACCGAGCAGTGTTTGACACAGTGGATGACGCAAACGAATTGGAATGCCTTATTCTGGATATTGACCCGGAAGCAAACTTGGATGAGTTGTTCCGGCCGCTTGAGAATACCCGGTTAACGGAAGTCCTGCTAGGAAGAGAAAAAGCAAAGGGAAAATACCATACTCATGCGTCGTGGTTGCGGCTTTATGCCATTAGACTTGAGTCTGGCCGATACATCATTACCGGCGGTGCAATTAAACTAACGGCTACCATGCAGGAGCGTGAGCATACATTGGAGGAACTCAATAATCTCAATAGGGTACGCGATTATCTGATATCGCTAGGAGTATTTGATTATAACGGATTTGAAGACTATAATGAAGAAAGCAACTGACAAGGAACTCTCCGTGCTGGAAAAGCACGAGGTTAAAACCGATTGGAGAAAAAAAGCCGAGTGGCGGCGGGAGAACCGCCGCTGGCTACGCTATTCTGGTTTCATAGCCTTAACGGTTTTGCACCGTCTGGAGGAACACAAAATGAGCCAGAAAGAACTTGCTGAGAAAATGAACTGTTCTCCTCAGTATGTATCAAAGCTACTTAAAGGCTCGGAGAATCTGACTTTGGACACCATATCCAAACTGGAAGAATGCCTTGATCTGGACCTGGTAAGACGCGCCTTATCCCATGTTGACGGTTATGAATACCATGAGCGTCAATATGGCTATGTTGCCGAACCGGATCCTCCACATTACGGTAGTAAGAGAGAATGAGCGCGAAAAAATGGTTCGATAATTGTCCCATTGCCCGCACGAAACGCGATTTGAGGGGGCGCTGCCCCTTCAAATTGACCCACTAGCGCATCTTACCCCTCATTCTAAGGCGTTCTATGGCCTCGTGTCGTGCGCTTGTTTGGCGAAGTCGAAACCAGATGAGCGAGGGCGGTAGCATTGGATATTCAATATAAACTCATATATTTGCAAAAACTATAACTACTTATCTTATGTTAAAGAGATTCTTTTACGCAGTCATGGTCGCTTCTGCCCTTGTGGCGGTGGGTTGCGACAAAACCGAAGGTGGTTCTGAGGAAGAGCAGACAGGCGGCGAGGTAACCCAGGCCGACTTCGTGGGCAACTGGGGCTGGGACGAGAAAGCCATGTTCAAGTTCAAGGACAATGGCTCCTATGAGGAAGTGGGGTATGATGGCGGGACCATCAGCGGCAGCTGGTCCTATAAGAACGACAAACTCACGCTTACGCCCAGAGGTGGCGACGCTCGGGAGTGTGGCGTCGTGCTCACCGGCGGAAAGGCCTGGATGGTGCTGATCGACGAAGGCGGCGAAGGTGAACAGAAGTACCGTTCATTCGAGAGCTTCAGGAAGATCGGCGCCACGGTGCAGTCCGGAAAGCTCACCGACGGCCGTTGGGATGCTCCCCACGGCGGCGGATACAAGCCCGCAGCATACACCAAGGACGCCTCCTATGGTACTTGCATGGTCGTAAAGGGGAATAAGGTTGACCTTTATGTGATTGCCTGGGGCCTGCATGTCCAGGGCACGTTCACAATCACCGACGGCAAGATGCACATTGAGACCGATAACGACCATATCTGGAAAGCTGCATACTATGAAGTCGAAGATGGGTACGGTTCCATTGGCTGGAATGCCGGGAGCCCGGCCGCCGAGGAATTCGAAAAGGACTGGGATGATTCCTACGCAAGCATGAACGCTGAGACTTTCGAGCTTCAAAAAGGCTATACCTGGTACACAATCAAACAGCTCCTTGCCTTGGGCGAGAACCCGGCTGAACATAAGGCGGAATACGATGCAGACCCCATCTTGTTTAAATGGATGGTCTGGGAGTGGGCCGATAATGAGCGCAGTATTGCCCAGGAACTCTGCGACTTCGACATCTGCGTAGCGGAAAACGGCCAGGAAGCCTACGCCAACACCGTCGGTATGTCCCCCTGGTTCTACAAGCGCTAGTATTACGCCGGGCTAATCTTTGATCCTATGTCCCGGGAACGGGAGATTTACAGGGTAACCGTGGTGGGCGGGGTGGCGAACCTGCTCCTCATGGGCCTTAAGTTCACGGCCGGCATCGCGGGTCATTCCGGAGCGATGCTGGCCGATGCAGTGCACTCCCTGTCCGATTTCATAACCGATGCGGTGGTGCTGGTCTTCGTGGGCATCAGTGCGCGGCCGCAGGACCGCTCGCACGATTTCGGACACGGCAAATTCGAGACGGTAGCCACGCTGTTCATCGGCCTGGCCCTGGCCGCCGCGGCCGTGGGCATTGTGGTGAACGGCGCCGGCAAACTGGCCGCCTGGCTGCAGGGGGCGTCGCTTCCTTCTCCCGGCAGGATCGCCCTCTGGTGCGCCTTGCTGTCCATCGTGGTGAAGGAGGGGCTTTACCGCTATACCGCCCGGAAGGGGAAGGCGCTGGCGTCAAAGGCGGTCGTGGCCAATGCCTGGCACCACCGTTCCGACGCGCTTTCCTCCATTGGCGCTGCCATCGGCATTGCGGGCGCCATCTTCCTGGGCGAGCGCTGGACCGTGTTGGATCCCATTGCGTCCATCGTAGTGGGCGCGCTGCTGGTGAAGGTGGCCTGGGAACTCCTGGGGCCCAGCATCGGGGAACTCACGGAACAGTCCCTGCCCGACGAGACGGAAAAGGACATCCTGGAACTCATAGAATCGGTGGAGGGGGTGTCGGAACCCCATAACCTGCGTACGAGGCGCATCGGCAACCACATTGCGGCCGAGGTGCACATCCGGCTCGACGGGGCGCTGCCCCTGAGCAAAGCGCACGAGAAGGCCTCGGCCATTGAGCGGCTCTTCGAAGGGCGCTATGGAAAAGGGTCCCATATGATCATCCATATGGAACCCTGCAATTCTAAGGAATAGATACTTTTACCTCGCGCAGCAAGGGCGAACGGGCCATGTCCTGAGGATTGGTCCCCGGCTGTCCCTGGGGCACTTCCATGCCCATCTGCCCGAAGAGCCAGGTCCAGTAGGGCGGCATATTCCCGTCGGCGTCGAGCCAGTTCATAGGCTGTTCTTCAAACAGATGCCGGCCCTCCGCGTCGAGGTAGCAGTCGCGTACCAGTTCGGAACAGTAGCGGGCCTCGTTGCCGGCCAGGAAGAGCGTGTCGTAGGGCATGCCGCACAGGTCCCTTGCCCGCGCCAAACTCTCTTCCACGGGGAAGGGTTTGCGCAGACGCTTGACCACGAATGTGGGCAGCGACCCGTCCTTGAGCGTGAAATCCAACAGGAAATCGGCCAGGGGGTGACGGTCCACGCCCCGCCGCAGGGTGGCATCGATGATCCAGACCGAATCGGCCTGTACCTCGGCGATGGCCACGTGGATGAGGTTCAGTCCGGCCGCAGCGCCCGTAGAGGCCGCAATGGCGGCATCCATACTGTCATCTACCCGGTAGTCGGCGGGAATCCCCACGAAGACAAGGTCTCCGGAGCGGAGACGGTCCCGTCCCGGCGTGCAGGCGAGGAGGAGCAACGCGGCCAGGATGCACGCGGCCACACAAGGCAACGAGCCCTTCATGACCGGTCTATTCTTCGATTTGGAAGAGATTGAGGAAGCCGGTAATCATGAAGACGTTGCGGATATCGGGGTTGATGCCGCGCACGATGACTTTTCCGCCCTGGGCTGAGGCCGCCTTCCGGATGCCCAGGAAGATGCGCAGGCCGGAAGAGGAGATGTAGCTGAGTTCGTTGCAGTCGAGTATGATCGTCCCCGAAGCATCTTCCTGTACGGGTTCCATGATCTTGGCCGCTTCAATGGAGGCGGGGGTGTCGAGGCGCCCGATCAGCCGGGCCGTGGTTACGTTGTCCTGTTTGCTGATTTCGATATCCATAATTAGTCGATTTTTTTGGTCAGTGTAAGCATATTCCTGCCGTCTTCGTGCCGGTACTCCACCGTGTCCATGATGGTGCGGACCAGATGGATGCCGAGGCCGCCGATGGGGCGTTCCTCGGCCGGAAGGCTGGTGTCGGCCTCGGGGGCTGCGGTGGGATCGAAAGGTTCGCCGGTGTCGGTAAGCAAGAAACTCAGTTTTCCGGAAGAGCCGCAGACGTCGATGTTGAGCGTGCCGCCTTTACCCTTGGGGTAGGCATAGAGGATGACGTTGGTGGCAGCTTCCTCCAGGGCGAGATCGAGTTGCATGGCGATGGACGGATCGATCCCGTGCTCTCCGGCAATCTCTTCCACAAAGGCGTGGAGCCGTTCAATTTCCGACAGGTCGTTGTAGAGTTGCAGGTGATGCCGCTTCTCTTCCGGCTCCTGACCGGGGCCGCCGTTGAGGTAATGGATGAAGAGCATGGTAAGGTCGTCGCTCTGGGGAGCGTCGCCTACGAACTCGCTCACAGCTTGCCGCTCAGCATTCATCTGCTCCTGTGCAGGACGGCGGGTGTGCAGCACGGACCGCATCCGCTCTTCGCCGAAGAGCTCGTGTTCCGTATTCTCTGCCTCGGTGAGTCCGTCCGTATAGAGGAAGATGGCATCGTCGTAGCTGAGTTGCTGCTCCTGCTCGTGGAAGACCCAGTCCTGCTGGATGCCCAGAGGGAGGTTGGCGTCGACGGGAAGGGGCGCAATCCGGTCGGTGAAGAGGAGCGGAGCGTTGTGCCCGGCGTTGCAGTACCGGAGCTTTCCGTTGCTGAGGTTGAGGGTTCCGCAGAAGAAGGTGACGAACATGTTGCTTTCATTCATATCCGACATGCTCGCGTTCATGGCGCTGACAATCTGGCCCGGGCTTGTCTCGCGGGCCGAAACAGCACGGAAAAGACTACGTGTCACAGCCATTACGAGTGCGGCGGGGACTCCCTTGCCGGACACGTCGCCGATGCAGAAGAAGAGTTGCTCGTCGCGGATGAAGAAGTCGTAGAGGTCGCCACCCACTTCCTTGGCGGGTACGATGGCCGCCGACATGTCAATGTCCTTGCGTTCGGGGAACGGGGGGAAAGTCTTGGGTATCATTGACATCTGGATGCCGCTGGCAATCTGGAGCTCGCTCTCCATACGTTCTTTCTTCTCGGAAACCGCCTGGTACCTGATCTGGTTCTTGGCAGCTGCACGCAGGATGAGGATGAGCATCAGGATGCCCAGGACTTGCATGAGTGTGACGATGAAACCGATCTTGCGGATGCTTCCGTAAATCTCATCATAGGGAATGACGATCGACATGGACCAGCCCGTACGCTCTACGGGAGCGAAGAAGATGTGGCTGGTCTTGCCTTTGTAGCGGAAGGGGATGTTGCCCGCCCGTCCCGACATCATCTCATCGCCCAGACCGTTCAGGGCGGTGCTGTCATCGCTCTCGGATGCGATTTCCTGGAAGGTCTTGCGCATGACGAGGGTTTCTGCCGGGCAGACCATGATGCGGCCGCTCCGGCTGAGCATGACGCTGAAGGCGTTGGGATAGACTTTCACCCCGCCTACCAGGTCTGTGAGCCAGTCCAGGGAGACATCCGCCGTGAGGATGGCGGCAATCCGCCCCTTTTCGTCGCGGATGGGCATGGAATAGGTGGTCATCAGCATTTCTCCTCCGCCCTCGTCGATATAGGGCTCTGACCAATAGGGCTCTCCGCTTTCAAGAGGCTTGCGGAACCATTCCTGGGAGGGATAGTCGTATTCTTCCGTGGCGAGCGACTTGAGCAGGATTTTTCCGGACCCCATTTCCCGGTGGGAGTAGGGGGAGAAGAGCGGTTTGGAGGGGAGATAACCCGGTACGAGGGCAACGGTGGAACCCACCACCGCGGGGTTGTCTTCCACGACCCGACGGGTCACCACAGACAGGCTGTCGGGAACCCCGAGGCACCAGCGGGTAATCCAAACGCTGTTGCGCACGGCGGCTTCGGCCTGGTCGATGACGTCGATAATCTTGACCCGGGTAGTCTCCAACTGGCTTTCGGCCCGTCTGGAGGCTTCTTCCTTGATTCCTTTCTGGGAGAAGTAATATTGGATGAGACCGGTGGCCTCCAGCGTGAAGGCCGCCACGATCACCAGCAGCAGGCCCGCCCAGACGGACTTGCGCATGATTTGTTTTTTCGTGTAGTCGAGGATAGACATCAGAGTGTGCGGTATTTGTGCCCGTAGTCGAGCTGTTGCGCCAGGTAATCGTCGGGATATTCAAGCCGGTAGTCCACAATGGCACCGTCTTTCTCTACGGGGACGATCTCGGGATTCACGAATCCGCCGTAGGGCTTGAGGTTGAGCGCCTCGTAGCGCGTACGCACCTCCTTGTGGAGTTCGGGGTCGATCTGCACGGCGTAGGTCTCCACCAGGCGTTTGCCGGCCTCGTAATCGCCTTCGCTCTTGATGCGCTGGATCTCGGCGAGCAGTTCGGCGAAGAGGCCGCGCAGGGCCTGGTGGTCGCAGACCACGAAATAGGTCTTGCCGTCGCGCACCCGTTTCTCAATGATGCCGCGGCCGGCGCCCTTTTCGTAGCACCAGTCGGCGATGAGTTTGCGGTTCTGCATGTGCGACTCGGTGTTCTGCTTACCCAGTTCCACGCGGGAGAACTGCACCATGGCGCCGTTGCGGATGTAGTTGTCGTACTGGGCCTTGTAGGCCTCGGTGTCGGGCAGGATGCCCAGTTCCACCAGTTTGGGATCGGCGATGTAGTAGAGGCCGAAGAGGTCGGCGCGCGCCTCCTCCAGGGTCGACTGGTATTCGCCGAGGGCGGTGGAGGACACGCCGGGCAGCAACTGGCCGGAACCGTGGCCCAGGCACTCGTGCAGGTCGGTGTGCACGTCGTCGGTGTAGCCGCCGTATTTCTTGTAGCGGTCAATCTCTTCCTGACTCCAGGCGAACTCGGACAGGGCGCTCCTGGGGGCCTCGAGGGCGGCCTGGTCATAGGCCGAGGTGATGTTGGCGATGGTCACCGACTTGGAACCGTGTTCCTTGCGGATCCAGTCGGCGTTGGGGAGGTTGATGCCGATGGGGGTGGCGGGGTAGCAGGCTCCGGCGAGGGCCACCGCGTTCACCACCTTGGCGGAAACGCCCTTTACGCTCTTTTTCTTGAAACGGTCGTCGACGGGGGAGTGGTCCTCGAACCACTGGGCGTTGAGGCTCAGCAATTCCGTGCGCTTCGATGCCTCGGCGTCCTTGATGTGCACCACACCCTCCCAGGTGGCCTTGCGGCCGAGCGGGTCGTCGTAGTCCTCGATAAATCCGTTGATGAAATCGACCGTGCCGAGTGTGTCCTTCACCCACTCCAGGTTGAAGGCATCCCAGGTGCGCAGGTCGCCGGTGCGGTAGTAGTCTATGAGCAGGCCGAGCGCCTTGCGCTGGGTGTCGTTCTCGGCCACCTCGGCCGCCTGCTGCAGTTCGGCGCAGATCTTTGAGATGGCTTCCCCATACAGGCCGCCTTCTTTCCAAACCTCTTCCTGCACGCGTCCGTTCCGTTTTACGAGCTTGCTGTTGAGACCGTAGGAAATGGGGTGCGGGTCGGACGGGTCTTCTTGTGCGGCGTAGAAACGCTCCGCCTCGGCGCGGGTCACACCCTCATAGAAGTTGACGGCCGAAAGGGCCACGATGTCGCCGGTCTTGGAGGTGGAGCGGCGCTGCGCAAGGGCGTCGGGGTCGTAGATGAAGTCGAGCATCGGCTCCGCATCGGGGCAGCCAACGGCTTCCAGAAGCGAAGCGAAATAGGGCCTGGGGCAGTCGGGCACGAACTTGTCTTCGGCATAGTGGTGGTGCACGCCGTTGCTGAAGAAGAGGCGCTTGGCGTAGACGGTGAAGGCTTCGAATTCGGGCGTTCCGCGGTCGCCCTTGTAGTTCTCGAGGATGGCTTCCACGGCGTGGCGGATGGGCAGGTTGCGGCCGCAATACTGGTCCCAGGTGATGTCACGGCCCAGTTTGGCCGCTTCGCTGAGATGGTAGGCGTAGGCTTTCTGCTGCAGGGTGAGCGCGTCCCAGCCCGGAATGCGGTAACGCATAACCTTAAGGTCTGCGAAGGAGTCGATGGTGTACTTGAACTCGTCTGCGTCTCCCTTCGGGGCGCAGGAGGCGGCCAGGGCCGCGAAACTGCCGGCCAGCATCATTTTAAGCAGGGTATTCATTGTTTTTTGGATTATCGGAGGAGGTAGGCGAAGAACTTATCGGCCGAATTGAGCGCCTCTTCCTTGGTGGAGGCGGCCACGACCGAGTAGCGCACTTTGGCGCAAGGTTTCGAGACAATGCGGAGCAGGCCGGGGGTCTGTTCCGCGGCTTCAAAGCAGGCGGCGGGGTAGAGGAGTCCGCCGCCGATGGGCGAGGGGTTCTTGGACACGTCGGCGGGATGCACGCCCCAGGCGCCGAGGCGCCCCGTCTTGCCCTTCACTTCCTTGAGCAGCTGTGCGCCGGGATGGTAGTTCACGCCGGTGAGGAACTGTACTTTCCGTCCGCTCAGTTCCCGGGCCGTCACGACGGCTTCGCGCCGGCCCCGGCGCACGTCGATGCGCAGGGCCACGTCGATCTTTTCTCCTTTGTAGGGAACGCCGTAAGCGATCATTTCGGTAAAGTGCCCCTTTGGGGTTTCACCCACGCGGGCCGTGCGTCCTTTGGTGGCTTCGAGCCTGATTTCCTGTGTGCCGTCCCAGAGGCGGATGCCGCCCAGGCCTGGAGTTTTGCCCACCATGTATTCGTCGCAGCCGGCGCCTTCTTCCTGCTGCTGACGTTCGCTGGGGTACCAGCGGTAGCGGCCCAGCTCATCCTGAAGGCGTCCGCTCTTGTTGTAGACGTCTATGGAGGCCGAAGGATTGAAATAGATGCGCAGGGCCATATAGCGGTTCTCCACGGCCGGACCGTGGTGTCCCACGTTGCGGTACTGGTTGTCGAGCACCGAGACGATCTCGCCGACCTGCTGCGTGCGGTTGCTGTTCCAGAACAGGCTGCAGGAGGTTTCCTGGGCGCTCAGGCGCATTGCGGCCAGGATGAGCAGCGCGAGGGAGAAAAAGACTTTTTTCATACGGATTCAGACTGAACCCTACAAATATAATAAAAAAAAGACGCTCGCATTGCGAACGTCCCGGAGTCTTACTGCTCGTCTTCGAGCCGGAGGTGCTGTACGTAGATGGCTTTCTGCATGGCCATTCTCTTTTTCACGGACGGCTTTTCGAAGTTCTTGCGGGCGCGCATTTCGCGCACGGCGCCGGTCTTTTCGAATTTACGCTTGAATTTCTTGAGCGCGCGTTCGATGTTTTCGCCTTCCTTGACAGGTACAATAATCATTTCTTTATCACCTCCTTTTCGATTAAGGACTGCAAAGGTAGAAATTATTTTTTGATTTGCAACACGAATTCGCGCATCCCCTCCGTCGCGACCATCCGGATGTGCTGCACACGCGGGTCGTGCAGGCGGATCTCCGCCGGGTCGATGAGGTAGATGGGCGCGTCGGGCCGGGCGTAGCGGTAGAGGCTGGCGGCCGGATAGACCTGCAGTGAGGTGCCCACTATGAGGACGATGTCGGCCCTGGCCACCCGCTCTACGGCGGCTTCCAGTTTGGGAACGGCCTCGCCGAAGAAGACGATGTGCGGCCGCAACTGGGCGCCGTTCGGCGCCTTGTCGCCCAGGTGGACCTCCCCGTACCCCACGTCGAAGACCGTGCGTTCCGAGAATCCGTCCATGTCGTTGCAGCAGTTTTCCGGGCGCACCTTGGTCACCTCGCCGTGCAGGTGCAGGACGCGGGTGCTGCCCGCACGTTCGTGCAGATTGTCCACGTTCTGGGTAATCACGTCCACGTCGAAGTCGCGCTCCAGCTCGGCAATGATGCGGTGCGCCTCGTTGGGCTGCACCTCCCTGAGATGGGCGCGCTGCATGTTGTAGAAATTGAGCACGAGCTTCGGATTGCGGCGCCAGCCCTCGGCGGAGGCCACTTCCATGGGGTCGTAGTTATCCCAGAGGCCCCCGTTGTCGCGGTAGGTCCCCAGGCCCGATTCGGCGCTCACTCCGGCGCCGGTTAGTACGGCGATGCTTCGTTTCATTTCCGTTCGAGTTCAAAATAATATTTGGAAGCCCAGTATTCGAAGAGCGGATCGAGCAGGACGGGCTCGTCCTTCTCGTTGAAGGTGAGGATCTCCTTCTTGCAGAGGGCGTCCTTGAGGCGCCGCACGTTGGCCGATGAATGCAGGCCGTAGCGGCGGATGATATCGGCCGAACTGAAGCGCGTGTAGCCTTGCAGGACCGCCTTGAGCAGGCCGGTCTGGAAGGTGGTGAGGTCTTCCATAATGGCCGTGAAACGCGGCCGGTGGATGGAAATAAGGGCGTCGAGGGCCTCCAGCAGGACGTTCTCCATGATGAAGCCCTTCGAAAGAGTGTCGCAGATGGCCGCGAAGTGGTTCATATACCAGGCGTTGCAGCGGAAGAGTTTGCAGGCGCCCAGGAGCAGGTCGCGGTCGATTACCTTGCCGCTCGTGAGGAACCCGCGCACGGTGTGTTCCACAATGTCTTTGGGGTCGATGGGCTGCAGGGGCAGATGCTCCACCGTGCGGTAGAAGTAGCGCCGGTGTTCGAAGATATCCTTCATGGCGTTCACCCGCGCGCCGGTGAAGATGTAGCTGGCGGCGTTCTCTTCCGCTCCGGCGGGATGGATGGTCTTTTCAAAGACGCTCAAGAAATGTTCCCCCTCGTCGCAAAGCAGCACGTTGTGGAAATCGCCCAGCACCACGTAACAGCGGGTACCCTGGTCGGAGGCGATGCGCTCCGGCAGGGTGAGGATGGCGCGGATGTCGTTGTCGTCCGGATTCCAGTTGAAGGAGAGCACGGCGTCGCGGCTGGCGTAGGCTTCGGGATCGAAAACGAGATGCGTGCCGGAAAGGTAGGTGGAGGCGGCCCTGGCGAACTCGTCCGGGGTAGAGGCGAACACGCGCAGCACGGTGCTGCCGAGCCGGAGCAGGAGCTCCTGCAGGGAGCGGATGTTCAGGAGCGAGAGTTCCGCCACGCGGAAGGACTTGCCCGAAATCTGCATATTGTAGAAGGTCTGCTGGATGAGCGAGGTGATGCCCGCTTTCGGGGGCTCATACAGGGCTACGTGCTCACCCCGGCCGAGCAGGTTGGAGAGGATGTCCAGCTCGGTTTTACGTCCGACGAAATGCTTGCCGGTGACGTACTTGCTGTAGATGAAGGGGCCGTCCATGGCTTGAAACATTTTTGTTCTACTGCAAAAGTAAGAAAATATTTGGCAGAAAGGAGAAAAATCCCTATTTTTGCAGGCTAAAAAAAATTGATGACCGTTAAGCCATTGAAAAAGAGCCGTTTGGAGAACGGACGCTTGCGGTTAAAACTTTTTAAAGTTTTTGTTATGTACGCAATTGTTGACATTGCAGGCCAGCAGTTTAAGGTGGAAGCAGGAAGCGAGATCTTCGTGCAGCGTCTGCCGCAGGCCAAAGACGAAGCCGTGGAGTTCGACAAGGTGCTCCTGCTCGACAACGACGGCAAGGTGAAGGTGGGCGCTCCCTATGTGAAAGGCGCCGTGGTGAAGGCTACCGTCCTCGACGACCAGGCCAAGGCCGACAAAGTGCTCGTGTTCAAGAAGATCCGCCGCAAGGGCTTCCAGAAGTGCAACGGACACCGTCAGAAACTCACCAAGATCAAGATCAACGAAATCGCTTAATTGTAGCAGACTATGGCACACAAGAAAGGTCAATCCAGTTCTAAGAACGGACGTGAGTCGCAGAGCAAACGGCTCGGACTCAAGAAATTCGGTGGTGAGGTCGTAAAGGCCGGCAACATCATCGTGCGTCAGCGTGGCACGGTCCACAATCCGGCGAAAAACGTGGGAATGGGCAAAGACCACACCCTGTACGCCCTCATCGACGGTACGGTGAAGTTCACCCGCAAGAAAGAAGACAAATCCTACGTCTCCGTAATCCCGTTTGAGAACTAGTCTCGAAGCGGGTTGTGAATAAGGAAGGAGCTTACACTTCGAGACAAGTGCAGGCTCCTTTTTGCTTTCCAGAAAGAACCAGAATCGAATATGCTTACGCTCAAAATGCTTCGCGATGACCCGCAGGCCGTCGTAGACAAACTCAAGATAAAGAATTTTGACGCCCGTGCCATCGTGGACAAGGTGCTCGAGCTCGATGCCCGCCGCCGTGCCCTCCAGACCGAAAGCGACGCCCTGCTCTCGCAGCAGAAGCAGAAAGCCGCCGAGATCGGCAAGCTCATGAAGGAAGGGCTCCGCGACGAAGCGGAGCGTGCCAAGGAGGCTGTGGCCGAACTCAAGGCCCGTTCGGGCGAACTCCTCGCGCAGGGCGATGCCGCCGTGAAGGAGATGGAGGCCCAGCTGGTGCTCCTCCCCAACGTTCCCTGCCCGCTGGTGGTCCCCGGCAAGGGTGCCGAAGACAACCAGATCGTGAAGCAGGGCGGCCCGGAAATCCATCTCCCGGAAAACGCGCTCCCGCACTGGGAACTTGCGAAGAAGTACGATATCATCGACTTCGACCTGGGCGTGAAGATCACCGGGGCCGGTTTCCCGGTCTACAAGGGCAAGGGCGCCAAGCTGCAGCGTGCGCTCATCAATTTCTTCCTCGACTGCAACACCGCGGCCGGCTACAAGGAGGTGGAACCGCCCGTGATGGTCAACGCCGCCTCTGGTTTCGGCACCGGTCAGCTCCCCGACAAGGAAGCGCAGATGTACTATGCCGGTCTGGACGACTTCTATATGGTCCCCACCGCCGAGGTGCCCGTGACCAACATCTTCCGCGACGTCATCCTTTCGGAGAATGAGATTCCCCAGCGCCTCACGGCCTACACGCCCTGTTTCCGCAGGGAGGCCGGTTCCTATGGCAAGGACGTGCGCGGCCTGAACCGCCTGCATCAGTTCGACAAGGTGGAGATCGTGCGCGTGGAGAAACCCGAGGCGTCCTATCAGGCCCTCGACGACATGGTCGCTCACGTGGAAGGCATTGTGAACAAGCTCGGCCTGAAGTACCGGATCCTGCGTCTGTGCGGCGGCGACATGTCGTTCACCTCGGCCATCACCTACGACTTCGAGTTGTGGAGCGCGGCCCAGGGCCGCTGGCTGGAGATCTCTTCGGTTTCCAATTTCGACACCTACCAGGCCAACCGCCTGCACCTGCGTTACCGCGACGCCGAGGGCAAGATCCAGCTCGCCCATACGCTCAATGGCAGTTCACTCGCGCTTCCGCGCGTAGTGGCGGCGCTGTTGGAAGACAACCAAACCCCGGACGGCATTCTCATTCCGGAGGTGCTCCGTCCCTACACCGGCTTCGACAGGATTGACTGAACCCCGCACCATACTCGGCATCGATCCCGGAACCAATCTGCTTGGTTTCGGGGTCGTGCGTGTAGATGCCCAGGGTCGTCCGCACTTTGTGGACATGGGGGTGCTCGACCTGCGCAAGCAGTCCGACGCCTACCAGAAGCTCGCCTGCATCCATGCCAAGGTGGCAGCGCTCTGCGACCTGCATCATCCCGACGACCTGGCCGTGGAATCACCCTTCTACGGCAAGAACGCGCAGGTCATCCTCAAACTGGGCCGCGCCCAGGGCGCCGCGATGACGGCCGCCCTTTCCCGCGGGATCCCCGTCTTTGAATACGCCCCCAGAAGGGCCAAGCAGGCCATCTGCGGCAACGGGGCCGCTTCCAAGGAACAGGTGAGCCTGATGGTGCAGCGCACGCTCGGGATCGACATCGAGCCGCGCTACCTCGACGCCACCGATGCCCTGGCCATCGCCATGTGCCATTTTTATCAGCTCAACAGCCCGCTCGCGCAGCCCGGAAAAGCCGCGGCTTCGTCTTGGGAAAAATTTATTCGTGAAAATCCCGACAGGGTCCATTAAACCCTGGACCCGTCCCTGCGTCTTACCACAGTTATGAAAACACGCACCCTCCTCCTGCTCGGCGCCCTCCTGTTCGGTGCCGCGGCCCAAGCCCAAAACACGGTAACGGCCACGCTCACAGATGCTTCCAACGGCGATCCCGTGGGCTTCGCTACGGTTTCACTCACGCTGAAAGGCGCAAAGAAGCCTTCGAAGTACATTCTCAGTTCCGATTCCGGTGCGGTGAAAGTGGAGGGAGTCCGTGCCGGAAGCTATCAGTTCAAGGCCGAACTTCTGGGTTACGAGGCCTTCCTGAAGGACATCGAGGTCAAGGGTGCACTCGACCTGGGCGTGGTGAAGATGCAGCCCGACCGCCAGCAGCTCGAGGCGGCTTCGGTGACGGCGCTGGGTAACCCGGTCATCATCAAGAAAGATACGGTCGAGTACAACGCGACCTCGTTCAAGACCACCGACAACGATGTGCTGGAAGACCTGCTGAAGAAGCTTCCCGGCGTGGAGGTTGCGGAAGACGGCACCATCACCGCCAACGGCGAGACCATCAAGAAGATTACCATCGACGGCAAGACCTTCTTCCTCGACGACCCGCAGCTGGCCTCCAAGAACATTCCGGCCAAGATCATCAACAAGCTCAAGGTCATCCAGAAGAAGTCGGAGCAGGCCGAATTCACCGGCATTGACGACGGTGAGGAGGAGACCGTGATCGACCTCAACATCAAGCCGGGCATGATGCGCGGCGCGTTCGGCAACGTGATGGCCGGCGCCGGCCACGACATCCCCTCGCAGGAGGGCATCAAGGGTGATACCCGCTATCAGGGCGCGGCTTTCATGGGCAAGTTTACCAAGAAGCAGCAGCTCAGCCTCATCCTTAACGGCAACAACACCAACAACCGCGGATTCGATGACCTGTCGGGTTCCATGATGGGCAACATGCGCGGCGGTGGCGGCGGTATGGGCCGCGGCCAGGGCGGCTGGGGCAGCGGCAACGGCATCACCGTCTCCTACATGGCCGGTGTGAACGGGGCCTGGACCCTCTTCGACGACAAGATGGACCTCTCGTCCAACTACCTCTACAACAGCACCGACAAGAGCGTGATGGAGGAAAGCGTGAAAACGACCTACCTCGACGACAGCAATCTCATCTACAACACTTCCGGCTCCAACAATACGGCTTCGGACGGACACCGGATCGGGGTGCGGATCGACCACAAGTTCTCCAAGAACACCTCCATCCTGTTCGAACCCCGCATCAATTTCGGTACCGGACACTATTCCGAGATCAGTCAGTACACGACGCTTACCGACAACCTGAACGGGGCGCCGGCCGACTCGACCAACCGGGGTGACAGCTACAACGACGGTCAGAACCGCAACGTCACCACCAGCGGTTTCGCCCTCTTCCGCCAGCGTCTGGGCATTCCGGGACGTACGCTCACGGTGATGGCGCGCTACAGTTTCAGCCGCAACGACCTGGACGGACTGAACCAGTCCAACACCTATACGGGCTATGTCTCGCCCGGCAACTGGGGCACCGAAGATAAGATCAAACAGACCGTGGACCAACAGCGCAGGAGTTCCACCCTCTGGGGTCGCATCACCTACACCGAACCGCTGGGCAACCACTTCTACGTGGAAGCCAACTACGCGTACAACTGGACCAAATCCACTTCGGAGAAAGAAACCTGGGACTGCATCGCGAATGCCAAGGATTACGCTTATTCGAACCAGGTTGTCAACGAATCGAACAACCAGAACCTGGGGGGCAACCTGCTCTATCAGACCGAGAAGTTCCGCGGCCAGGTAGGACTCGGCGTTATGCCTACGCGCACCTTCAACAGCACCACCAAGTGGTTCGCCGGCACCTGGGAGCCCAGGAACTACGAGGATTTCCGCTGGCGTTTCCAGCCCCGCGCCATGTTCTGGTGGGAGATGAACGATAACGCCAATGCGCGCCTGTTCTACCGTGGCAGCTCCCAGCAGCCCGCCGTGAACAAACTCATGCCGGTGCCCGATAACACCGACCCGCTCAACATCTCGTTCGGTAACCCCTCGCTGGCTCCGTATTTCTCGCACAACCTCAACGCCGAATACCGCTACAGCAACAAGCGCAAGTTCTCTTCGCTCAACGTGCGGCTCAATTCCCAGTTCGTGCAGGATCCCATCGTGAACGCCACCTGGTATTCCAACGGCGGCGCCTATTCCATGCCGTTCAACGGCCCCGCTTCGGGCAACGCCTCGGTGAACGCGTTCGGGACCTTCCCCTTCTTCTCGTCGAAGTTCCTCCTCACCACCGTGACCCGCGCCTCCTGGTCCAAGTCTTCGGCCTACGTGGGAAAGAACATCAATATGGGCTTGTATCCCGATCCCAGTGTGGACTACTACAGCTTTATGGAACAATTCCTCGCGGACTGCTCCAACGAAACCTTCTTCGACAACCACTTCACCACCAACACCACCGAGACGGTGACCCTGATGCAGCGTCTGCGCATGACCTACCGCAGCAACAACCTCGAACTCAGCGGAAGCGGTCGCACCCGTGTGAACCGTTCCTGGTACACCATCTCCAAGGACGCGTCCAATACCACCACCTGGAACAATCAGATCCGTTTCAGTGCCAACTGGACCTGGTCCGCCACGGGCATCACCGTCAAGACCGAGGGTAACTACAACTGGTACCGCGGTTACGCCACGGCCCAGCCCGACGAGTGGGTGGTGAACGCCGAAATCCAGAAGCTCCTGCTGAAGAACAAGTTCACCCTGGCCCTCAAGGGTTACGACATCATGGGACAATCCAAGAACCTGACGGTTTCTGACGATTCCAACTACCACAAGGAGACGCTCAACAATACCCTCGGGCGTTACATCATCCTTTCGCTGACCTGGCGCTTCGGTACCTTCGACCGTTCCAAGATGCGTCGCGGCCCCGGAATGGGCGGCCCGGGCATGGGCGGCGGCCGTGGCATGGGTGGCGGAATGGGCGGCGGTCGCCGTATGTAAAAGACGCGATTTTTCCGTATATTTGCGGAAATGACCGTCGACTTCCTGAAAGCATTCCTGATTGGCATCGGGGCCTCCGTTCCGCTGGGTCCCGCTGCCATTTTCGTAATGCAGAAATCCATCCTGAAGGGACGCCGGGCCGGGATGCTTACCAGCCTGGGGGTGACGGCGGTAGATACCTGCAGCGCGGCCCTTTCGCTGCTGGCCGTGTCGCTCATCGACCAGTACATCTGGGCCTACCAGCGCGCCATCTTCATCGTGGGCGGAATCATCGTGTTCGCGGTGGGGGTGAAACTGTTCCTCGATAACCCCTTTGCCCGGATGCAGTGTCCGGTGCGGGGGCGGGCTTCGGCGGGCGATACCCTGCAGGCGGCCCTCTGCGCCCTGGCCAATCCCGGCGCCTTCGCCTGGATGCTCACCATGGTGGCCCTGTCGGCGGTGGGTTCCGCCGGAGCACCGCTCTGGGCGCTCGTGCCGGTCGTGGCGGCCGGGTCGGTCTGCTATTGGCTGTGCTTCACGGGCATGTTCGGCATGCTGGGCCGTAAGATCAAACCCGAGTTCCTGCTCTGGCTGGGACGTATCGCTTCCGTGGCCGTGATGGTGTTCGGCGCCGTGCTCGTGCTCCGGGGCATAATGATGAAAGTATAATATAGTATGGATATCAAGAGTCTGTTTTCGAACTGGGTGGTACGGAACCTCCTGCTGGCGCTCGCCTTCGTGCTGGCCCTTATGCTGGTGGTAAACATCGTGCTGGGGGTGCTTACGCGCCATGGCCGCGAGGTGGCCGTACCCGATTTCACCAATATGACCCTGTCGGAGGCCCGCTATGCCGCTGCGCGTAAGGGTATACGCGTGGAGGTGGGCGATTCGGTCTATGTGCGCCGGATGAAGAAGGGCGCCGTCTTCACCCAGCTCCCCAAACCCGGGGCCATGGTGAAGGGAGGCCGCAGGGTCCAGCTTACCATCAATGCGGTGGAGGCCAAGAAGGTGTCGGTACCCGACCTGGTGGGCCTTTCCATGCGTCAGGCCAAGGCCGAACTCATCTCGCGCGGACTCAGCCTGGGCCGCCTCATCTATGTGTCTGACATGGCCACCAACAACGTGCTGCGCCAGCTCTGGAACAACCGCCAGGTTCCCGCCGGGCAGCAGCTCGAAAGCGGGAGCCGGATCGACCTGGTGGTGGGGCTCAATTCCGAGGAAAGCCGGACCTTCGCACCCGACGTGCGGGGCATGAAATACCTGCGGGCCATCGATGCCGTGCAGGACTATTCCCTCAATGTGGGGCGCCTGACTTTCGACCCCGAAATCAAGACCTACAGCGATTCGCTCAACGCTGTGGTCTACGAGCAGCGGCCGGCATCGGCCGGCATCCCGCTCACGATGGGCTCCGAAGTGTCGCTGCGGCTTACGCTCGACCCCGCCAAGATACCCGCAGAACGTCCCTAGAGATGGAATGGCTTGAACCCGAGATCGAAGACGAAGAGCAGGGAATGTTCGAACATTTCCGGCTCACGGTCGACGCGGGCCAGGCCCCAGTGCGGCTCGACCGCTACATGGCCGAGCATCTCGAAGATACTTCCCGGCACCGCATCCAGTGCGCGATCAAGGAAGGCTATGTGAAAGTGGGGGAGAAGACGGCGAAGGCGAGCCAGACCGTGCGGCCGGGCGAGGTCATCCGTTTCGTGATGCCCTACCGCCGCCGCGGCGTGGAGATCCTGCCCGAGGACATTCCCCTCAATATAGTCTATGAAGACGACGACGTGCTGGTGCTCGACAAACCCGCCGGCATGGTGGTGCACCCCGGCCACGGCCATTTCTCGGGCACGCTGGTGAACGCCCTGGCCTTCCATCTGGGCCTCTCCCAGGCAGCCGATGCCGCCGACGAACGGATGGGTGTGCTGGTGCACCGTATCGACAAGGATACAAGCGGCCTGCTGGTGGTGGCCAAGAACGACGAGTCGCAGCTCTGCCTTGCCCGTCAGTTCTACGAACACAGCATCGAGCGCTGCTACGAGGCCGTGGTGTGGGGCGATATCCGGGAAGACGAGGGAACGGTCGACGCCCCCATCGGCCGCGACCCCAATGACCGCCTCCGCTTCAGGGTGGTGGACGATCCCGAAAAAGGGAAACGAGCCGTGACGCACTATCGGGTGCTGGAACGCTTCGGTTTCGTGACGCGGGTGGAATGCCGGCTCGAAACGGGCCGGACCCATCAGATCCGCGTGCACCTCTCCTCGCTGGGACATCCCCTTTTCGGAGACGAGCGTTACGGCGGCCGCGAGATCCGCAAGGGGACCATCTATGCCAAGTACAAACAGTTCATCCACAACTGTTTCGAACTCTGTCCGCGCCAGGCGCTGCATGCCCGGACCCTGGGTTTCGACCACCCGCGCAGCCGCCGGCGGATGTCTTTTTCTTCCCCCGTGCCGCAGGATATGACGGCCCTGCTCGATAAATGGCGGAAGTACTGCCGTCAAATGCCCGAAGAAGTATGATGCAAGCCGATCGACAAACCCGGCGCCTCCTCTGGCTGCTCAGCCTGGCCTCATCGCTGCTGATGAGCCTCCCGTGGCTGGTGCCGCATCTGGGTTTCGTGGCCCTGTTCGGCTTCGTGCCCCTGCTCTGCGCCGAGCGCATCGCCACCCTGTCGGGTGTGCGCTGGTTCTGGCGCTGGCACTACGCCTCCTTCGTGCTCTGGAACGCCTGCACCACCTTCTGGGTGTGCAACGCCACGGTGGGCGGCGGCATTTTCGCCGTGCTCGCAAACGCGCTGCAGATGTCGCTCGTCTTCGGCCTCTTCCGCCTGAGCCGCAAGCGTTTCGGCGGGGTCCTTCCCTATGTGTTGCTCGCCACGGTCTGGATTGCCTGGGAGCATCTCTATTTCGACGCGCAGATTTCCTGGCCCTGGCTGGTCCTGGGCGGCGCTTTCGCCCGCAGTACCCGGGCCGTGCAATGGTATTGCGTCACGGGAACGCTCGGCGGCTCGCTCTGGATCTGGGCCTGCAACCTCGCCCTTTTCGGCCTCATGGTGGCCCTTTCCGACGGGCGCCTCTTTCGCTGGAATGCCAAGGCGCGCTGGGCGGCCCTGCTGGGTTCTGTTATTATTGTTGTGGCACCCTTCCTGGTCTCCGAACGGCTCTACCGCAGTTTCGACCCGGCTGAAGGGACGCCCCTGGAGGTGGTGGTGGCCCAGCCCGATTTCGACCCCTACGAAAAGTTTGAATCGCTGCCCCAGAAGGAGCAGAACCGGATTCTGCTCGGTCTCTTTTCCGAAGCGCTCGGGCCCGATTCCACGCAGCGCTGCCTGCTGCTCGCCCCGGAAACCTTCACGGGCGACGTGTGGCTGCAGGACGGTGAGGTGGTCTCGAGTCCCACGCTCGCAGCATTCCGGCAGTTTATGGAGCGTTATCCCGGCTGTGACCTGCTCTTCGGGGCCTCCGCCCACACGATGCACGCGTCCGGTCCAGCGCCCTCGCTTCTGGCGCGCCGCTACGGCAAGGGCTGGGTGACCTCGCACAACAGCGCCCTCATGACCGGTGCGGACCGGCCCACGGAAGTCTTCCATAAGAGCAAACTGGTGGTTGGTGTGGAAATGACGCCCTGGCCGCGCCTGTTCGTGCCCGTCGACAACAAACTGGGCGGGGTGATGGGCCGCAACGAAGGCCAGCGGGAAGTGAGCTGCCTGCATCTGGAAAAGGCCGCGGAGCAGGTCCCGCTGGGCTGCGCCGTGTGCTACGAGTCGGTCTACGGGGCTTACTGCACCGAATATGTGCGCCATGGGGCGAAGCTGCTTACGGTGATTACCAACGATGCCTGGTGGGGCGATACGCCCGGCTACCGGCAGCATCTTTCCTACGCCCGCCTGCGTGCCATCGAACTGCGGCGCGACGTGGCCCGCTGCGCCAACACGGGCATCTCGGCGTTTATCGATGCCCGGGGGGACGTGCTCTCGCAAACGCCCTGGTGGACCCGTACGACCCTGCGGGGGACGGTGCGGCTTCGCGACGGGGAGACCCTTTTCGTGCGCTATGGTGACGTGACCGGACGCATCTGCACCCTGCTTGCGGCCCTGCTTCTGGCGGCGCTGCTGGTGCGTTTTCTCGTGCGCCGGCCATGAGCGAATCCCGTTTTAGAACCCTCGGCGGGCACCTGGCCACAGCCGGAGCCTACACCATTTTCGGGCTGAACATCGTCTTCTGCAAGGACATCGCCAATTCCGGCCTGGTGTCACCCGTGGTGCTGTTCACCTTCCGGGTGGGCGGGGCGGCGTTGCTCTTCTGGCTGCTCTCGCTCTTTCTGCCGCCTGAGCCGGTGCGGAAAGGGGATTTCGGCCCCATCGCCCTGGCCTCGTTCATCGGTCTTTTCGTGCCTCAGCTTACCTTCCTGATGGCCATGCCCCTGGCTTCGCCCATAGACACGGCGGTGATGAGCACGCTTGGGCCCATCTTCACCATGTTTTTCGCCCTGTTTTTCCTGGGAGAACCCGTCACGGGCCAGAAAGCGGGCGGCGTGGCCCTGAGTTTTGCCGGTGTCCTTTTCCTCATCTTCAACTCGGTGCATACGGGCGGCGTGGGCCATTCCACGCCCGGGGGCATCTTTTTCCTGTTGCTCAACTGCCTGAGTTTCTCGCTCTATCTGGGTGCCTTCCGGCCCCTCATCGGCCGTTACGGCGTGGTCACCTTCATGAAGTGGATGTTCCTCTTCTCATTCCTGCTGTCGCTGCCCGTATCGGCCCGGGTCCTGCTGCAGACCCCGTTCAGCGCCCTGTCGCCGCAGCTGTGCTGGGAAATCGGCTATATGGTGGTGTTCGCCACCTTCATTTCCTATTTCCTGATTCCCGTGGGACAGAAGATCCTGCGTCCCACGCTGGTGAGCATGTATTCCTACGTGCAGCCGGTCATCGCCGCGGTGGTGGGGATCCGGGCGGGGATGGACAGCCTGAGCTGGCAGAAAGCAGTGGCTACGGTGCTGATTGTGACGGGGGTACTGCTGGTGAGCCGCAGTCGCGGCAGGAAAGAAAAAAGTTGAGGTACCAGGATTCGAACCTGGGCAGACAGAACCAAAATCTGTAGTGCTACCATTACACCATACCTCAGTTCCGGGTGCAAAGATAGCAATTGTCACCCGATTTGCAAGCCTTCGTTAAGGGAGGAGGGCCGCCAGGTCGTCCCAGACCTGCTGCCGTCCAATCTCGTTGAGCACTTCGTGCCGCATGCCGGGGTAGATCTTGAGCGTAACCTGCCGGTAGCCTGCCTGTCGCATGGCGTCCGCAGCCTGCTCCAGGGCCTTGTCGCTGATGCGGCAGGGGTCCTCGCCGCCCGAAATGAAATGCACGGGAAGTCCGGGATTGGCCATCTTCCAGCCTTTGCGGCTGTAGCAGTCCTTCATCATGCCCAGGAGGTTCTTGAACCCGTTGGCGGTGAAGATGAACTGGCAGAGCGGGTCGTCGTGGTAGCGGTCCAGGATCTCGGGGTTGGAGCAGACCCAGGCGTTGCGGTAGCCTTCGTCCGCGAAGGGTTTGTTGTAGCTGCCGAACGAGAGTTTCTGCAGGATTATGGGCCGGTAGTGCCAGCCCTTCAGCACACCTATTATGTTGGCCAGCAGGGCTCCGGCGGCCTTGGCGGGGTTGTCGGAAGGGCAGCCCGACACGATGAGGCGGTCGATGCTGTCGTCGTAGCGGCGGGCATAGCAGCGCACGACCATGGAACCCATGCTGTGGCCCAGCAACGTGAAGGGGAGTCCGGGCCAGCGCTTGCGTACCAGGTCGCCCACCACCTTCACGTCGTCTACGCAGGCGCGCCAGCCCCCGTCGTAGAAATAGCCCAGGTCGTCGGCCGAGAGGACCGATTCCCCGTGCCCGCGATGGTCGTGGATCACGGCCACATAGCCCTGGGCGGCCAGGAATTCCATGAAATCGAAGTAGCGTTCCTTGTGCTCGCACATGCCGTGCACGAGCTGGACGATGCCTTTCGGCGCGCCGTCGGGCGCAATGAGCGCCACGGCAAGCTGGAGGCCGTCGGCGCTGGCTTTGCAGCTGAAGAGTTCCATACTGCAAAAATAAACATTAATTTTGTCTCCGCTATGAAGCAGTACATCCTTTCGCTCGATCAGGGAACCAGCAGTTCCCGCGCCATCCTTTTCAATGTCGACGGCTCCGTCGTGGCCTCGGCCCAGTATGAGTTCCCCCAGCATTTCCCCCGTCCGGGGCGGGTGGAGCACGATCCTGCCGACATCCTCGACTCCCAGCTGCGCGCCGCGCGTGAGGTCATCGCCGCCCATCCGGAGGGCCGGGTGGCCGCCATCGGCATCACCAACCAGCGGGAGACCACCGTGGTGTGGGACGCCGCCACCGGCCGGCCGGTCTGCAACGCCATCGTGTGGCAGGACCGCCGTACGGCCGACTACTGCCAGTCCCTGCGCGAAAGGGGCCTGTCCGAACTCATCCGCCGCAAGACCGGGCTCCTGCCCGACGCCTACTTCAGCGCCACCAAGATCCGCTGGATCCTGGAGCACGTACCGCAGGCGCGGGAACGGGCCGAGCGGGGAGAACTCCGTTTCGGTACGGTGGATTCCTGGCTCATCTGGAACCTCACGGGCGGACGGGTGCACGCCACCGATCCCTCGAACGCCGCCCGCACCATGCTGCTCGACATCCATACGCTGCGCTGGGATGAGGAACTGCTCGACCTGTTCGGGATTCCCGCCTCCATGATGCCGCAGGTTGTCGATTCAAGCGGCATTTGCGCGCATACGCAAGGGGTGGAAGGCATCCCGGACGGCATTCCCGTTGCGGGCATCGCGGGCGACCAGCAGGCGGCCCTGTTCGGCCAGCTCTGCTTCGAGCCGGGTTCGGTCAAGAACACCTACGGCACCGGCTGTTTCCTGCTCATGAATACGGGTTCCACGCCTGTGGGATCGAAGAACCAGCTGCTCACCACCGTGGCCTGGAAGATCGGGCCGCAGGTGAACTACGCCCTGGAAGGGAGTGTTTTCGTGGCGGGCAGCGCCGTGCAGTGGCTGCGCGACGGTCTCGGCCTCATCGGCTCTTCGGCCGAGATTGAGCCGCTGGCCGCTTCGGTACCCGACAGCGGCGGCGTCTTTTTCGTGCCGGCGCTCACCGGCCTGGGGGCTCCCTATTGGAATGCGGAGGCGCGCGGAACCGTCTGCGGCCTCACCCGGGGCAGCACCGCGGCGCATCTGGCACGGGCCACCCTGGAGGGAATCGCTTTCCAGGTGCACGACGTGGTGCGGGCCATGGAGCGCGATGCCGGCATCCGTCTCTCGGAACTCCGGGTCGACGGCGGCGCGGCGCGCAACAACCTGCTGCTTCAGTTCCAGTCCGATATCCTTGGGGTGGAGGTGGTGCGTCCCTGCCAGACCGAGACCACCGCGTTCGGCGCGGCCTGCCTCGCGGGCCTGGGTGTGGGGCTCTGGGCTTCGCCCGATGAACTCCGCAGCCACGTGCGGGAAGACCGCCGTTTCGTGCGTCAGCTGTCCGACGAGGCGGTCACCGCAGCCCTGAAGGGTTGGGAGGATGCCCTCAGAAGGGCCTGCCTTTAGCGTTTTTCCTTAAAGTATTCCTGCATGAGCGCGCCGCATTCGTCGGCGCAGACGCCGCCCTGCACTTCCGTCTTGGGGTGCAGCAGGGAAGGGGAGAAGAGGCTGTAGCCCCGCTTGGGGTCGGACGCCCCGTAGACGATGCGTCCGATCTGCGACCAGCACAGGGCCGCGGCGCACATGGGACAGGGCTCCACCGTCACATAGAGCGTGCAGTCGTTCAGATACTTGCCGCCCAGGGCCTCCGTAGCGGCGGTGATGGCGATCATCTCGGCGTGGGCCGTGGCGTCGTGCAGGCGTTCGGTCATATTGTGTCCCTTGCCGATGATCCGGCCGCGCGAGACGATGACCGCCCCCACGGGCACCTCGTCCTCTTCGGCGGCAGCGCGGGCTTCCAAAAGCGCTTCGCGCATATATTTGGGATCTGCTTCCATATCTGCAGCAAAATTATTAAATTTGACGGAAATATGACCCATAAAAAACCACAGCATTTATGAAAAAGACACTGACGCTCCTTCTGGGCGCCGCCCTGCTCCTTTCCGCCTGTTGCGGCAGCAAGGTGGCCCTGAAAGAATTCCGGAACCTGCCTGCGGACTGCCGCATCGAAAGCGTGGGCAAACGCGTGGCCGAGCAGTTCCTGACTACCGATCCCATGGCCTATGCGCCGGAAGGATACACGGGCAAGCGGCCCATCGGCAACGGTAAGTACTGCCAGTATTCCGTGGTGAGCATCTGGGTGAATTCGCTCGAGTTTGCCCGCCACACGGGCGACAAGGCCATGGAGAAAAGGCTCATCGAGCTGTTTGAACCCTATTACGGCGAACGCAAGGAACTGCGCAACCGCGACAACCACGTGGATTATTCCATCTTCGGTTCCGTGCCGCTGGAGATCGCGCTCCTGAGCGGAGACGGGCGCGCCCGTGAACTGGGCCTGCGCTATGCCGACCATCAGTGGGAAGCCCCGGTGGGTGAACCTGGCGAGGAAGTGGGCGGCAACGGCAACTTCCCCATTGAACGGCAGATGGAGTTTCTGGCCCAGGGTTACACCCCGCAGACCCGTCTCTGGATCGACGATATGTACATGGTGACCGTCCTGCAGACCCAGGCCTACCGGGTGACCGGAGACCTCAAGTACGTGGAGCGGGCCGCCAAGGGCATGGTGATGTATCTCGACAGCCTGCAGCGCGACAACGGCCTCTTCTACCACGCGCCCGACGTGCCCTTCTTCTGGGGTCGCGGCGACGGTTGGATGGCCGCCGGCATGCCCTTGCTGCTGCGCTATCTGCCTGAAAGCAGCGAATACTACCCGGCGCTCAAGGCCGGCTACCTCAAGATGATGGAGGCGCTGCTGCGCTACCAGCGTGAGGACGGCCTCTGGGGCCAGCTCATCGACGATCCGGAGATCTGGACCGAGAGCTCCTGCTCGGCCATGTTCACCTACGCCTTTATCGAGGGCGTGCGGCACGGCTGGCTTGACGCCGCAAGCTACGCGCCCGCGGCCCGCAAGGCCTGGATTGCCCTCTGCGGCCGGCTCGACGAGCACGCCAACATTGCCGAAGTGTGCGTGGGCACCAACCGCAAGGATAGCCGCGAGTGGTATCTGGAGCGGCCCCGCGTGAACGGTGACCCGCACGGTCAGGCGCCCCTGCTCTGGATTTGCAACGCCCTGCTCGAAAAGATCTGATGAAACTCTTCCTCATCGACGGGCACGCCCTCATCTTCAAGATGTACTACGCCTTTCTGGGGCGCCCGATGATCAATTCCAAAGGGGAGGATACCTCCATCCTCTTCGGATTCACCAAATACCTGCTCGAGCTCCTGGAGCGCGAGCATCCCAGCCATGTGGCGGTGAGTTTCGACCCGCCTGGGGGGACCTTCCGCAATCGCCTGTATCCGGAATACAAGGCCAACCGGGGTGAGACGCCGCAGCTGGTCATCGACGCCCTGGAGCCCCTCACCGAACTCTTGCGCGGCCTGGGCATCCCCGTGCTCACCATTCCCGATTTCGAGGCCGACGACGTGATCGGTACCATGGCCAAGCGTTTCGGGCACGAGGGGATGGAAGTCTACATGGTGACGCCCGACAAGGATTACGGGCAACTCGTCGAAGAAGGAATCTTTCAGTACCGGCCCGGCAAATCGGGTGAAAACGAGGTGCTCGGCCCCCGGGAAATCTGTGAAAAATGGAAGATAGGGCGGCCGGAACAGGTGATTGACATCCTGGCCCTCTGTGGTGACAGTTCCGACAATGTGCCCGGTGTGGACGGCGTGGGGCCCGTGGGCGCGGCCAAACTCCTGGGTAAATACGGGAGCGTGGAAGAGATCTACGCCCACCTGGGCGAACTCACGCCGCGGCAGCAGGAGCAGTTCGAAGCGGCCCGCGGCCACATCGACCTGAGCAAGCGTCTGGTCACCATCAAAACCGACGTCCCGCTCACACTTACGGCGCAGCAGATGGCCTTTGACGGCCGTTTTTCGGCCGAGCTGCCGGGGCTGTTCGAGCGCTACGAATTCCTCTCGCTCCGCCGTTTCCTGTCGCGGCTGGGGAGCGTGTCGGAGCAGGAGGCGCCCGCCCCGGAGGCCCGGCAGCTCGGGACGCTCAGCCCCGTCCGGCCGGCGGAACTGGCCGCGGCCGCCCGCAAGGAAGGGCGCGTAGGCCTCTGGCTTTCGGAGGACTGCCTGACCCTTTCCACCTCGCTCTTCGTGTGCAGTTGTGCGCCCGCCGAGCTGAAGGACCTGCTCGAAGACGGCTCGGTGCGGAAAGCGGGCTTTGAACTCAAGAACCTGTTGCACGCCCTGTCGGAGCAGGGAATCGGGCTGGAGGGCCCCCTGCAGGACGCCGCGCTCATGCATTATCTGCTCGACCCCGAGCGCAGCCATCGTTATGAGACCCTCTGCGCCACCCTTCTGGGCGTTCAGCTGGAGGCGGAGGCGCAGGAACCGCAGCAAACCTCGCTTTTCGATGCGCCTAAGACCGATGACGCCGCCGCGGAAGACCGGAGCGCCTGGGCGGCCGCGCTGCTGCCGCTCTGCGACGAACTCGCCCGCCGGCTTGACGAAAACGGCCTTGTGCCCCTCTACGACGAGATAGAGGAACCGCTCATCCGCGTGCTCTTCCGTATGGAGGAGGCGGGGGTGAAGATCGACCTGGCCTCGCTCTCCGACTTCGCCGATTCGCTGCGCGCCCAAATGCTGGCGCGTGAAGAGGAAGTGCGCTCACTCGCCGGGGATCCCGCGCTCAACGTGTCCTCGCCCAAACAGGTGGGGGAAGTGATCTTTGAAAAACTCCGCCTCGACCCGCGGGCCCGCAAACCCGCCAAGGGCAACTGGCCCACCGACGAGGAGACCCTGCAGGCCCTCGCCGACCGCAGTCCCATCATCGACGCCATCCTCGACTACCGGGGTCTGCGCAAGCTGCTTTCGACCTACATCGAACCCTTCGCGGGCTACGTCTCCCCGCGCGACGGGCGGGTGCATACCACCTTCAATCAGGCCCTTACTGCAACCGGGCGCCTCTCGTCCTCGAATCCGAACCTGCAGAACATCCCCGTGCGCACAGAGCAGGGGCAGCAGATCCGGCGCGCCTTCGTGGCGGGCAGTCCCGATGCCGTCATGATGTCGGCCGACTATTCGCAGATCGAACTGCGCATTATGGCGCACCTGAGTGGCGACGGACATCTCACCGAGGCCTTCCGCCGGGGTGAGGATGTGCACGCCGCCACCGCCGCCAAGATCTTCGGCATTCCGGTGTCGGAAGTGACGGCCGATCAGCGCCGCATTGCCAAAACGGCCAATTTCGGCATCATGTACGGCATCTCCTCTTTTGGGCTGAGCCAGCGCCTGCGCCTGCCGCGGGGTGAGGCCAAGAAGATCATCGACGACTATTTCGCCTCGTTCCCGGCCATCCGCTCCTTCATAGACGATACGCTTGCCCGGGCGCGGGAATGCGGGTATGTGCAGACGCTGTTCGGGCGCCGGCGTTATGTTCCGGGGCTGGAGGCGCACAACGCCAACCTACGTGCCCTGGCTGAACGCAATGCCGTGAACGCGCCCATCCAGGGCAGTTCGGCCGATATCATCAAGATTGCCATGATCCGGGTCGACGAGCGTCTGCGCGCCGCCGGCCTCCGTGCCCGCATGGTGTTGCAGATCCACGACGAACTGCTGCTGGAAGTGCCTAAGGATGAAGTAAATGCCGTGCGGGAGATCGTGGTGCACGAGATGGAAAACGTCGTTTCCCTGTCCGTTCCCTTAACCGTAGATTGCCATGTCGCACAAAACTGGCTCGAAGCCCACTGACGAACTCATCCGTCTGGCCATCATCGGCGACGGCGCCGCCTTCACGGAGCTCTGGGATTCCTATTCCGGGGCCCTGCGCGCCTACCTGCGCGGCTGGATGAAGCAGCTCGACGACTTCTATGTAGACGACATCTGTTCGCGGAGCTTCGAGAAGGCCTTCCGGCAGATTGGCAGCTACGACCCCGCCAAGAGCCAGTTCCAGACCTGGTTGCACTCCATTGCGCGCCATACGGCCCTCGACATTATGGAGCAGGAACAGCGCATCAGGCGCAAGTACGTGTCCATTTCCGAAGCGCCCGACGGAATGGAAGCCATCGAGCGTCTGGGCGACGAGGCTTCTTCTCCGCTCGAGGAGATCATCCGCAGCGAAGACCGGGCCCAGAACGAGCGTTGCATCGAGGGCCTGCCCGAACTCTACCGGCAGATTGCCCGCAGGCGTTTTGTAGACGGCCTGCAGTATAAGGAAATCGCCGACGAGACGGGGCTCGAACTCAATACGATACGGACGCGCATCCGTCGGGCCAAAGCCTTGATGGACAAAATGAAGGAGGAAGAGAAATGAAAGAATCCCTTGCCCGCATCCGCCACGTCGCCCTCGATATGGACGGAACCATCTATCTGGGAAACCAGCTGTTTCCCTATACCATCCCGTTCCTGCAGACGCTCGACCGCCTGGGGATCAGCTATTCGTTCCTGACCAACAATCCTACCCGCTCGGTGGCCGATTACCTGGAAAAACTCGACCGGATGGGGATTGAGGCGGGCCCGGATCAGATGTATACCACTTCGCTCGGGACCATTGACTACATCCGCAGTCACTATCCGCAGGCGCGGCGCCTGTTCCTGCTGGGCACGCCTTCCATGATCTCGCAGTTCGAGCAGGCGGGTTTCGTCTCCTGCGCCGATTCGCCGGACGACCGGCCCGACGTGGTGGTGGCGGCCTTCGATATGACGCTCACTTATTCGCGTCTCTGCCGCGCCGCCTGGTGGATCGCCCAGGGCCTGCCCTACGTGGCCACCAATCCCGACAAAGTCTGTCCCACCGAGGAGAAGACCGTCCTGGTCGACTGCGGCTCGCTCTGCAAGTGCCTCGAGTACGCCACGGGCCGCGAGCCCGACGCCGTGATCGGCAAGCCCAATCCCGATATCCTGCAGGGCATCGCGGAGCGGCTGGGCCTTGCGATCGACGAGATTGCGATGGTGGGTGACCGCATCTACACCGATACCGAATCGGCCTACAACGCCGGTGCGTTCGGGGTGCTGGTGCTTTCGGGCGAGACCACCCGGGAGATGGCCGCCGAGTGGCCGCACGCCCCTTCGCTTATCTGCGAGGACATCGGCGCCTTCGGCCGCCTGCTGGAGGAGGCGCGGCGATGAGCGACTGGTTTGGCCCGCGCGACGGTTTTGCCGCCGCAGAAGCGCTCTGGCGCGACTGGAACGGGAAGATCAACGTGGTGTCCCGCAAGGATATCGATTTCCTTTGGGAGCACCACATCCTGCATTCACTCGCGCTGGGGGAGTATCTCCGGCTCCGTCATCCCGACGAATTCGCCCGCTGGCAGACGCCGGGCTCCGGGGTGCGGGTGCTCGACCTGGGCACGGGGGGTGGTTTTCCGGGCATTCCGCTTGCCATCGCCTTCCCCGAAGTGCAGTTCACCCTCTGCGACAGCATCGGCAAGAAGATTACGGTGGCCCGCTCGGTTGCCGAAGGGCTGGACCTTCGGAACGTAGCGTGCGTCTGCAGCCGCGCCGAGGCGCTCGAGGGTTCCTGGGACTGGGTGGTGTCGCGTGCCGTGGCGCCGCTCGAAACCCTCTTCCCATGGGTGGCCGGGCGTTTTGAAAAGGGGCTTCTCTGCCTGAAAGGGGGCGACGTCAATGAGGAGATCTTCGCCCTGGGGCGGCGCTTCGGCGTGCCAGCATCGGTCATTGGGACCTGGCCGGTGGACAACTGGATCCGGGACGCATATTTTGCAGAAAAATTTGTAATTGAAATCGAAAAAACTTATCTTTGCCGTCCCAAATCTGGAAAATATAAAAATAGAAGATAATGAAAAGGACATTCCAACCCTCCCGCCGCAAACGCGTGAACAAGCACGGTTTCCGCGAGCGTATGAGCACCCCCAACGGCCGCCGCGTGCTGGCCGCCCGCCGTCGTCACGGCCGCAAGAAACTCACCGTCTCTTCCGAAGACCGGTTCTAGGAAAGCCCTTTTCGGGTTTGAAGGAGCGGCTGCACATCTGTGCGGCCGTTTCTTTTACCCTTGAGGGGGCGCTGCCCCCTTACCCGCTCACGTCCGCTGACGCTCCGTTCGCTACCCCCGCGGCTCCCGAGCTACCGACATCGCCCTGCGGGCTCCGTCCCGCTCTCCGGGAGGCCGGCGCCGCCGTTGCGAGGCTTAGTTCTAGATTAACCCGGGGACCTGGAGCAGAAAAAGCGGAAAAGTGTTCCAGGTAGTGCCGATTAAAAATAATGGCGGATGCAAAGGGAGCCGCTGTTCAGATCGAAACGGCGTTGCTCGGTGGTGACACTAGCAGCAGAGCTGTCGGCCTTGACCGTTACTTTCAGATAGGTAAGGGCTCCTGCGGAAACCCCGAGTGCAATTTTGGGATTAATTCGAAACTCGAAGGAAAGGAGATTGGCAGAAACACCCCAGCCGGAGTATTTGGCATTGAAGGAATAACTGGCCACCACGTCTTCTTCATATCTCCCCGTTTCATAAGCAAGCCCTAGTTCCGGTGCATAGAAAAAACTATCGGTGATTCTTCCGTAGAAAGCGAGGTTGGGCGTGATGTTGACACCAAGCGTTTTGGCGTAAAGCCAGTCACTTCCGCTTTGCGTGGTAGGTGTGGATGTGAATGGAACGCCTATGGCGAGCCCGAATCGGACTTTGTCGGCAATGAAGACGCCCAGTTCTCCCTGTATGCTGATTGTGGAACCGAGGGGACTTTTTGCATTGTCAGTAGAGAACCCATTGGAAGTCGCAATATTCTGGTTGCCAAAAGAGGCGCTGGCCGTTGCTGCAATGTACTTCTCCCCCTTGGTCTGGGCAAATGTGGCGACGAAAACGAACAGAGCGGCTATAGATAGGACAATCTTTTTCATATCGGGTCATTTGCGGGTTATCCAGACAAAAATAAAAAAAATCCCTATATTTGTTCTTATGAAACGAATAACTATTATCCTCTCATTTGCGCTTGCGCTCGCATGGAGTGCCGCCGCGCAGCAGTGGGCCCCGGCCGGTGACCGCATCCGCACGCCCTGGGCCGAGAAAGTAGATCCTTCCTGCCCGCTTCCGGAGTATCCGCGTCCGCAGATGGTGCGTGCCGACTGGCAGAACCTCAACGGTCTGTGGGACTATGCCATCACCCCGGCATCGGCCGACGCTTTCAAAGCGGAAGGCAAGATCCTGGTCCCGTTCCCGGTGGAGTCCTCGCTGTCCGGCGTGGCCCGCACCGTGAGCAAGGACCAGTCGCTCTGGTATGAGCGCAGTTTCACTGTTCCGGCCAAATGGAAAGGCAAGGACGTGATCCTGCATTTCGGCGCCGTCGACTGGCACGCCGAAGTCTGGCTCAACGGCGTGCGCCTGGGCGAGCACAAGGGCGGTTACGTCCCCTTCAGCTTCAACATCACCTCGGCCCTCAAGAAGAAAGGCCCGCAGGTCCTGCGCATCAAGGTGATCGACCCCACCGACCTGAGTTGGATTCCCCGCGGCAAGCAGGTGACCGCACCCCGCGGCATCTGGTATACCCCTGTGACCGGTATCTGGCAGACCGTCTGGATGGAGCCGGTGGCCAAGGCCCGTATCGAAGACTATGACGTGGTGTCCGACATCGACGCCGGCACCCTCACGCTCGACATCCAGTCCAGCGGCATTCAGCCCGGCGACCGCGTGGTGGCTGAACTCATCGAGGGCGGCGTGGGCTACAGCGCCGAGAAGCCCGGCAGCAAGGTGCTCGCCAGCGCCGACGCCGTGGGTGGCAAAGCCGTGCTCAAGGTGGCTGAGGTGCAGACCTGGTCGCCCGACCGTCCCTACCTTTATGGCCTGCGCCTGAGCGTCGTGCGCAAGGGTAAGGTGGTCGACGCGGTCGATGCCTACACGGCCATGCGCAAGATCTCGCGCGAGACCTTCATGGCCGACGGCCGCAAGTACCACGGTCTCGGCCTGAATGGCAAGGCCCTCTTCCAGATCGGTCCGCTCGACCAGGGCTGGTGGCCCGACGGCCTCTACACCGCTCCCACCGATGAGGCCCTGCGTTTCGACGTAGCCAAGACCCGTGAATGGGGTTTCAACATGATCCGCAAGCACATCAAGGTGGAGCCGGCCCGCTGGTTCTACTGGTGCGACGCCATCGGCATCATTGTCTGGCAGGATATGCCCTGCATTGGTGACCATTCCTATTTCCGCCACCACAAGGGCTACGGCGAGCGTACGCCCGGCTCTGAGAAGGCGATGCGGAACAAGTGGAACACCGACGCGCCCCACACCGGCACCGAGTGCGACGTGCCGCAGGAGTGGAAAGACAACTACTACCGCGAATGGGGTGACATCATCCGCTTCACGCGCAAGTTCCCCTGCGTGGCCGTCTGGGTGCCCTTCAACGAGGCCTGGGGCCAGTTCGACACCAAGGAGGCCGTGGAATTCACCCGCAAACTCGATCCCACCCGTCTCATCAACGAGGCTTCGGGCGGCAACTACCGCGCTGCGGGCGACATCCTCGATCTGCATCACTATCCCACGCCCGCCATGCACTACTACGACATTGACAAGATCAATGTCCTGGGTGAGTTCGGCGGCATCGGCTATCCCGAACCCGGCCACCTCTGGCAGCAGGGCAGCAACTGGGGCTACAACGGCGTGAAGAAGAACCACGAAGAAGTCATCAGCATCTACGAAGACTTCATCAAGATGCTCGAGGTCTTCGCCCGCACGGGCTGCGCCGCCGCTGTCTACACCCAGACCACCGACGTGGAGATTGAGGTGAACGGCATTATGACCTACGACCGCAAGGTCATCAAGATGGATGAAGCGCGCCTGCGCAAAGCCAACGAGCACGTCATCCGCACCTTCGGAACTTATTGATTCCGAACATGCAATATTAAAGAAGAGTGGCCTGATAGGGAGGGCACTGAAAAAGTCCCTATAGAGGTCGCCTAGAAATTTCGAGGAAATGTTCAATTTATTTGGATATTTCCTCGATTTTTTGTAACTTAACCTTTGGAAATCAAAGAGTTATGTTACCTATCCAAGGCGAAATACA
>JAFTEQ010000003.1 GCA_017453565.1 Bacteroidales bacterium
CCTCCGGCCCCTCGCTCAACATCCTCATCAAGCACATGAGCATGGTGAGTATCGTGATGGCCGGTTTGACCGTAGGCGCTCACCTTCTTTAACGACTGACGATGCGGCACTTTACCCTCCCTTCCGAAGGCGGTCTCATCCTGAAGAACCTGCCCGGCGACATCCTGCATGGATTCGATAAGATCTACACCGAGGTGCGGCCCGGTGCCGCCCAGGCGAGCGAAGAGATTGCCGACCGCATCTGCGCCGCCGTCTCCGGCTTCCGGGGCGAGGGCCTGTTCCGTCTGGGTCTCACCACGGGACGCACGCCCCTCCTGCTCTACCGGCAGCTGGCCGAGCGTTACCGGGCCGGCAAGGTGTCGTTCCGGAACGTGGCGGTCTTCTCCATCGACGAGTACTATCCCACCGCGCCCGACGCCTCGCAGAGCCGTAACCGTCGTCTGCACGAGGACTTCCTCGACCAGGTGGACGTGCTCCCGGAGAACGTGCACATCCCTGACGGTTCGCTGCCGCAGGAAGAGATCTCGGCCTATTGCGCCGGGTTCGACGCCGCCTCGCGCGGCCTCGACCTGCTGGTCATAGGCATCGGGGAACAGGGGCAGTTGGGGTTCAATGAAGCGGGAAGTTCGGAACTGAGCCGTACCCGCACCGTGCTGCTCTCCTACCAGAGCCGCAAACGCCAGGCGCGCAACTTCAACGGCGATTTGTCGTCCACGCCCAAATCGGCCATCACCATGGGCCTCTCCACCATGTTCTCGGCGCGGGAGGTCATCCTTATGGCCTGGGGCGAGGGTAAGGCGGAGGCGGTGCGGCAGATGGTGGAAGGCAAAGCCGACCCCGCCTGCCCGGCCACCTGTTTCCAGCGCCACGGCGCCGTGCGTCTCTATACCGACGAGGCCGCCGCGAGCCTGCTCACGCGCTTCGTGGCCCCCTGGCTCATCGGTCCCTGCAACTGGACGCCCAAGTTCCGCCGCAAGGCGGTGGTGTGGCTCTGCCAGAAGGTGAACAAGCCCATCCTCAAGCTCACGCACGACGACTACCTGCAGAACTCGCTCGAAGACCTGGTCGACCTGTACGGCTCCTACGACCGCATCAACATCGACGTCTTCAACGACCTCCAGCATACCATCACCGGCTGGCCGGGCGGCAAGCCCAACGCCGACGACAGCACCCGTCCGGTGCCGTCGGAACCCTTCCCCAAGCGGGTGCTCATCTTCTCGCCCCATCCCGACGACGACGTCATCTCCATGGGCGGCACCTTCATCCGCCTGGTGCATCAGGGGCACGACGTGCATGTGGCCTACCAGACTTCCGGCGACCTGGCCGTGCACGATGACGTAGTGCTCCAGCACATGGACGCCGCGGCCCAGCTGGGCTTCCCCGACCGGGTGGACGAGGTGAAGTACCTCATCAAGTCGAAGGATCCCGGCGCGCCGGAACCCAAGGAACTGCTGGCCCTCAAGGCCGCCATCCGCCGCAGCGAGGCGCGCGGGGCCGACCGCTCCTTCGGGCTCGACGACGCCAACATCCATTTCCTGAACCTTCCGTTCTACGAGTCGGGCGGCGTGGCCAAACTGCCCTGCACCCAGACCGATATCGACATTATCAAGGCGCTCCTGCGTGAGATCCGACCCGACCAGATCTACATGGCCGGCGACCTGGCCGACCCGCACGGGACCCACCGCGTGTGCACCGAAGCGGCCCTGGAGGCCTTCGGACAGCTGCACGATGAGGGGGAGACCTGGACGGAGGCCTGCCACATCTGGCTCTACCGAGGCGCCTGGATGGAATGGGAACTCTCCCGCGTGGACATGGCCGTTCCGCTGAGTCCCGACGAACTTCTGGAGAAGCGCCACGCCATCTTCCGGCACCTCTCGCAGAAAGACATCGTTCCCTTCCCGGGCGAGGATCCGCGTGAATTCTGGCAGCGCGCCGAAGAGCGCACCCAGGAAACCGCGCGCAACTATAACGCCCTGGGGATGGCGGAATATCAGGCCATAGAAGTATTTGTAAAACTCCAATAATCCTTATCAGTAACATGAAAGTCATCATCAGGAACAACAGCGCGGAGGCCTCCGTATGGGCTGCCCGTCACATCGCCGACCGCATCCGCGAGAAGGCCGCCCGCACTTCGGAACCCTTCATCCTGGGGCTCTGCACCGGTTCCACACCCATCGAGACCTATGCCGAACTCATCCGTATGGTGAAGGCGGGCGAAGTCTCCTTCAAGAACGTGATCTCCTTCAATATGGACGAATATGTGGGCCTGCCCAAGGCGCACCCCGAGAGTTACTGGTCGTTTATGCACAAGTATCTCTTCGACCACATTGACGAGCCGGCCGAAAACATCCACATCCTGAACGGCAACGCGCCCGACCTCGACGCCGAATGCGCAGCCTACGAGGAAGCCATCGCCGCCACGGGCGGGTTCGACCTCTTCCTGGGCGGTATCGGCGAGGACGGCCACATCGCCTTCAACGAGCCCTTCTCTTCGCTGAACTCCCGCACCCGCGTGGTCACGCTCACCGAAGATACCCGTATCGTGAATTCCCGCTTCTTCGACAATGATATGAACCAGGTGCCCCGCCAGGCCCTTTCCGTGGGCGTGGCCACCGTCACCGGGTCGAAGGAAGTGGTCATCCTGGCCTTCGGTCCCAAGAAGGCCCGCGCCATCCGTGATGCCGTTGAGGGCCCCGTGTCGCACTACTGCACCGTTTCGGCCCTGCAGTTGCATCCCGACGGCATCATTGTCTGCGATGAGGCGGCCGTGGGTGAGATCAAACTCAACAGCTACAAGTATTTCAAAGCCGTCGAAGAGGCCGAAAAGCTGTAGCCCCCATGCATCGTTGCCTCGCAATTTTTGTCTTCCTGCTGGCCACGCTGTCCCTTTCCGGGCAGGGTGGCCGGCTGCCTGAATGGAAGGAAGGCTGGATGGACATCCACACCATTGCCACCGGCATGGGCGACGCCAGCTTCCTCATCCTGCCCGACGGCACGTCGATGCTCATTGACGCCGGCGACACCTTCGGCACGCGCTTCATTTCCCGTATGCTGCCCGACAGCAGCCGGACGGCCGGGGAATGGATCGCCCGTTACATCAGGCGGCATTCGGCCGCGCTCCCGGAGCCGGGCAAGGTGGACTATTTCCTGCTCACGCACCTGCACCAAGACCATATGGGTGCCGCTTCGGCCCTGCGGCCCGGCCCGCATTACGGCCTGGCGGGCATCACGCGCGTGGGCGAAGATATCCGCTTCGGAACGCTTGTAGACCGCGGCTATCCCAATTACGACTACCCATCGCTCGAGAAAAACATCCGCAGTTCGGGAGGGATGCTGCCCGAGTACATGAAGTTCGTGTCCTGGCAGCGCGACAACCGGGGCATGCAGGCCGAGCGTTTCCAGGTAGGGAGCCGCAGCCAGTTCCGCCTGCGCTACGCTCCGGAGCGTTATAAGGGCTCCTTTGAGGTGTGGAATGTGGCAGGAGACGGCCTCATCGCAGACGGGAAAAAGAACCGCGCGCTCTATGACGACCATCCCGAAGACTGGGACGAGAACATGTTCAGTTGCGTCACCCTCTTCCGCTACGGCCGCTTCACCTATTTTAACGGAGGCGACCTGGGCGGGTCGGGCCGCACGGCCAAAACGAAAACCGACCGCGACGCCGAGAGTCAGGTGGCGGAGCTGACGGGCAGGATTACCGCCATGAAGGCCGACCATCACGGCTGGAAAGACACGGTGAATCCCTATTTCCTCTGGAAGACCGCTCCGGACGTAATCCTTTTCCCCTGCAGCCACATCAACCATCCCTGGAGCGCCACCGTGCGCCGGATCGCCGACCCGCAGATGCCCGGCCGCCGGATGATGTTCGTGACCCACGACACGGGCCGCGGCCAGGTGGGAGAGGAACTCTGGAAGCTCTTCCCGCCTCACGGCCACATTGTGGTGCGTGTCTACGAGGGCGGGGCGAGCTATCAGGTGTTCGTGGTGGACGCCGAGGAAGAAGACGGACAAATCTTGTATCAGACCGATATCATCCGCTTATGAAAAATGCATTTCAACTGCTTGCGGTCCTGCTTCTGGCGGCCGCCTGCTGCGGGAAAGGCCCGGCGGCCTTCCCCAGCGTGGGAGAACCGTACGCCGTAACCTCCGGTCCGCACGACCATCTGCTGGCGAGCTACTTCGCCATCAACTCGTGGAGCTCCGACAACCGCTACATCTCGGTGCTCGAAACCGACATCAACGGCCGCCTGCCCGAAGCGGGGGAGACCTGCACCCTGGGCCTGGTAGACCTCCAGGACGGGAACAAGTTCATCCCCATCGCCGAGACGCGCACCTGGAATTTCCAGGAAGCCGCCATGTGCTTCTGGCTCCCCTGGGCCGAGAACACCCTGCTCTACAACGACATGCGTGACGGCAAGTTTGTGTCGGTGATCCTCAACTGGAAGACCGGCGAAGAGCGCATCATCCCCTATCCCGTGAGCGCCGTTTCCTCCGACGGAGAGTGGGCGGTGAGCATCAACTACGCGCGCCTGCGCCTCGCCCGGCCCGATTACGGCTATGCCGGCGGCGGCCAGGACGCCCGTGCCGACGTGAGCTGGCCCGAGGACGACGGCCTCTGGCTGGTGAACCTCAAGACCGGCGAGGGCAAACTCATCGTGACCGTTGCCTCCCAGCGTGACCGTATGACGCAGATGGAAGATCCCCAGGGTCTGGCCTACTTCTGCCACACCATCATCAGCAAGAACGCCAAACGCATCTTCTGGCTGGCCCGCACCGTGGAGAACCTCAGCTCGCAGGGCACGGTCTCCAAGTGGCAGACCACGGCCTTCACCTGCAATCTCGACGGCAGCGACGTGCGCCGCTGCTTCCCCGACGGCTGGGGCGGCTCGCACTTCAACTGGCTCGATGACGAGCAGCTGGTGGTAACGGCATTCTGGGACAACAAGGTGTACGGACACGTGACCTTCAAGGTGGGTGAAGAAGAAAAGGCCCATCACGTGGGTGCGGGTATCCTGGACTTTGACGGCCACTGCATCTGGTCCCCCGACGGCAAATTCATCAGTTCCGACGGCTATTGGGATAAATACGGCTACCGTTCCTGGGTGCTTATCCGTGTAGAAGACGAGGCGACCCTGCCCCTGGGCAACTTCTGGGTGCCCGAGAACTACCGCGAGATCTACACCCGCTGCGACCTGCATCCGCGCTGGCGTCCCGACGGGAAGCAGCTGGGCTTCAACTCGGTACACGAAGGCACGCGCCAGGTTTACCTGCGCGATGTGAAGTGGTAGCCGCGGGGAGCTAGTCGAACTGTTCGAAGAATCCGGGGAACGACTTCGTCACGCAGTCGGCATCGTCGAGCGTGACCGGGGCGTCCATCCCCAGTGAAGCGATTTTGAGCACCATGGCCATCCGGTGGTCATGGTGCGTTGTATAGGCCCCTCCCTTGAGCAGGCGTCCGTTCAGGATGCGGGAAGAGAGGCTCTCTCCCTCTATGTAGAGTTCGTCGCCCTCAATGCGGGCGGGAACGCCCATCTGCGTGAGCATCTGCAGCAGGGCGCTGGCCCGGTCGCTTTCCTTGCCCGAGAGGCGGCCCGTGCCGTGCAGCGTGCTGGTGCCGCAGCAGAAAGCGGCGAGCAGGGCCACGGCGGGGAAGAGGTCGGGGGCGTTGTTGAGGTCGGCTTCGAATGCCTCGAGCGGTGCCTTGCGCACGCAGACCTTTTCGTCCAGTTCCGACACCACGGCCCCCGCGTCCACGAGGATATCGGCAATGGAAAGGTCGGCCTGGAGCGACGAGGTGTCGAGTCCCGCCACCTCGGCCTTGCCGAACACGGCGCCGGCCACGAGGAACGCGGCCGCCCCGCTCCAGTCGCCTTCAATCTCGAACTCGGCGGATCGGTAGCGCTGCCCGCCCCGGATCTTGAAGCTGATTTCGGTGCAGGCAGACCAGTCCTGGCGCTCCACCAGGGCGTCGCTCCCTTCCATCTCGGCCTTGATGTTCACCCCGAAACGGCGCAGTACGTCGGTGGTAATGAACATGTAGGGGATGCTCTTGGGTTCGCTCACGTAGAGTGTGGAGGGTTTGTCGCAGAGGGGCAGGGCCATCAGCAGGCCCGAGATGAGCTGCGAGCCGCCCTTGCCCGAGATGTCGGCCCGGCCGGGGTAGAGGGGCCCCTCCACCCGGATGGGGACTTTTTCTTCGCGCAGCATAACCCCGAAGGCGGCCATAATGTCGGCAGCCCCCTTGAGCGGGCGCTCGAGCAGGGTCTTTTCGCCTGTCACCACGGCTGGCCCCCGGTTCAGGGCTGCGAGCAGGGGAATCATAAGGCGGGTGAGCAGGCCCGACTCTCCGGTGTGCAGTTCCTTCAGGGCAAGGGGAGCGCCGCCCGTACCGTCGATGGTGAGCGTGCTCCCGCTGCGGTGCACCTTGGCGCCCAGGGCTTTGGCTACGGCGATGGCCGCCTCGGAATCGGCGCAGGGCGAGTAGCCGTGCAGATGGGAACGCCCGTCGGCGAGCGCCGCCGCCACAATGGCGCGCTGGGCGAAACTCTTGGAAGCGCAGACCGTGAGGTCGTTGCGCATAAAGCATTTGACCGCCGGCCGGCCTTCCGGCTCGTACAGGGCGCGGTGCATCTCTTCCACATTCCACTGTCCGGGCGCTGCGGCCTGTTCGTCGCTGAGGGCGGCATAACTGAAGGGCGCGCCCAGTCTGAGGCAGTCCAGACGGGTCTGACGGCCCGCGTCACCCATACCGAAAGCCACCAGCCGGCCCGGCTCCTGTCCCTCATAAAGGGCCTGCAGGGTGGCCGCATCGGCCTGGTTCCGGCAGGTGCTCACCACCTTGGCGATATCGGCCCCGTAGCGGTAGCAACGGGCCACAATCTGACGCAGCATCTCAAGGTCCGGCGTGCCCGAGAAATCGTGCCAGGAGCGGATGATCTCGGTGCCGCACTCCTCGCACAGGGCCCGGAAGCGCTTGCTGATCTCGACGGGTGCGTCAAGTTCCAGGTCGGCGAAGCGTGCGCCGCCGCGGATGGCCGCCTCAAGCCGGCGGAAGGCCTTTTCCCAAGGGTCCGCCCCCTTCATTTCCGCCGCCCGGCAGGTGGCGATGAGCGGGGTGTCGGTCTCGGCGAAGAGGTCTTCGATCTCTTTCAGGCTGAGCGCGCAGCGGTCCAGGCGGATCTCCGCCATTTCCACAAAGGGATGGTCGAGCGTATCGAGAATCTGGCCGTAGCCCTGGTTCTGGATGGAGGTACAGATCATAACTTCTTGAGTACTACGTGGCCGATGCTGCGCAGCAGCACGAAGCAGACTTGGTCTCCCTCGGCCTTTTTGTCTTTACGGACGGCCTCTTCGAGCGCCTCTTCCGGGCAGGGCAGGGCGGTGGGCAGGCCGCAGGCGCGCAGGTCGTCCTCAATGCGTCGGGCGAGCCCTTCCTGCGCGAGGCCCAAGCGTTCCGACAGGCGTGCGGCACAGACCAGCCCCACCGCCACGGCTTCCCCGTGGGTAAGCGGATCGGCGCAGCGATGCGTCTGCTGATACCATTCAAGGGCGTGGGCGTAGGTATGACCCAGGTTGAGGACGCGCCGGCGGCCGCGCTCCTGCTCGTCGCAATCTACGATGGCCTGCTTGATGGCTGCGGCGCGGCGGATGAGCCCGCCGAGTTCCGGGTCGTCCGGCGCGGGCCGGCCTTTCCGGAGCAGCGCCACCGCCTTCTCGTAAGCCGCGGCGTCGCCGATGAGGAAGGTCTTGAGCAGTTCGGCCACCCCCGAACGGAAGGCCCGGTCGGGCAGGGTCTCCAGCGTTCCGGGCAGGATGCAGACGAATTCGGGCTGGCGGATTACGCCTACCATATTCTTATAGCCGTCGAGATTGGCGCCCGTCTTGCCGCCCAGGCCCGCGTCTACCTGTGCGAGCAGGGTGGTGGGCACGTTGGCGTAGTGGATGCCCCGTTTGTAGATGCAGGCCGCGAAACCCGCCAGGTCGGTGGTGATGCCTCCGCCCACGGCGAGCAGCAGGGCCTTGCGGTCGGCCCCCTGCACGAGCAGCCATCGGCAGATATCCAGCGCCGTTTCGGGCGTCTTGTGCGCTTCGTCGGCGGTAAGCGCGAAAAGGGGCGCTCCGGGCCGCAGGGCGGCAATCTGCCGGGCCCAGGCTTCCACGTTGCGGTCGTAGACCACGAACACGGAGCGGTAGGGCCTCAGGGCCTTGCGGAGGGGCGAGAGCGGGGAAGGAGCCATTACAGATCGGGGTTTTCCGCAATGATGCGGTTCACTTTCTCATAACCGTCGGCCGGGATTCTCCAAAGCAGGGCGATGATGATCGAACCCACCACCCCGAAGGCGATGGTGAGCACGTACACCCGGTTCCAGCCCAGGGCCGAACCGGCGATGTGACCGAACCAGATACCCGACACGAAGGTACTCAGGTAGCCCAGGATGCCGATGATGCCGTTGCCCGTTCCAGCCGCGTATTTGGTGCACTGCATGGAGGCGCAGGTGCCGTAGAGGGCCTGCGGTCCGTAGATGAAGAAGGCCGAAAGCACCAGGAAGACGATGGTGGCCCAGAGCTGCGTGCTGCCCCAGAAGAGGAAGAAGCAGACGGTGGTGAGGATCATGCACACCAGGCAGGTCCTGTGCGCTTTGTGCTGGAAGAAACGGTCGGTCACCCAGCCGGCGGCCAGCATACCCAGGATGCCTCCGAACAGTTCGCAGGCGCCCACCACGGAGCCGGCCACGGAAATCTCGAGCCCCTTGTCCTGTACCAGGAAGGCGCCGCCCCAGTCGAGGATGGTGCCGCGGATCACGTTCATGCAGAAATTGGCCAGGGCGATAATCCAGATAATGGGGTTCTGAAACACCATCTTTTGCATGATCTTATGCTGCAGGGCGTTGCTGATGGGCCGTTCCGCCTTCTTTTCGGCGCTCTCTTCATCCATCTTCTCCACGGGCGGAAGGCCCACCTCGGTGGGATCGTCCTTGATGCCGAAGAAGATGACGGGCACGCCCACCAGGGCGATGGCGGCCGGCACGATGAAGCAGAGGTTCCAGGCGCTGTAGCCGTAGGTCTTGAGCAGGAAGCCGCAGAGCAGCACCACCAGTCCGGCGCCGATGCTGTGCGAGGTGTTCCAGATAGACTGCTTGGTGGGCAGTTCCTTGGGCCGGATCCAGTGCGAGAGCAGGCTCACGCAGGGCGGTACGCCCATCCCCTGCAGGTAACCGTTCACCAGCCAGAGCGAGCCGATCAGGTACACGAGGCCCATGGTGGCCTTCCCTTCGCCGTCGAGCAGGTTCAGGAAGCCGTTCATCTTGGGGCTGAAGGCAATGATGAAGTTGACGGCTGCCGAGAGCAGCAGGCCCAGCGACATGATCTTCCGGCGGCTGAAACGGTCTACCAGATAGCCGTTCACGAAGCGCGAGGCTCCGTAGATAACGCCGTTGAGCGTCATGAAGATACCCAGCTGCACCTTGCTCAGGCCCAGTTGGGCCTCCATGGCCGGGATGGCCATGCTCAGATTTTTACGGACAAAATAGAAAAGCGCATAGCCGATCATCAGGCAGATGATGGTGCGCCACTCCCAAAGGAAGTACTTCTTCTTCATTATAGAATCCATAAATGCAAAGATAGGATTATTTTGCGTATCTTTGAACAGCAAAAACAGAGTGTTATGAACAGCAAAGAACGCATTGCCAAGGCCCTGGCCGTCGCCACGGACACCCGTGCCTTCGAACTCGGCAGAGGTAACCTTTCCCTCGCACCCGGGCTTTTCAGAAAATATTTCCCCGGTCGGAAAGCCCTGGTTGTTTCCGACGGTCCCTGCTGGCGCATAGCCGGCGAGGCAGTCTATTCCCATCTTGTTTCTGCAGGCGTGGAAACGGAGCGCTTCCTTTTTGAAGAGCAGGAATTCCATGCCGACTGGGAGCACATCGAAATCCTCGACGGTGTGCTCGACAGGACGGGCGCCATCGCCGTGTCGGTGGGCTCGGGCGTCATCAACGACCTCTGCAAACTCTGTTCACACCACCATAAGCAGCAGTATCTCACCGTGCCCACGGCCGCTTCGGTCGACGGGTACACCTCGTTCGGCGCCTCCATCACCTATCAGAACGCCAAGCAGACCTTCGAGTGTCCGGCGCCGGTGGCGGTGCTCGCCGACATCGACGTGATTGCCGCCGCACCCCGGGAGATAACGGCTGCCGGCTATGCCGACCTGGCCGCCAAGGTGCCGGCAGGGGGCGAATGGATGATTGCCGACCTCGTCGGTTCCGAGCCCATCATTCCCGAGGCCTGGCACGTGCTGCAGGACGACCTCGACGAGCTGCTCGCCGACCCGGAAGGTGTGGCCGCCGGGAAACCGGAAGCCGTAGGTGCCCTGTTCGAGGGTCTGGTATTGAGCGGATTCGCCATGCAGGCTGCCCGCTCCAGCCGGCCCGCTTCGTGCTGCGACCACCTCTTCAGCCACATCCTCGACATGACGCACCACCGCTACAAGGGGAAGTTCGTCTCGCACGGCTTCCAGGTGGCCATCGGCACGCTCATCATGTGCCGCGTGTTCGAGAAGTTCTTCGCCGTAGACGTGGACGGAATCGACGTCGAAAAGTGCGTGGCCGCATGGCCTTCGCTCGAAGCGGAGCAGCAGCGGGCGCTGGAGCTGTTCAAGGATTTCCCGGCACCGCGCCTGGGCTACGAAAACGTGCCCCGCAAATACTCGTCTCCGGAACAGGTGCGTGCCGAGCTTACGGCGCTTAAGGCCGCCTGGCCGGAACTCAAACCGCGCCTGCAGGCCCAGGTCTGGCCCTATGAAAAGATCAAGGAGTGCTTCCGCATCGTGGGTGCCCCCTACGAGCCCGAGATGATCGGGGTTACGCCCGAGTGGGTCAGTTACGCCTTCCCCATCGTGCAGTTGATGCGCTATCGTTTCAATCTGCTCGACCTCGCCAAACGGGGCGGCTTCTACGACGACATCGTGCTATGAAGCGCCTGATCGGTTTCGACCTCGACGGTACCCTCACCCAGCACAGGACCCCGCTCGACGCGGAGCATCGCGCCTTGCTCGACGCCCTGGGGCGCCGCTACAAGATCATCATGGTGGGTGCGGGCAACGCCCCGCGCATCTACGGCCAGATGGGGAACTACCCCATAGACATCATCGCCAACTACGGGATGCAGGAGAGCCGGATGGTGGACGGCGTGTTTACCATCGTGCGTGACGACAAGGTGGAGCCCGACCGAGATTTCTTCCTGCGCTCCTGCGATTACCTGCGCCGCAAATACGGCTACATCGATTATAAGGGCGAGCCGGTAGAGTTCCATGAAAGCGGAATGGTCACCTTCCCCCTGCTGGGGACGAAGGCCGACATCGCCGACAAACTCAGTTTCGACCCCGACAGGCGCAAGCGCCACGTGATGTATCCCGAGGTGCTGCAGATCTTCAAGGACTATTCGGTGTTCGTGGGCGGCTCGTCCTCATTCGACATCACGCCCGCGCCTTACAACAAGTACGACGCCATGCTCCGCTACGGCCGCGAGAACGGCTACGGCGTGGACGAAATGCTCTACGTGGGCGACGATTTCGGCGATGGCGGCGGAGACTCCCACATCCGCCTGGGCGGCATGGACTACGTTGAGATTGACGATTACCGCAACTCCCCGCAGCGGCTGCAATTCCTTTTGGACTAAAACCAATAACGATATGAAAAAGACATTCTGCATCCTTCTGGCCCTCGTTTCGCTGGGGCTTTCCGCCTCGGCCCAGGGCTTCTACGCCCATCGCGCCGGCCGGGCCGAAAACGATGAAAACACCCTCCAGGCCTTCAAACAATGCCTTTCCGTGGGGGTAGACCGTTTCGAGACCGATATCCGCATGGCTGCCGACGGAACCCTGATCATCTCGCACGATGCCAATCTCAAGCGCCGTACCGGCTTTGACGGGGTCATCGAGCAGATGAAGGGAAAGGATATCATTAAAAAGAAGACTTACCTGGGCAACCGCATCCCGTCGGCCAAGGCGCTGGTGAAGCTGCTCGCTTCCAAAAAGGCCTCATATGTGGAGTTCGAGCTGAAGACCGGAGAGAAGAACCTCTACCCCGACAGCCGCATTCCCGAGTATTGCGAAGCCATCTACGCGCTGGTCTCCAAATATCAGCCCCAGGGGGTGCGTTGGGTCTACACTTCCTTCGACCACAGGCCCCTTATCTATCTGCGGGAGCACCATCCCGAAGTCCTGACGGGTCTCATCAACGCCAAGCCCGTGAGCAAGGATCTGATCAATCTGGCTAAGAAACTGGGCGTGAATCAGCTCGACGCCGGCGTGAAGGGCACCACGGCGAAGGCCGTTGAGGCGGCTCACAAGGAAGGCCTGCGCGTCTGCCTCTGGCCGGGCGCCAAACCTCAGGACTATTACGATATGAAGGCCCTGGGGGCCGATGCCATGTGCACCGACATCCCCAACCTGCTCCGCCTCGAACTCAGCGGCAAATAGACAGGGTCAGCGGCGCTCCAGCAGCGGGCCGGAGGTCCCGTGGAACGTGAAGCGCTCCAGCCGCTCTCCCGTCACGTCGTCGAGCACCACTACCGGGCGCTCTTCCCCTTCACCCAATACGGTGACGGTGAAATTGTCTACGTGCAGGCCGTCCACGTGCCGGGCGTAGATGCCGCAGGCGGGGTTGCGGTGTCCGTACATCCGGGCTTCCGGATAGGAGGTGGGGCTTTCCTTCGGGTTCTCGGGCATCCGCACGTCGGCGCTCTTGCGCACGATGTTGATGTTGGAGAGCTGCACGTTCTCGATCTTCTTCTCCGGCAGGCCGGCGATGACGCAGGGGAGCACCCCTTCCGTCACGGCCGTCACGTTGCTGATGAGGATGTGCCGCAGGATGCCCGCACCGTGTCTCCGCCCGAGGCAGAGGAAAATGGGGCTGGTGATGCCGCTCATGGCAATGTTGGAAATGGAGATGTGCTCCACCAGACCTCCGTCCACACTCTCGATGGCAATGCCCGACAGGCCCGCCAGCGTGCCGGGTTCGATGTTCCGGTAGACTTCCCAGATGTTGCGGCGGGGACTCACGGGATTGGCCCGCACCACGCAGTTGCTGATGCTGATGTTGCGGAAGCCACCCTTGCTCGCCGTGCCAAACTTGATGGCGTTGCTGTTGGAGGCGACGATGCAGTTGGTGATGGTGATGTTCTCCACAATCCGCTCGGGGTTGTCGCTCTTGAGGCAGATGGCGTCGTCGTCGGAGTTGATGATGCAGTTCGACACCGTTATGTCGCGTCCGTCGATGTCGATGCCGTCGTTGTTGATGAAGGACAGGCTCCTGATGGTCACGCGGTCCACGATCCCTTTTTCGCAGTCCCTGATACGCAGGGTCCAGCGGGCCGAGTTGACCAGGTGCACGTCGCGGACGGCGAAGTCGCGGCAGTCCTGCAGCAGCATGATGTAGGGCCGCACCTTGTCGTTGTTCTTGAAGCCGCCTCCCTCGAAATCGAGCCGGTCTGACTGGCCGTCAATGGTCCCTTCCCCGCAGATGCTGAAATCCTCAATCCCCTCGCAGAGGATGAACGCCCGTTTTTCGTAACGGTGGGCGTAGTCGAGATGCCCCTTGAGGACGGCCCCGCGGCTCAGCACGAGACTTACGTGGCTGCGCATCTTGAGCGTTCCGCAAAGGTAGGTACCGGGCGGCAGGACCAACTCGCCGCCTCCCTGATTACTGCAGCGGTCAATGGCGTCCTGAATAGCCTCGGTGGCGTCTTTCTTGCCGTCGGCATAGGCCTTGAACGGCTGTGCGTCTGCGCTCCGGGCGAGCGTCTGGCCTAGCAGGAGCAGCGAGAGGACAATCAGTCTTTTCATTTCATTCGGGCTTTTTCGTCCGAGTCGGCACCGGTACCACGGTACTTGCTCTGAACGGTGTTGAAACTGTATCGGAGCGAGAACTTGATTCTCTGGGTGTCCATATAGTTGATCTGTGAGATGGTGTGGCTCCCGAAATCGGTGTCGATGTCGGTGACCGCGCTCCGCGCAAGGTCGGACCCTTCCAGGCGGAGTACCAGGGAACCGTCTCTCAGGAGGGTTTTCTGCACGGCTGCGGTGATGTCGCAATAGGCCTTTTTCAAATACACGTTTTCGGTGTAGCCCCTGGTCTGGACGAGTCCGCCCAGTTCCAGCTGCCATCCACCTTTGAGGTTGAGGGTGTTGAGGAATTGCGCAAAGAAGATGGGTTTCCCGTTGAAGCTGACCGTCCGCCGGCCGGAAGCCGTGCGCGGGTCGGCCAGGTTCAGGTTAAGCCATTGCGGCGTGGCCCCCAGCGTGTAATTCAGGTTCCACGGACCGAAGGTGGGCGTGAGGTTCACGAAAGCGGTCAGTTTCCGGTAGGGCGTGTCGATGTTGCGCGGCTGCACCAGCACCACACCGTCGGCGACGCCCGGTTTCACATAGGGCTCCGACCAGAGCATAATGGCGTCGTCGGTGCGGATATAGCTCGTCATGAAAGTTATCCACTTCCATACGGCGGTAAGGCCGATGTTGTGCGAGATCTGCGGCTGCAGGCGGGCGTTTCCGCTCTGCCAGATGTAGCGGCTGTTGTACCGGATAGCGCCGGACAGCTGGCTGTAGCCGGGCCGTCGGGTCTTGGCGCTGTAGTTGAGCATAAGCTGCACGGGTCCCAGGGCGCCCGCGTAGGACAGGGTGGGGAAGAGGTTCCCATAGGAGCGGAAACGGTCTTCCGTGGGGTCCAGTTCGTCGCGATAGTCGTAATTGACGTGCTCGTACCGGGCCCCGGCCGAGATCTGGCCCAGGTGGGGCAGGAAGAAGGCGTAGGAGGCGAACCCCGCCAGGTTGTCTTCCCGGATGCTTGCCGACGATGCGGGGATGGCCACGCCCGAGATGGTGTAACGGTCGCTCCGGCGGGAGAAGGTCTCTTCCGTTCCCAACTGCAACTGCCCCTTCCAGACGGGGTAGGACAGGACCGCTTTCGCGGCGTAGAGGCGGTTTTCGTTCCGGCTGTCGCTGTGCACGTCGGCATCGGTCGTCATGGCGCTGGTTTCCGCCGCCGCAGACGCGGTGGTGTTCCGGGTGCCGTAATAGTCGAAGTTTACGTCGATGCCCAGTTTCTGCCGCACCACGCCGTTATAATAGAGGTTGGCGCCCAGTTTGAAGGGTGCGGGCGAGCTCAGTGCGTCGGTGGAGACGGTCGAAAGACGGTCGACCAGCGTCCCGTTTTCGGACACGTCGAGGTGGATCAGGGTCTCGTCGTCGAAGCGCAGCATCCTTCCCCATTCAATCTTGCCGCCCAGGAAGTGATTGTCGGAAAGCTGCCAGTTCACGCCGGCGTTGGTGAACAGTTCCCGTGCGAAATCCTGTGCTTCAATGTCGCCGGTATTCTTGAATTCGTTGACGACGCCTCCCTTGTCGAACCAGCTGACGGCCTCCGACTGGCTGATCTGCCGGAAGGATCCCGAATCGAAGTTGATGCCGCCGAAATAGTCGACCCCGCCGTTGCGGTAGTTGACATCGAGCCCGGCTTTCGGGTCGTTGCCCTTCGCCCACTGCAGCGACTGTTCGTCGGAAGCGTTGAACTTGAAGCCGAAGCCCTCTCCCTGCCGCCGGACGGTCTTGATGCGCACCACGGCCGTAACGGTGGCGTCGTACTGCGGGCCCGGGTTGGTGATGACTTCCACGTTCTGGATTTCATTGCTCTGCAGCCGCTCCAGTTCGCCGCTGTCGCTCACCTTGTGTCCGTTGATGTAGATGAGGGGCGCCCCCTTCCCGATGACCTCCAGCCCGTTCTGTCCCTTCACCAGACCGGGGGTCTTCGCCAGCACGTCGGCGGCGGTGCCCACGTTCTCAAGTACAGAGCCGCGCACGTTGGTCTGTAGTCCTTCCCCCGTCAGTTTGGTTTTGGGCATCACCGCCCGTACCGACGCCCCTTCCAGCATATGCGTGTCTTCCTGAAGGGTGAGCACCCCGAGCTCGCTGCTGCCTGCGGCCCCCAGTTCGAGCGGGCGGATGAGGTCCTGATAACCGATGAGCGACACCGTGAGCGTGTACGTGCCGGGCGCGAGTTTGAGTTCGAAGCGGCCGTTCTCGTCGGCGGAGCTGCCGGCGGCCACTTTTCCGGACGGGGTGGTGGCGAAAACGGTTGCAAACCCCAGCGGAGCGGCGGCCGCATCGGCGACCGAACCCCGTACAATACTTTCAGCCTGTGCCCGGGAAAGCAGCGGGCAGAGGGTCAGGGCGAGGAGAAACAGGATGCGTATGTGCTTTTTCATAACGTTCGGATCTTTGGAACGCTAAGTTAGTAAAAAATGCTTACCTTTGCAGCCGTCTGCAGCCCGGATGGCGGAATTGGTAGACGCGCTGGACTCAAAATCCAGTGTCCCTTAAAGACGTGCGGGTTCGATTCCCGCTCTGGGCACGAAAAAGACCTTGTAAGTTGCTGATTTTCAAGCATATTACAAGGTCTTCCTTTTTAAATCACCCAATTTTGGTCACCTTTTGGTCACCTTTGGTCCGATGCCACCAGACCATTGGTTTGGCGCTCTGGGGAGGGTTCGTGAAAGCGGCCTGGAGTTCGGCTATTCGTTCTTGTTGAAATGCGCGCCGCAGGCAATGGCGATAAGGACCTTTACGAAGAGGGATAGTTTGGGCAGTTTCATATGTTATTCTCGGCCAAAATGGTTCGAGTTGTAAATTCAGCAAAAATCTTTTTACTAACTTTGCCATATGCATAATCGAATGATACTTCTTGCGGTCGCCCTCTTATCTGCCTTCATCTGCCACGGGCAGGGCTACGAGGCGGTCCATTCTTTCAAGGCTCCCGAGGCCAAACAGGGTGTAGCCGTGGACGGCAAATACTTCTACGCTATCAGCAACCAGCAGATTACCAAGTACTCCCGCAACGGCGATTCGCTTGCCACCTGGTTCGAGAAAGACAGGCGGCTGATACGGCATTTCGACGGCGGAATCGTAATCGGCAAGCGCCTGTACTGCTCTCATTCCAACTTCTCGGCCGTGCCGATGGCAAGTTCCATCGAAGTCTTCGATACCCGCACCCTGAAGCATCTGGAAAGCGTCAGTTTCGGAATAGAATACGGTTCCTGCACCTGGATAGTGCCCGGCAAGCGTTGCTGGTATGTCTGCTTCGCACATTACGACAAGAACGGCGAGAGCGCCGGCGGCAAGGTTATCCGCGACGCCTCGTGGACGCAGCTGGTACAGTTCGACAGAAAGTGGCGCAAGGTCCGCGGCTGGATCCTTCCTCCCGAACTCGTTGAAGAGATAAGGCCGATGAGCCTGTCGGGCGGCCTTTTCGTCAACGGCAAATTCTGGTGCACCGGGCACGACGCCCAGAAGATATACGTGCTGGAATTCCCGCCTTACGGCACCACGCTGCGCTGGACCGGCACCATCAGCATCCCCTTCCACGGGCAGGGCATAGCCCTCGACCCCGACGGGCACCTCTGGGGCATCGACCGCAAGCAGAGACTGGTTATCGAGGCGGTTCCGGAATGATGGGCTCGGCGCTCGCATTCACTGCACGCGAAAACGGCAACGAGGTGCGCCTGGTGGGCACTCCCCTCGATAAAGACATAATCGACGCCTGCCTCGGCTCCGGGTACAAGAAAGACTTTGTAAGTTGCTGAAAAATCATAGCACTTTACAAGGTCTTCTTTTATGTGCAATTCTTCACACTCAGAAAAAAAATGGCTCAATTCCACCCTTCAGGGTGGTGTTTAAGAGGAAATTATTGTGGACCTTTGCGGATGCCAAAAACACGAAAATCACCAACCATATGAAAAAAACAACCAGGGAATACCTCGCCCCTGAAGTGGAGGTAGTGGAAATGAGCCTTGTAACAAGCGTGCTCACAGGAAGTGAAAACCTTATCTCTAAACCGGCGGATTATTCCGGAAGCGGAGAAGGTTTTGATTGGTAAACGCTAAAATGACACCATTATGAAAAAGACATTATTTACCATTTTAGCAATTGCAGCACTGGTATCTGCCTGCAACACCAAAGAGAATATCACCTCGGATCCTAAAACTGATGGTGTTCCTTTCATCGCAACCGTCCAAGCCGGCAGCGAAGCATACATGCGTGCCGTGACTGAATCCGGTGGTAATATTGCAGTCGCTTTTAATGAGGGGGATCTTATCGCGCTCGTGTATGAGGTCGGCTCATCCATATATAAAACTGATGCGGAGGTCACATCTGTCGATGGTAGTGGAAAGGCCACTATTTCCGCAACTCTCCAGGCTGGTGTTGTAGATGGTACGGCTGTCACCTTGATTTATCCGTCGTCAGTTGCTACTGCAGGTGGCAGTGTGGCTCCATCAGCTCTATCCACTCAGGATGGTGCGCTAAGTTCAGCACGCGATGTACGCAAGGGGACTGGCTCCATCAAAGTCGATGGTACCGCCACTCTTGCCGGAGGGGCGACGCTCGATGCACAGTTCTCCATCTGTAAGTTCTCAGTCAAAGACGTGGACGGAACAAACGATCTTGAAGTAAGTAGCTTTGTTGTGAAAGATGGTGCTAATAATGTCATTACCACCGTTACACCTGCTTCTGACGCCAGCACACTTTATGTTTCGTTACCGACCACTTCTGAACTTCTGTGGTTTGAGGCCGTCGCTGAAGGGAAACCCTACATCGCTAAAGGAACAGCATCACTAACCGCCGGGAACTATTACACTCCGACAATAAAAATGGCCACCATTTTGAATGTGATTGGTGCCAATGGCAAGTTTTATAAGAATAAGGCTGGTGCCGTCGCTGCCGGTACAACTGCCTCTGCAATCATTGCGTCTCTGGGCGAAGATACTGTAGAGTCTGGTTATCCTCATGGATTGGCCATAGCGATGGCTGTTGCGGGAGGCACAAGGAAATGGCAAGGATCAAACGGATTAGCTAACCCTGGTCAATATAGTACTTATGCCCTTGCCCTTGCAGCAAAAGAGTCTGGTTCTGTTCTTTCGGCCGACAAAAACAATGAAACAGATTATCCTGCTTTTTACTATGCATTGAATAATTCCATAACGCTTGCCTCCGGCATTACGAATGCCAAACCCTCTTCCGGCACAAGCAACTGGTTCCTACCCTCTGTGTACCAATTTAACCTGATAATCAAGGGGCTGAGGGGTACATCCGATAACTTGACAAATATGGATAATAGTGCTTTAAGAGGGACAGATTTGTATTATACTATGACGAGTGTGGGATATAATAGTAGCGCTCCTTGGAATAGCACAGGGAATTATGTGTTGACAAGTACTGAAGTATCTGATAGTCAGGCCTGGACTTACTGCAGTTCGGGAAAGCTGGAAGCAAAGAACAAAACTGGCTATTCAGGTTATGTGGTAAGCACGCTCGCTTTTTAGTGTTCTTCTCTATACTTCAAATCCGCATGGATTACAGGGGTGCTCGGTTTCGGGCACCCTTTTTTGTGCCCTGGCCCCTCTACGTTACCCTTCCCCAACCCCTTACTCTCATTGGTATTAAAAAAAATTTATATCTTTGACTCCGCAAACAATTAAGGATATACAAACCAAACAGATATGAAAAAATGCCTTTTGATTGCCATGGCCGTGATTTCCCTCAGCCTGGCGTATTCCTGCAATCCCAAGGAAGAAACCGACGACTCCATCGTGGGAACCTGGGTATGCAATGACCCCGTCCGCTACAATGACGGCACCGTCCGTGATTACACCGAGACTTATGTGTTCAACTCCGATGGTACGATGACCATTCAGTTCATCTGCGTGGACACATGGGACGACAACTGGACCTTTGGTATCCGTTTTGGCGGCACCTACACAACCGACGGCACCCGTTTCTCATTTAAGGCCCACATGGTCGCAAGCTACGAAGAAATCGATGGGAAGGTGCAATGGCGTGAACAGAATCGCGAAGAAGAAACCCGTGACTGCTCTTTCGAGTACAAGATCGAAGGGAAGAAAATGACTGTGTATTACGGTCACGAAAGCGCAATCTTTGGCCACGGGGGCAGCGCGGAGATGACTTTCACCAAGCAGTAGTTCAGCGACGCCTTTGTTTTGAGCACGAAAAAGACGACCGCTTTGGTCGTCTTTTTCGTTTCCTGGGGCCTCTACGTTTCCAACCTTCCGGTATTTTGCGGAAGCGGGAGAATAACGTATCTTTCTCCTTTCCTTTGCCGGTTTGTTTGCCCTTGCGGTGATGGTTGCAAAGCCGGCTCCTTCGCGGCAGGCATCCTCACGGCAGGACATCCTTCTTGAAAAGGGCTGGATGTTCAGCCGTGATTCATCTTCCTGGCAAGCGGTGAGGGTTCCCCATGACTGGGCCGTTTACGGGCCGTTCAGCAGGGATAACGACCTTCAGGAAGTGGTTGTAACACAGAATTATGAGAAAAAGGCGACCGTCAAGACTGGCCGTACCGGCGGCCTGCCCTATGTGGGGTGCGGATGGTATCGCAGGGAACTGACCGTGCCTGAGGGGAAGCATGCAACCCTTCTTTTCGACGGGGCCATGAGCGATGCCCGCGTCTATCTGAACGGAAAGGAAATATGCCGGTGGCCATACGGTTACAATTCCTTCCATGTTGACATAACGCCCTATCTGCAAAAGGGGGCCAACGCCCTGGCCGTCCGGCTTGAAAACCTCCCATATTCCTCGCGATGGTATCCTGGAGCGGGACTGTATCGGAATGTGCATCTGATACTTACGGAAGAAATCCATGTGCCGTTAAGTATTTGCTTGGCTCGGGAACCCCTGTGGAACAAACGTTTACGCTTGAGGCCCCCAGGCTTTGGAGCCCGGAGACCCCTTCGCTCTACAAGGCTGTGTCCAGGATTCTCAGGGACGGGACCGAAACCGATGTATATGAGACCGTTTTTGGTATCCGGAGCATTGAATTCGACCGGGATCGCGGCTTCCTGCTGAACGGGGTGCCGCGCAAGTTCCAGGGCGTCTGCAACCATCACGACCTGGGTCCCCTGGGGGCGGCCGTAAACGTGTCGGCCCTCAGGCATCAGCTTGAGCTTCTGAAAGATATGGGTTGCGACGCCATCCGCACCTCGCACAATATGCCGGCCCCGGAGCTGGTGAGGCTGTGCGACGAGATGGGCCTGATGATGATGTTGGAACCCTTTGACGAATGGGACGTCGCCAAATGCCGGAACGGCTATCACCGCCTTTTTGACGAGTGGGCCGAGAAGGACATGGTGAATATGCTGCATCAGTACAGGAACAGTCCTTCCGTGGTGATGTGGAGCATCGGCAATGAAGTCCCCACCCAGTGCAGCCCGGGAGGCTACAAGGTTGCGTCGTTCCTCAGGGATATCTGCCATAGGGAGGATCCCACCCGGCCGGTGACCTGCGGAATGGACCAGGTTTCGTGCGTCCTTGAGAACGGGTTTGCCGCCGTGATTGACATTCCGGGGCTGAATTACAGGACTTTCCGCTACCTCGAAGCGCACCAGACCCTGCCGCAGGGGCTCATCCTTGGCTCGGAAACCGGCTCCACCGTCAGTTCCCGCGGGGTATATAAACTCCCGGCAGTCAAGCGTTTCAGCGCTGTCGACGAGGACCATCAGTGCTCAGCCTACGAGCTCGACGCCTGTGCCTGGTCCAACATCCCGGATATCGATTTCGCCCTTGCCGAAGACTATCCCTGGACCCTCGGGCAGTTTGTCTGGACCGGATTCGACTATCTTGGCGAGCCCAGTCCCTACGACAAGGATGCCTGGCCCAACCACAGTTCCATGTTCGGAATCATCGACCTGGCATCCATCCCCAAGGACAGGTACTGGCTTTTCCGAAGTGTCTGGAACAGGAACGAGCCCACCCTGCACCTGTTGCCCCACTGGAACTGGTCTTCCGGTGATAAAGTTCCCGTGATGGCATTCACCTCTTACGACGAAGCCGAGCTGTTTGTGAACGGTGTCTCCCAGGGTCGGAGGATCAAGAGGAAGGCGTCTTCTCCCACCCTCGGAGGCCAGGAAGAGGCTTTGGAGGACCGTTACAGGCTTATCTGGGAGGACGTCCCGTTTGAACCCGGAGCATTGAAGGTGGTGGCCTATTCCGAGGGGACTCCGGTGGCGGAGAAGGTGGTCCGCACAGCCGGGAAGCCCCATCACATCTTGCTGGAGGCATCGGCTCCGGTACTGAAGCCCGACGGGAAGGATATCTGCTATGTGACGGCCACCGTTGTGGACCGTAAGGGTAATCCCTGTCCGATGGATTCGTCGCTGATGACCTTCAAGGTGAGGGGCGCAGGCTTGTTCCGGGCTGCGGCAAACGGCGATCCCACCTGCCTCGAGCTCTTCCACGAACCCCGCATGCACGCCTTCAACGGCAAACTCAGCATACTGGTACAGTCCGCCGATCCTGACGGCCGCCGCGGCCTCACGGCCCGTTCCGGCCGTATCGTCCTCACCGTACGCTCCCGCGGCCTCCGCCGCGCCCGCCTCGTCCTCCGTTCCTCCCTCTAGTCCTTCTCCGTCATACCCTGTCTTGCATTGGTTTGCTATGAAAACTCTTACCCTCCTTTTCTCCTTGCTGCTTGCCCTGGCTTATGAGCCGGCCGGAGCCCAGACTCCGAAATCTGAAGTATCCCTGACCAGTCTTCTGAAGGAAATTGGCGACGTGGACGAACTCGCCCGTTTCAAGGACTACGAATTCCTCCAGTCGAGCAGTTACGCCCGCACCAGCTACTGGTACATCCTTCCGGAGAAATAGGCTTTCTGTTACGAGGCCGGCATTTCCTGTTGAAATACAATCCGAACTCAGAAAAATTTCTCCGTTTTCAGAAAAATACCTATATTTGAACCCCGGTTAGATCAATCGGGGTTTTTCATGTTTAGCTCTAATCGAAACGCAAGCCTGCATTTTTCAGGCCTGCAGGAAGACACAAGTATGTACGAACTGCGCGATCCGCAGCTCACCAACCGGTACTTCATCCTTAGCGGCAGGGGGTCCCGCCGGCTCATGGCATCGCCCGAAGTCGTGGGCTTCGATTCCTACTCGGCCCTTCTCCCTGAAACCGTCACCGCCCTCCGTTACCTCTTCCCCTCTGGTTCGGAGGGCGATGTCGATATAATGACCATCCTGCGCGGCGGCCTCAACTATCCCATCGAGGAGGCGTGCTATCAGGTGGGCGTCCGCGTGCGCGACATGCATTTCGTGTCGTGCGAGCGCATCATCGAGAATCAGGTGATCACGGGGCTCGAAATCAAATACGAGAAACTGCGCATCACGCGCGGACGCACGCTCATCATCGGTGACATCATCGCTACCGGCGACACGCTGCGCATGTGCCTCGACGAGGTGGTGGACCGTTTCCGCCGCAAGGGCGGCAGCATCCGCAAGATCATCTTCTTCACCATCGGCGGCACCCGCGCAATCTCCCTCATGGAGCGGATGGCGGAACGCATCAGCGCGTACTTCCCCGAATTCGAGGGTTTCGAGTGCTTCTTCTACGAAGGGATCTTCACGGTCTACCGCGACAAGGGCGTGTCGGGCATCAACGTGCCGGACATCGATTTCGGATGGAAGGACGGCGTGGTTTCCCCGGAATTCCGCCGCTACGTGTTGGACCGTCCGGACGCGCTGTTCGAGAAATGCATCATCTATGACGGAGGGGCGAGGCGCTACGAGATTCCGGTGCACTTCGAGGAGGTCCTTGCCTATTGGCGGGGCATCCTGGAGCGGGCCCACCTGATCGATATAGGGGCGCTGGTCGCGGAAAAACTGGGTTACGCCGGGCCGATTCCTTACGAGGAGTGGCTGGAAAAGACGGGCCTCTCCGGCCTGGAAGAGTCGGGATGGCAGCCGCCCCTGCTCATCGGCGGCCTGCACACGCTTTGGGAAGACGAGCAGGCGCTGCTCCGGCGTGCTCCGGAGCTGTCGCTCAAGGAACTTGCAGAACGTAGAATAAAGGAAATAGTACAAATATCGAGTCGTTATGAGTAAACAAAAATTCGACGTGGACTACACCACGCAGCCCGTGGATCGCGCAGGGCGCAAATCCACCCTCAGCATGTTCATGATCATGCTCGGTTTCACCTTCTTCTCGGCCAGCATGTGGGTTGGTCAGAATCTTGCAGCCGGCCTCGACTGGTGGGGCTTCATCTGGGCCATGCTTCTTGGCGGTCTCATCCTGGCGGCCTACACCGGGGCGCTCGGCTGGATTGGTGCGGAAAGCGGCCTGTCGCTCGACATGCTCGCCCGTCGCAGTTTCGGTTCCAAGGGCAGCTGGCTTCCCAGCGCCATGATCAGTTTCACCCAGATCGGCTGGTTCGGCGTGGGCCTTGCCATGTTCGCCATTCCGGTTGCGAAGGAGATTCTGGGCCTCGAGGTGACGCCTGACAGCATGCCCTGGCAGGGCTATGTGCTCGTGGTGATTGCGGGTATACTTATGACGGCCAGTGCCTATTTCGGCATCAAGAGCCTTACCATCATCAGCTACATCGCCGTTCCGGCTGTGGCCATCCTGGGTACGGTGGCCATGATCATGGCCGTGAAGCGGGGCGATGCGGGCCTCATCGAGCAGTTCGCCCAAGGCACCAAGAACCTCGGCGTCATTGCGGGTGCGGGCCTGGTAGTGGGCAGCTTCGTTTCCGGTGGAACGGCCACGCCCAACTTCACGCGCTTCGCCAAGAGCGGCCGCGCAGGTCTCATCACCACTGTCATCGCGTTCTTCGTGGGTAACTCGCTCATGTTCCTCTTCGGCGCCGTTTCCAGCATCTACGCAGGCGGCAACGACATCTTCGAGGTGATGCTCAACCTGAATCTCTTCTATGTCGCGGTGCTGGTGCTCGGCCTCAACATCTGGACCACCAACGACAACGCCCTCTACACCGGCGGTCTCGGCCTCTCCAACATCTTCGGCTTCTCCAAGAAGACCATGGTGCTGATTGCGGGTGTCATCGGAACCATTGCGGCCGTGTGGCTCTACTGGAACTTCTGCGGCTGGCTCAACGTGCTCAACTGCACCTTGCCGCCCGTGGGCATCATCCTGATCATCAGCTATTTCACCAACAGGAAGGCCTATCTCGACGACGCCGTTCCGGCCAAGGTCGTGAACTGGTGGGCCGTAGCCGGTGTGGTGCTCGGTGCCGTGGTGGCGAACCTCGTGAAATGGGGCTTCCCGGCCATCAACGGCATGGTTGTGGCTGCGCTGTGCTATCTGCTCGGCAAATGCGCCGGCAACTGCTGCCCTAAAAGAGGGTAGAAGCCAGGGCGTCGGATAGGGCCTCCACGGAATACTTGGAGAATCCGATACCGCTGCTTGCGCCGGTGATGAAAACAATTTTGCACATCATAGGGCCAAAGATAAGGCATAATGCGCAAATTTTTGATAACCATTTTGTTGCTGCTGATCTCCGGGCTGCTCTCGGCCCAGGGGAGCCTGGAGTATGTGGTGCGCGGCTCCGTGACGGATGCTTCCAGCGGCCGGCCGGTAACCGCGGTGGGCGTTCGGGTCCCGGGGCAGAACTACGCCACTGTCACCAATGCGGACGGCAGCTTCATCATCAAGTCCAACCAGCCCATCACCGAACTCGGCTTCTCCCGGATTGGCTACCGCGATGCCCGGGTGGCGGTCTCGGAGGGGGCGGTTTCCGTGAAACTGATGCCCATCGCCTATCCGCTCAAAGAGGCGTCCATCGTGAGCGGAGACCCGCTGGAGATCGTGGAAACGGCCATCGAGCGCATTGCGGACAATTATTCTTTGAAGCCCGAGCTCCTGCGCTGCTTCTACCGGGAAACCCTCCAGAAGCGCCAGCGCTATATCACCGTGAACGAGGCGGTGGCCCGCATCTACAAGGGCCCCTATAACCTCAGGAACTTCAATTCCGACCGCAGCGCGCTGGAAAAGAGCCGCGTGATCGTGAGCCAGCGCAAGAGCGATACGCTCAGTGTGCGCATGATGGGCGGCCCCACGCTGGCGGTCACCTTCGATGCCGTGAAGAACATCGATCTGCTGCTGAACGAAAAAGACCTGCAGCTCTATGACTTCCAGATGGAGTCGCCGGCCTACATCGCCGACCGCCTGCAGTTCGTAATCAGTTTTGAACCGGCCCGCGAGGCGGAATACGCCCTCTACTACGGGAAGTTCTACATAGACCGGGAGTCGCTCATGTTCACCCGGATAGAGCTCTCGCTCGATATGGAAAACGAGGACAAGGCGACCCGGGTGATGCTGGTGCGCAAACCCGTCGGCCTTCAGTTCACGCCCCTGAAACAGACCTTCATACTCAACTACCGGGAGCAGGACGGCTGTGCGCGGATCGATTACTTCCGTTCTTCCATGAGTTTCCGCTGCGACTGGAAGAAGCGCCTGCTGGCTACCACCTATACGGCCGTGAACGAGCTGGTGGTTACAGATGTGCTGACGCCCGCCGTGCCCATCGGGCGGAACGAAATGTTCAAGCCCCGTGACATCCTGGAAGACAAGGCTCCGCTGTTCATGGATTCCGATTTCTGGAAGGATTACAACATCATAGAGCCGTCCGAGAGTCTGGAACACGCAGTGGCCCGCCTGCGCAAGTAGGCCTCAGAATTCCAGAACCAGACCGCTGCATAGCGTGCCCGTGAGCGGATCGCAGGAAGGGGCGAAAGCGATGCGGACGCGGCTGTCGTCGAGCCCCGTCAGTTTTTTCACCGGCTTCAGGAGCCAGGTGCCCACGTGCGCCGAGCCGATGCCGATGCCCGCCCCGAAGAGAATGTCGGAAAACCAGTGCCAGTTGCGCCAGACGCGCATTCCGCCCACGGTGAGGGCCGCGGCATAGGCGCCCGCACCCCAGCCCCATCCATATTCCAAGCGTATGAGTTCGGCCCCCAGGAACGCGGTGACTGTGTGGCCCGAGGGGAACGACAGATAGTTCACCTCGTTGGGCCGGAGCGTGTGGAACAGCAGTTTGCAGCTCCCGCTGAGGGCGGCTGCGGTGCCGGCAGCGAGGGCCATTTCAAGGCTGCGGTCCACAAACCCGTGCCGGGCTTTTGCGCCCAGCGGCGCGAGTCCGAGGTCGAGGACGAAGGGGGCGTACTGCAGATAATCGTCGAAGGGAGCGACCGCCCGTCCGTTTCTCTGCTCCTGCACCCATTGCTGGATGGAGCGGTCCCAACTGTCGTGCGCCAGAAAGTGCACGCCCATGGCTCCGGCTGTGAGGACGCCCGGGACAATCAGTTCCCGGGGCCGGAAGACGCTGGTGTCGGCACGCTGCGCCACGGCCCCCTGAAAAGAGGCCGCGAGGACAAGGAGCGTCAGGAGAATGCGTTTCATTATCGTCGGCGTTTGCAAAGATAAACAGAATAATCGCTATATTAGCGGAAATTAAACTATTACCCATTATGAAACGTACGGCATTCCTGCTTTTGCTCTTTTCCGCTTTCGCGTTCGCCGCGTGCGACGGTAAGAACGACGATGAAACCACCCCCGGTGGCGGCTCCGACGGTCCCATCGCAAAATACGCCCTCAGCCAGTATATGCCGGAGGGTGCCCCTGGCGGTACTTCCATAAAACACAGCATGGAGGTGGTGACGCCCGAGTTCGACAGCCAGAACCGCCTTGTGAAGTGCCACAAGGACTACTGGATGCCAGATACCCAAGCGCTTAGAAGCGGCGACGAGGCGGATGATTTCATCCAGACCGTGTCGGAAGACTGGGTCTATCAATACGACGATCAGAGGCATACGGCCACGCTCTGGATCTCCGGTGAGTCGTACAGTTACAACGACGGTAAACGCTCGGCCGATCCTTACAGCGACGCCCCCATCACGCTCCGTTTCGACAGCAACTGGCGCCTGACTTCCGACAACCAGGGCAAATACAACTACACCAACGACCGCCTTGCGTCGGGTTTCATCATGGGCGACGACAGCAACTGCACCTGGACGGGCGGGAACCTCACGTCCGTCGGAAACGATAGGTTTACGTACAACATTACCTACAGTTCCGAGCCCAATCCTTTCTCCTTCCTCGATTTCGGGATGATCCATGTCCTTCCCTCCGACTATGTGCACGGCCTCATGGGCAAAGTTTGCGGCAACATCCCCGAGCAGATGACGTTGAATTATAGCGGCGATAGTCAGGGATACGCAGTAAGCTTTACCAAGGACAAACAGGGGCGCCTCACGCAGATCCGCTTCGACCGCTTGGACAACGCAGGCTGCTACTCTACCGTCGATATTGAATACTAAGAGGTGAAGTTTCTCGGCAATCTCATCTGGCTGATACTGGGCGGTTTGCTCATCGGCCTTGTCTATTATCTGGTGGGTCTGCTGCTGTGCCTCACCATTGTGGGCATCCCCTTCGGCGTGCAACTCTTCAAACTGGGTACCTATGCCCTCTGGCCCTTTGGGCATGAATTGGTGAACGGTCCCGATGAACCCGGCTGCCTCAGCATTGTGATGAACCTGCTCTGGATCCTGCTGGGTTGGTGGGAGATTGCGCTTACCCACCTCTTCTTCGGCCTCCTCTGCTGCATCACCATCGTGGGGATCCCCTGGGGCCTGCAGCATTTCAAGATGGCCATAGGCGCCATCTTCCCCTTTGGAAAAACAATAAGCTAAAGCCATGCACATCTGTCTATTGTCGCTTTTGGCCGCGGCCGTCCTGCCCTGGCAGGACCCCGCCGTGAACGAAATCAACCGTTATCCCATGCGCGCCAGTTTCGAGACTGCTGCGCCCAAGGTGTCGCTGCACGGAGAATGGGACTTCAGTTTCAACGGCGGGCCCCTGCGCAAGATGCCCGTTCCCGGCCTGTGGGAACTCAACGGATGCCTCGATCCGGTCTATGTGAACATTGGTTACGCCTGGCGCGGACATGCCAAGAACACCCCCGGCAGGGCTCCCGAATGGCACAACTACAGTGGTGTCTACACTCGACGTTTCGTGATCCCTCACGAATGGGCCGGGGAGGATATCTTCCTGTGCATAGGCTCTGCTACCTCCTGTGTGGAAGTGCGCATCGACGGGAAGGAAGTAGGGTATAGTGAAGACAGCAAACTCGCCGCCACCTTTGACATCACCCGTTTCGTGAAGCCGGGTTCCGAGATAGAACTTGCGCTTACCCTGCGTCGCTGGTGTGACGGCACATATTTGGAAGACCAGGATTTCTGGCGCTTCACCGGCATTGCCCGTGAGAGTTTTCTCTATGCCCGCCCCAAGAAGCGGGTGGAAGATGTGCGCATCACGGCGGGTGCCGACGGCGTTTACAGCATCGCCGCCCAATTCACCAAAGGGGTTGCCGATGCACGCTATTATATTGACGGGAAAGAGGTTCCGGCCCAGGGCCACTACCCTGCACCCGAACTCTGGAGCGCGGAGACGCCCCGGCTCTACCGCCTGGCGGTGGAGGCGCTCGATAAGAAGGGCGCCGTGCTGGATCGGGCCGAACTCGACTTCGGTTTCCGCACGGTGGAAATCAAGGGCCGCCAGCTTTTTGTGAACGGTCAGCCCATCCTGGTGAAAGGGGTAGACCGCCACGAACTCAGCCCCACGGGGGGCTATGTGGTGAGCGAGGCGGAGATGCTGCGCGACATCCGCATCATGAAGCAGCTCAACATCAACGCCGTGCGCACGAGCCACTACCCCAACGATCCGCGCTGGCTCGCCCTTTGCGACCGCTACGGACTCTACGTGGTGGACGAGGCCAACATCGAGTCACACGGCATGGGTTATGGTCCTGCCACCCTCGCCAAGGTGCCTGCCTATGCAAAAACTCATATGGAGCGCGTCCAGCGTATGCTGCAGCGCGACTTCAACCACCCCAGCATCATTGTCTGGAGCATGGGCAATGAGGCGGGCAACGGCCCCAACTTCAAGGCCTGCTACGAATGGCTCAAGGCTGAAGACACCACCCGTCCCGTACAGTACGAGCGGGCCAACCACCCCGATCTCCACTACAATACCCTGGGCGCGGGCTATATTTCCGACATCTTCTGCCCCATGTATGCCAGCTACGATGAGTGCGAACGCTACCTGCGTGAGGGCACGCGCCCCTTCATCCAGTGTGAGTACGCCCACGCCATGGGTAACTCGATGGGTGGGTTCAAGGAATACTGGGACCTCATCCGCGCCAACCCCGACTATCAGGGCGGCTTCATCTGGGACTTCGCCGACCAGGCCCTCAAGTGGCCCTCGGAAAAGAGCGCCACGGGCTGGAGCTATCTCTTCGGTGGGTGCTTCAACGACTACGACCCCTCCGACAACAGCTTCAACTGCAACGGCGTCATCGCATCGGACCGCAGCCTGCACCCGCACGCCTATGAGGTCCGATACCAGTATCAGGACATCTGGACGAAGCCTTTGGATGCCTTGCACGGCAAGCTTGAGGTCTATAACGAGCGCTTCTTCACTTCGCTGGAACCCTATCGGATGGAGTGGGAACTGCTGCGCAACGGCAGCGCTGTCCGGTGCGGCAGTTTCGACGGCCTGAACGCCGGTCCGCAGCAGTCGCAGACTGTTTCGCTCGGCTTCGATGCCTCGGGGCTCGACGGAGAACTGCTCCTGAACGTCCGCTACCTGCTGAAACGCTCAGAACCCCTTTTGGAGGCCGGTGCCCAGGTGGCCTACGACCAGCTGGTGCTGCGCGAGGAAGCCTTCCTGCCCGAAACGGCGAAACTCCCCGCACACCGAGTGCAGATTGGGTTCGACAAGGCCACGGGGGCCCTTAATTCCTATAAGATAGACGGCCGCGAGCTGGTGAAGGAGGCGCTCATGCCCTGCTTCGGCCGCGCCGTCACCGAGAACGACATCGGCGCCAAGTTCCAGAATAAACTCGCCTGCTGGCTCTACCCAAAGTTCCGGCTCAGGAGTTTCCGTCAGGAGAACGGGCGCGCCGAGGCCGTGTACGACCTGGGCTTCGCCACCGTGCAGATGCGTTACACCCTGCAGCCCGACGGCAGCATCGAGGTGGAGGAGCAGATGGGCGACATCAGGGCCAGCATTCCGGAACTCTTCCGATTCGGGGTGGAAATGGCGCTGGAAGGAGGTCTGGACCACATCTCCTTCTATGGTCACGGTCCCTGGGAAAACTATGCCGACCGCAATTCTTCCGCTCCGCTCGGCTTTTACGAACAGGCGGTGAAAGACCAGTATCATATGGGTTATGTGCGTCCGCAGGAAAGCGGCACGCACACGGGACTCCGCTGGTTCGACGTGGTGGACGAAACGGGCATCGGCCTTCGGTTCACGGCCGGAGAACGCTTCTCGGCCTCGGCCCTGCCCTACGCCCGGCGCGATATGGACCTTTCGGTAACGGGAGGTACGCGCGGCGACGATGGCGACACGCGTCAGTCGTCCTGGCTCCGACCCGACGGGAAGACCCACGTGAACGTGGACCTGGTGCAGATGGGACTGGGTTGTGTGAATTCCTGGGGAAGGATCCCGCGGCCGGAGTACCGCATCCCGCCCCGCGAACGCAGTTTCCGTTTCACCATCTCCCCGCTCGCGCAATAGTAGCGGCGGCTCCGTACAAAAAAGCGGCAACCAGGGTTCTGGCTGCCGCTTTTCGTTTCTGCTAGACGAAACGGCCGTCCCGCATGGTGAGGGCCCGGTCGCAGCGGGCGGCCAGCTCGGGATCGTGCGTGACCAGCACGATGGTCTGGCCCAGGCGGTCGCGCAGGTCGAAGAACAGGCGGTGGATCTCTTCTTTCGTCACCGAATCGAGGTTGCCCGTGGGCTCGTCGGCAAAGACCACGGCCGGCCGGTTCACCAGTGCCCGGGCGATGGCCACACGCTGCTGCTCTCCGCCGGAGAGTTCGGAGGGTTTATGTCCCAGCCGTTCGCCCAGACCCATCTCTTTCAGCAGGTCGACGGCGGCTTCGCGCGCTTCCCTGGCCGGGCGGCCCGCGATGAGGGCGGGGATGCACACGTTCTCCACTGCGTCAAACTCGGGCAGCAGGTGGTGGAACTGGAAGACGAATCCGAGCCGCTGCGCGCGGAAGGCGGCGAGGGCCTTGGCTGAAAGGCCGGCGACGGCGGTCCCGTCGATGACGAGCGAGCCCGAATCGGGGGTGGAAAGCGTGCCCAGAATCTGCAGCAGCGTGGTTTTTCCGGCGCCGGAAGCGCCCGTGACGGCCACCACCTCGCCTGCCTCAGCGGAGAAGTCGACGCCTTTCAGCACCTCCAGGGTGCCGAAGCTTTTGTGAATGCCCGATGCCTCTATAATCATGGTCTAAACATTTTTTCTTATCTTTGCGCACCTTATCGGGGTGTGGCGCAGTTGGCTAGCGCATCTGCTTTGGGAGCAGAGGGTCGTGTGTTCGAGTCACATCACCCCGACTGTCGGGTGAAGTTCGGTCCTGTGCGCCCAATGTTCCGGAAGGGGCATATCGTAGACGCTGCTCCGGAGCCGCTCTCCCAGTTTTTCCACACTGTCGCAGGCCTTCAACTCTTCAGGGGACAGGGTTGGACCGATGCCTATGCGCATCGGTTTTCCTTTTTTATTGAACATCTCCCAGCAGAGCCGCATGAGCCGGACGCGCCAGTCAATGAGGCCCAGGCCGTAGTAGAACCGAGAATTCCGGTCGAAGAAGCGCACCGGCACCACGGGAACGCCCGCTTTCCGGATAAACTTCACGATGGGTTCCTGCCACTCCCGGTCGCGGATGCGCCGTTCGCGCACGATGTAATCGGACACGGCGCCCGAGGGGAACAGGCCCAGCGGGTGCCCTTCCCGGATGTGGGCCAGCGCGAGACGCACCCCGGAGATGCTTTCGGCCGTCGGGGCGGTCCGCTCCGAACCGGTGGGCGTAACGGTGATGAAACTGGGCTGCAGGGTCTTAAAATGCGCCAGGATCTTGTTGACCATCACCTTGTAGTCGCCGCGCCGGTGACCGAACAGGTCTACGAGCGCCACTCCGTCCACGTGTCCGTTGGGGTGGTTGCTCACGGTAATGAAAGGACCTTCCGGCAGTTGCTCCAGGCGCTCGGGATTCCCGACGGCATAGTCTATGCCCAGGTCGCGCAGCAATGCATTGGCGAACTCGACGCCTTCGTACTGGCAGATGGCGTCGTATTGCCGGTTTACCTTCGCCACCCCGGTGAATTCCATGAGGGCGTTGGCGAACGCGTTGCCTGCCTTTCCCCGGAAAACGGGGGAGAGGGCCTCCAGCTCGGAGAGTTCGAGGGCGGGCATGGACGTCTAGAACTTTTTGGGAGGATCGATCTTCGCGTAATAGCGCAGGTCGTTTACGATGGAGTAGATGTATATGCTCAGCAGCACGACGATGACGAAAATGGCAAAGTAGTCGAAAATGCCCGTGGTGTAGGGGCGCCCGATGACCACCCAGTCGTGCGAGTATTCGCGGATGGGCCGCACGAAGAGGAAGAGGCAGTTGAAGAAGATCATCAGGAGGCGGAACTCGGTGGGGCCGAGCTTGGCATAGGTGAGGCGGAATTCCTTGCGCAGGTGCGCGTTCATGCTCACGTTGAGGGTGAGGATGAGGTAGAGACCCAGGGCCGATACGGCCAGGTCGAGGTTCACCAGCGGGGAAAGCCCGATACCTACGAACATCACAATCTCATTGATGACGTCAACGGTATGGTCGAGGTAGTAACCGTAGATGGGACGCTGTGTGTTGCGCACCCGGGCCAGGGTTCCGTCGAGCGAGTCGCCGAACCAGTTGACTATGAAGCCGAAAGTGGCGAGCCACAGGAAGCGGATGTCAAAACGTGACAGGATGTAACCGGCGGCGATGATGATGGAACCGAGAACCCCCACGGCTGTTAGGGCGTCCGACGTGACAGGGCGGGGCATGCGTTCGGCAAGCCAGACCAGGGCTTTCTTTTCAGCGGCATTCAGGAAGGAAGTCTGAATGCGTTCAGCTTTTTTTATTTCTTCCATATAGAACGGTCTTTGGTTTGTACACGGTTCCCTCCTTGCGGCAGAACCGGCCGCAAGTTACAAAAAAACTGTGCAAAAACCAATCCCGGCTATTGGCAGATCTCTTCGACAAGAACGTCAATCAGATCGTTAACTTCCTGTCCGAAAGCGTCGAAGCGGTCGGTCTGCGCAACGGCCATGTCTTTGTAGAGCTTGACGAACTGCTTTTTGGCAGCGGCCGTATCACCCCCTTCCAGCAGGCGTGCCACGGCGGCCGAAGCAGACTTCTTCCGAGGCTTCCAGTTGGTAGCGGGATCGTTGCCGAATACGATGCTGCGGTCGATATGCGCATACAGGCCGTCGCCGGCGGTGAGCGCCTCAGTCGCGTTGCGCAGGGCACCCGGCTTGCTCAGGATGGCGAAGAGTTCCTCGGCGCCCGCATCCCCTTTTTCTATGTTGTTGAAAAGGGCCACCCGGTGGATGGAGATGGCAGTTCTGACCGCTTTTTCCACTTCACTCCGCAGGTTGGACCAGTTGTCCTGGGTGGCGTTTTCCTTATACGCGTCGAGCGCCTGGGCGATGGCCGCCTCGAAACTCCGGGCGCGGGCGGCGGCCTCCGGGTCGGCTGCGGCGAATCCGGCACCGCCGGAGAGATAGGCCGCGATGATTTCGCCCACGGCGTCCTGCGCCGCAGGAGCGGCTTGCACGGGGCTGGAGAAAGAAACAAGAAGAAGCGCGGCAAGGGCCGGGCCGACGAGTTTGAGGATACGTTTCATGATTTCTGGTTTTAAAGTACAGACTATAGACGGATTTCTCGGGCCGGGGTTTAGTGTGAAAGAAAAGAAATGCTTACCTTTAGCATCGAAAACAAAAACGACCATTCATGAATAAGCTCCAAAAAACCGCGTCTGTCGCGCTTGCGGCCCTTCTGGTCCTGGTGTTCTCCCTTTCTGTATCGGCCCAGGAACGGGTGGGCTTTGCGCCGCTCGATCCCGAACGTGTGGCACAGATTGAGGCCATGATGCCCGACGCCCCCTTCTTCTTCGCCCCCGACTACAAAGACCGCGCAGCCTGGAGCAAGGCCATTACGCCAACCGCGCTGAAGGTTTATATAAAAAGGGCCGATTCCTATGTTGCCCGTGGCGGCGAAAGCACCCTGGAGCCCTGGAATCCGGACTGGATGGACAAATGGTTCAATGTGCCCAAGACCAACGACTCACAGACGGGCAAGGATATGAACGCCCGCCGCGTGCATCTGTTGGAAGTGCTCGCGCTCACCGAGTGCGCCACCGGCAAGGGGAAATACGTGAAGCCCGTCAACGATGCCCTGCGCAAGATTGTGCGCCAGCCCATCTGGACCCATCCGCGCAACTACGACCCCAAGCAGAAGGTACAGGCGATCGAACTGGCGGCGCAGGCCTATGCCACCGCGGTGGGGACCACTCTTTATCTGATGGACGACCTCATTGAGCCCGATCTCCGCCGCGAGGCCATCGATACGCTCTACTCCAAGGTCTTCAATCCGCTGCTTGCTTCGCTCGAACCGGGTGCAAAACGCCGCCATAACTGGTTGGTGGGGACCAACAACTGGAATACGGCCTGCCTCTCCGGCGTGCTCACAGCCGCCCTTGCCGCCGCGCCCGACAAGCACCTGCGCGCGCAGGTCGCCTCTATCGCGGAGCGCTATTCCATCAACTATACCGCCGGCTACAACGAGGACGGCTATTGCACGGAAGGCATGAGCTATTACAACTATGGCTTCGACAAATACCTGATCGTGCGCGAGGAACTGTTCCGCGTCACGGGCGGGCAGATCGACATCTTCCGCGCCAGTCCCAAGGTGCCGGCCATGATGCTCTTCCCCTTCGGGATGCAGATGTATTCCGACCTGCCGCCGCTGAAGAACAGCTACGCCTCCATCGCCGACTGCGGCAGCAACAAACGGCCTTCTGCGGGCATCCTTTTCTACAACCTCAAGTACCTCGGCATCGACGAACCCTCGTTCGCCAACTACAACACCCACACCCGCCTGACCAGCACCTACGACCTGCTCATGGCCTTCACCGACTGGGACAGCTTCCCCTCCGTGGGCGCCGAGTTCAAACCCGATCCGCTGCGCAGCTACTTCAGCGATTCCGGCATCCTTACCTGCCGTCCGGCGGCGGAATCACCCGCCCGCCTTGCGGTTACCATGAAGGGCGGCCACAACGCTGAACACCACAACCACAACGACGTGGGGGCCTATAACATCTGCCTCGACGGCATCTTCATGATGGAAGATCCGGGCATCGCGCCCTACACCGGCGTGACCTTCTCCAACAAGCGTTACACCATCAATACCATCAACTCCTACGGCCACCCCGTCCCCACCGTAGACGGCGCCCAGCAGAAGGAAGGGGTACGTGCACCGGCTCCCGTGCTGGCCAATGAGTTCTCCGCAAAGGAAGACCGTTTCGCCATAGAAATGAAAGATTTCTACACGCCTGCGGTTGCCGACCTGCAATCGATCAAGCGCTCTTTCCTCTACGAAAGGAGCGACAAACCGGCCTTCACCGTGCGCGACGAGTTCTCGGCCGGTGCGGCCCATGTGTATGAGTCGGCCATCACCACGCGTTCGGAGGTGTCGGTGAAAAAGAACGTCATCACCTTCACGCGCGATGGCCTGAAACTGAAAGCCACCGTCACGTCCGACGGCCCGGTGGTCATCTCTACCGAGCAGCTGGGCGGCACGCCCAACGAGGCGAAGGTCCCCTTCACGCGCATTTCCGTCAAGGCGAAAGGTGCGCGCAAGGACGCCTGGATCCAGATCCGTTATAGCCTCTAGCGGGGCAGGTTCAAAGAACGCTACAAGTCATAGAGGTCGCTTCTGTCGAGGAAGCGATAAGCGGCGGCTTCCACCAGGTGGGCGGGTTCGATTTCGGCTGCGCCCGCCAGGTCTGCGATGGTGCGGGCCAGTTTGATGACACGGGTGAAAGCCCGGGCCGAGAGGCCCAAACGCTCGGTAATGCGGCTCAGGGTGTCTCTGCAGGCAGATGAGAGGGGACAGTAGCGTTGCATCTGCCGGGAAGACATTTCCGCATTGGTGTAGATGCCCGTTCCGGCAAAGCGCCGGCGCTGGATTTTCCGCGCCGCAGCCACCCGGGCGGCCACCTCGGCGCTGCTCTCCCGCCCCTTCCCGCTGCGGCTCGCGTCGACCAGTTCTGCGGCCGGAAGACTGCGTACAAGGAGTTGCAGGTCAATTCTGTCGAGGATGGGACCGCTCAGTCGGGCCAGGTAATTGCGCCGCTGGGCGGGCGTGCAGCTGCAACGGTCCCCCTCGCCATAGTAACCGCAGGGACAGGGATTTGCCGCCGCAACGAGCAGGAAGGAAGCGGGGTATTCGAGTTTGGAGCGCAGTCTGGAAATGACCACTTTCCGGTCTTCCAGCGGCCCCCGGAGTGCTTCCATAACCATTTTGGGCATTTGTACGAATTCATCGAGAAAGAGGACTCCTCCGTGCGAGAGGCTCACTTCACCGGGCTGGATGTTATCACCGCTTCCGCCGCCGAGCAGGGCCGGCAGCGAGATGCTGTAGTGGGGCGCGCGGAACGGCCTGCGATAAGCCGTACCCCCGGGAATGCCCTTCCCGGCGATGGAGTAGATCTTGCTGGTGAGCAGTGCCTCTTCGGCATCCATCGGAGGGAGGATGCCCGTGATGGCCCGGGCCAGCGAACTCTTCCCCGAGCCCGGCGGACCCACCATCATGATGTTGTGGTTTCCGCTTACGGCAATCTCGATACCCCTTTTGGCCGCGTCCTGGCCCACGATTTCGCTGAAATCCATAAGGCCCGACCCGGCGGGAGGGTCCTCCCCGGGCGGGGCCTGGTGCTGCACCAGCAGGTCGGAACAGTCTTCTTCGCCTCCGAGGATGCGGAGCACATCCGAAAGCCGGCTTACCCCGAAGATGTTCAGTTCCTCTGCGAAAACCCGGGCCTCGGCGGCGGAAGTCCGGGGGAGGATGACCCCTTCGAAGCCGTCGTTTCGCGCCCGTTCCGCGATGGGCAGGGCGCCGGGGACCGGGCGCACGGACCCGTCGAGCCCGAGTTCTCCCATAAGCAGGTAGCGGCCCACCAGCGGCAGCGCCTTCTGCTCCGAGGCGGCGATGATGCCCACGGCAATGGGCAGGTCGTAGCCGCTGCCGCTCTTGTGCAGGTCGGCCGGAGCCAGGTTGATGACAATTTTTTTGCCCGGAATCCGGAACTGAAGTGCCTGCAGGGCGGTTGTTGTGCGCAGCAGACTTTCCTTTACCGCCGCATCGGCCAGGCCCACCAGGTGAATTCCAACCCCGTGGGTGATTTCAATCTCAACGGTCACGCGCAGGGCCTCAATCCCAATACAGCGTGCACCAAAAACGTGAACTTGCATAGTTTGCGCTAAGTTTTATTATCTTTGCCGGCAATGGAACACCGGATACACATCCCCTCGCTCTCCGCCCTTGATGAAGCGGCCCGCCTCTTCCTGGAGGAGACGGCCGGACATCCCCTCGTTGCTTTCTACGCTCCCATGGGCGCCGGGAAAACCACTTTCATCTCGGCCGTCTGCCGGGCGCTCGGCGTGAGGGAAGACGCCGTGAGTTCTCCCACCTTCGCCATCGTGAACGAGTATCGCTGCGCCGACGGTGCGCCGCTCTTCCACTTCGATTTCTACCGCATCGAACGGCTGGAGGAGGCGCTCGACCTGGGGCTCTACGAATACCTCGACAGCGGTTGCCGCGGCCTGATGGAATGGCCCGAAAACATAGAGCCGCTCCTGCCCGAAGAGACCCTGCGCGTGCAGATTACGGTTGATCCGGAAGGAGGTCGCCTTCTGTCCTGGCAGGCGTAAGCACCACTTCCAGCCCGGTCAGGAACCCTTCCAGTTCGAGTTCGCGTCTTTCTCCCCCGTCCCAGACAAAGGGCTTTGCGCCCGCTGCGAAAGGCGACAGGCCCGCGAGCAGCCGTGTGCCCAGAACGTCGGCGCAACTGCGGGAGAAAAAGAGGCAGCTGTCGCGCTGGAAGAGCGTTTCTTCCGGCGAACAGATGCACACGCCCCCTTCGTCCGTCTGCTGTACCGAAGCGAAATCCCCCTCCGGAAACGGGAAGACCTGGTGCCCCCGTCCGCGCAGGAAGCGGATGCCCCGCCCCTTTTTATATAGGTAGGTGAAGCCCAGGACGCCCGCGCCCAGGTCCATCTCGCCGTGGAGGGTCATGTCTTCGGTGTCGGCGATGGCGCCGTAGTTCCAGTACTGGAGTGTGAGCCGGTGGGTCTTCGTGCCGGTCCGGAGCATGATGCTGGTAACGTCCCTGTAGAGAATCCAGGGCCCGTCGGGGCCCATACGCAGGTCGAACAGAGTGCAGAGGTCGTCGGGCGGAGTCAGATAGGTTGCATAACCGTCTTCCACCAGGCAGCAGTTGCGCGGGTCGTTCTCGTCGGGGAAGAAAGCGAAATAGAGGTGCCCGCCCTGCTCGTACAGCGCGCCGTTGCCCTTTCCGGCCGGGTGCGAGAAGTCGCCGGCGATGCGTCCGCGCTCGCTGTGAAAGAGCGTGACTCCGTTGCGGCGCAGGCTGCAGCCATGCCCGCTGCGGTCCTGCCCCAGGGTGTAGACGGCCCCGTCGCGCAGCAGCAGGCCGCGGAGTTTTTCGCGTCCTTCGTAGCGGAAGAGTTCCTCGCCGTTGCATTTGAGCACCGTTTCGCTCTGCGTGGAGAACTCGGTATAGAGCCGTCCGCCCAGCAGGTGATGGGTGTCGGGGTCGGTGCTCACGCAGTTGTCGTAGCCGCTCGGGAAGGAGCAGACGGTCTCGTAGTTGCGCAGCAGCACAAGCCGGCAGGCGGCGGCGCCGCAGGCCGTATCGCGGTGCCAGTCATAGCCGGAGGGGACGCTGACGGCCGAAAGGTAAACGGCCGTATCCCGGGCCGGACCCTCGGGCGGTTCTTCCCGCTCCGAGCCGTCGAGCCCCGTTCCCTGGTGCTCCAGACGGAGGTCGCCCGCATGTGTGGGCAGTTTGAGGGAATTGCAGGAGAGCAGCGCCAGCAGGCAGGCCGCTCCCAGACAGAAAGAAGTCTTCATAGCTTTGTTTTTTCCAAAGCTAGGTAAAGACAACGAAAACCCCGGGGTAAAACCCGGGGTCCCGTTTTATTTTTCCGTTTCCGCTATCGAAATAATCTACAGGTTGAAGCGGAAACCGGCGTTGAAGTTCACCATGAAGGGTTTTTCGGTGCGCACGTTCTTGGGCTGGCGACAGTCGAAATAGTAGTTGACGCTCGGGTCAAGGAAGAGGCCGAGCCGCTGGCTCAGGCGGAACTCCACACCGAGTCCGGTGGAAAGCGAGAACTGCGGCTGTTGCACGCGTTCCTTGTAGACCAGGGTGCTCTCGCCGTTGGGGATGGTGTAGCGGTTGGACACGCAGAACTCCATGGCGCCGCCGCCCAGCACGTAGAAGCGGATGTTGCCTGAGTCGATGAGCGAGAGGTAGGCTTTGAGGGGCACCCCGATATACTGCATGCTGTGATGCACGTCGCCCTCCACGCTGGCGGCAAGGGTCGAGCCCGGGGTATAGACTCCGGTGAAGCTGCGCGTGAGGAGGGTGTAGTCGATGCCGGTGCCCACGGAGAAGCGGGGCGAGAAGTTGTAGCGCAGGCCTACGCCGAAGGAGACGGGCGCGCCATAGGTGGAGGTGCTCTTCTCGAGAATACTGGTCTGTGTGGTGGCGACGGCAGAACCGGGCGCTACGCCCATGGCCGGCGGTGTGTTGCGCGCGTCGTTCCCGCTGATTCCGCCGGAAAGTACGGCGGCGAGGCGGTTGCGTGTGCTGCGTGCCTTGAGCCGGTCTTCCGCTGCCATGAGGGCGAAGGGATCGGGTTGCTGTGCGCCGGCCGGCCGGGCCTGCTGCCCTGCGCCCTTGCCGTTTGCCTGGGCCGGGGTCTCACCGGCGTTGGTGTTCTGCTCAGGGGCGGCGCTGGCGCTTGAGCCTTCAGCGGGCTCTTGAGCGAGCTTGGAGACAGTCTCCGCCGTGGCTTCAGGCTGGGAGGCAAGCTCCTGCCCGGAGACGGAAACGACCTGTGCGGAAGCGGCCTTGCCGGACTGAGCCGGTTCGGTAGCGAACCAGTCGTAGGCGGGCACTTCCACGAAATCTTCGAAAATGGGCTTGGGCATCTGGGGCGCAGCCTCGGCTTCGGTCTTTTCGGCCTGGGCCAGACGTCCGCTTCCCGACAGACCTGCGCTCTTGTCGAAGGTGCCGGAGAAGAAGAAGGCGGCTCCGAGGGCGGCGGCAAAAGCGAGCGCCACGGCTCCGTAGCGCACCGCCTTGCGCTTCCAGAAGGGCACGACAACGGCCTCCCGCGCGGCGCCAAGCCGTCCGGAAATAGCTTCCCAGGCGCCGCTGGGAGCAGGCTCCTCGGCGTCTGCGAGCATCGACCGTATGGTCAGGTCGAAGTCTTGCCAATCTTCTTTCAGCATCTCAATACTTGTCTTTGATCTTGTTTTGCAACAGCACGCGGGCTCGCTGGAGTTGGGAACGGGAAGTCGCTTCCGAAACGCCGAGCGCCTCTGCGATTTCCTTGTGGGAGTAGCCTTCCACCACATACATATTGAAGACGGTGCGGAAGCCCGGAGGCAGCGAGGCGATCATCCCCACCAGCTCGCGGTAGCCAATCTGCTGGATGGCGGAGGGGCTGTCGCTCACGACATTCCACGCCGCATCCACGTCTTCGCTCTGTCTGAGTACGTCCTTCTTGCGTAGACTCATCAGTGCCGTGTTGACAAAGATCTTGCGGGCCCAGCCCTCGAAAGATCCCTCTCCCGAGTAACTCTCGAGTTTGGTGAACAGGGTTACGAAGCCGTCCTGCAGGATGTCGGCCGCCGTTTCCCTGTCTCCCATATAGCGGAGACAGACGGCGAACATTTTCCCGGAGAGCGCATCGTAAACGGCTTTCTGTGCACGTGGATTGCCTTTTTTGCAGGCTTCCAGCACTTCGGCCGTCACTTGCCCGTTCCCCTTTTTCGGGGTCTCTTCCCGTGTATCAAGATGCTTTTTTGTTCCCAAAAGTTGCATCCTTGCGAGATATGACATTGCAAAATTAGAGAAAATAACGCTCAAAAGCATTATTTTTGCAAAGGACATCGGCGTCTATGAGAAAGATTCTGTACATCCTCGCTTTTCTGCTGCTCTGCACGGGCTCGCTTCGGGCGGTGCCCGATGACCGGAAGAACGTGGCCCTCGAGAACGGGATTGCCGCTGCCGTCCTGCGTCTCGACGGGGGCGACCTGCAGGGGGCGCTTTCGGCCCTGGAGGCGCTCGACCGCCAGTTTCCCGACAACGATGCGGTGAATTATTTCCTGGGTCTGACGGAGGCGGCGCTGAAGCATCCCGACCGGGTGGAGCAGTATCTGCAGAAGGCGGTGCGCCTCAATCCGGTCAACACCGACTACCTCGATGCCCTGGCCGCCCACTACCAGAACACGCAGCAGAACGAAAAGGCGACGGCCATCTATCTCGACCTGCTGGAGCGTTTTCCCCAGAAATACAGCAACGCCTACACCCTCACCCTGCTGGCCGACCGGCAGATGGCCTCCGGGAAGGACTCCCTCGCCCTGGCGAGTTACGAGCGGGCCCTGCTCTACGATCCCGGCTATGCGCCTGCCCTGCTGGGCAAAAGCGAGCTGCACCGCATGAAGGGCCGCTTTCCCGACTTCTTCGCCTCCGTTACCCCGCTGATGAGCGATCCCTACCTGGCCCCTTCGGCCAAGGCGGGCTATCTGAAAGCGCTGATGGAGCACGTGGACGGTTCGTTCTATCAGGTCTGGGGTGGTCAGCTCGACTCGCTCGTGAACATCTGCACGCGCGTGCATCCGTCTGACAGCAGCACCCTCCGGCTCGCCGGATCCTGGTATTACGGCACCGGCCGCAAGGAGCAGGGAGAGGCCTTGTTCGACCGTTTCCTCTCCGCTTTCCCGCAGAGCGCCGACGCGCATTTCATCAGGGTGCAGCTGCTTTCCGAGCGCTCCGACTGGGAGGGGGTGGTGGCCGAGTGCCAGGAAATCCTGAACCTGAAGGGCATCGGCCGTCAGGAAACGGTGCAGGCCTACAGCGTGCTGGGCGATACCTATTATACATTGAAGGACAAAAAGAACGCCTACGCCAGCTACGAACGGGCGCTTAAACTCGACCCGGGCTACGTGCCCGTGCTGAACAACTACGCCTACTACCTATCCCTGGAGGCCAAGAACCTGCCGAAAGCCGAGAAGATGAGCAAGATCACCATTGAGAAGGAACCCGACAATCCCACCTATCTCGACACCTATGGCTGGATCCTGCATCTGCGCGGCCGTTCCAAGCAGGCCAAACCCTATTTCAAGCACGCTATGCTCTACGGAGGCAAGGAAAGCGCGGTGATCCTGAAGCACTACGCCCTTGTGCTCGACGCCCTGGGCGAGAAGGAACTGGCCGGCTATTATCACAATCTCGCAGACACCAAGAAATGAAGCCGTTCCGTTTCCTGCCCGTCCTGGCGCTGCTCTGCACCCTGTCGCTGCCTGTTTTTGCACAGAAACGGGGAACGGCTGCGCAGGAAAGCAAGAAAGCGAAGCTCGAGCGGGAAATCGCCATCCTGGACAAACAGCTCAAGGAGACTTCCAGGCAGAGCGACAACGCCCTGTCTTCGCTGCGCCTCGTGCGGCGGAAGGTGGACGCCCGCAGGAAACTGGTGTCGGAGAGCGACCGCCGGATCGCCGGGCTGGACGGGCAGATTGCAGAGCGACGGCGCGAGATCAACGCGCTGGAAGAGCGGCTCGATACCCTTTCCCGCCACTATGAACGCCTGGTACGCAGCGCTTACCGCAACCGCGACGCACGGCTCTGGTATCTGTATCTTTTGGGCAGCGGCAACCTCTCCCAGGCGACGCACCGCTATGCCTATCTGAAGTCGCTCTCGGCCCAGATGAACAGCCAGGCCCGCCGCATCCGCGATGCCCGCAGCGAACTGGTGCAGCAGAAGGCGGCCCTGGAGGACCTGCGGCACGAGGCGGGGAAACTCCGCTCCGAACGGGTGGCGGAACTGGGACGCCTGCAGAAAGAGGAGGGCGATTCCAAAAAACTGGTGGACCGGCTCAAGAAAGACAAGTCGCGCTATCAGCGGCAGCTCTCCGCGAAACGCAAGCAGGTGGAGGCGCTCAACCGCGAAATGGCCCGCCTGGTTTCGGGCTCGGCCGCCAAGCCGCGCACGGCGGTGGACGTGAAACTCGACGCCGAGTTCGCTTCCAACCAGGGAAAGCTCCCCTGGCCGGCCGACGGGGTGGTGGTTGACTCGTTCGGGGAGCACGCCCATCCGGTCTATTCCAACGTGAAAATGCCCTTCAACAACGGTGTGGGTATCGCGGTGCCCAAGGATGCACCGGTGAAGGCCGTGTTTGACGGCACGGTGCGTCAGATCATCGTGATGCCGGGCTACAACCAGTGCATATTGGTGCAGCACGGCGGCTATTTCACCTTCTATTGCAAACTCTCATCGGTGGGCGTGAAGGCCGGCGAGAAGGTAAAAACCGGCCAGGTCCTCGGACGCGTCGATACCATTGCCGGTGAAACACAGCTGCATTTCGAGCTCTGGGAGGGGCGGACCCCACGCGATCCGGAGACCTGGCTCCGTTAGGGATTCAATTACTCAGTCTTCGTCCTGGTAATTGGTTGTTTCAAGCGATTCCTTCATGAAAGTGGCAACTTGGCGGACCTGGTCTTTGCTGGAACCCGCGTACGGTTTGCTCATGTCGTAGATGAGCGACTTGCCCTTCACGCTGTAGTCGGCGATTCTATCCCGACCCTGTTCGTCTTTTTCAAGGTCTTCAACGATCCCGTCATACGCTATCTGAGCGAGGCTCGCGGATGGGTAGGTGGCGGTGAGGGTAGCGGAAGTGCAGATGTCGTTCTGGAAATTCCATTCGTAGGTGCTGGTTACGGTGATTCCGTACTGCGTCAAGACCTGCTTGATGACGATCTGGTTGTCGGTCTCGGTGAGGGTGACCTCGTTGGTCACGTCGTCTTTGCCTCCCTCTTTTTCTTTGCCGTCACAGGCGGCGAGCAGGAGGCTGCTGAGGGCCAGAAGCCCGAAAAGAATCTTTTTCATGATTATAAACTGGGGTTGAGGGTTTTCCATTCTGCCACGGGCGGGATGATGCCGAGGTCGATGATTTCGTCGCGCATCTTGCAGAGGTGCTCGTAGGAGCGCTGCAGGCCGGCCATCTCTTCGGCCGTGCCTTCCGGGGCGGAGAAATGGGCTCCGCTCTTGTCGATGACAGACGGCATGGCCATCATTACGCCCTTGTAGGCGCCATCCTTTACGTAACAGCCGGCGGGCCAGGTGAAGGGCGCACCGCCCATGGCGGCCTCGATCATCTTCACGGCGTTGTAGGCCGGGCTCTGGAAGGAGCTGCGGCCGCGCAGTTTGATGATGTTGGAACCGCCCTGCACGGTGTTGTGTTTGATTTCTTCCCAGCGTTCGGCGGAAAGACCCATTTCGGAAAGGGGTTTGCCGTCAATCTTCACCTGCGAGGCGAACACCGCCATGGCTTCGCCGTGGCCGCCGTAGGTGTGGGCGCCCGTCACCTTGCACTGCTGCACGCCGAACTCGGCGGCGAGCGCTTCCTGCAGACGGGTGGAGTCGAGGGCGGCGAGGGTGGTGACCTTCTCGGGCGAGAGTCCGGAGTGCAGCAGCACCACCAGACCCGTGAGGTCGGCCGGGTTGAAAATGACGGTGACGTGCTTCACGTCGGGGCAGTACTGGCGCACGTTCTTGCCGAACTCCTCGGCAATCTGGCAATTGCCCTTGAGCAGGTCTTCGCGGGTCATGCCCTCCTTGCGCGGCGCGCCGCCCGAGGAGATGATGAACTTCGCGCCGGTGAAGGCCTCGGCCGGATCGGTGGTCCAGGTCAGGTTGGCCCCTTCGAAGGCGCAGTGGTCGATTTCGGCCGCGACACCCCGTAGTCCGGGTTCGTAAACATCGTACAGACAGACGTTTGGCGTGAGGCCGAGCATCAGGGCAGACTGGGCCATGTTGGAGCCGATCATACCGGCGGCACCCACGATGGTCAGTTTTTCATTACTGAGGTATTTCATCTTTTAAAAAATAAGGTTTTCCCATTAAGCAGTGCAAAGGTAAAAAAAAACCACTATCTTTGTCGCGTTATAAACTTTTATGGCACTATTTCTTACAAAAGATCTTGACGACGACGCGCACTCGCGACTGGGTGTCTGGCAGATAACCGAGTCCGAGGAAGAGCTCCGCGCGCTTACTTCCATTCCGAGTGACGAACTAGAGGAGATTTCATTCATCAAGAGCGAATCGCTCCGGCGTCAGAAACTGGCCGTGAGGGCCCTTCTGGACGTAATGTTCGAAGACAAGGTGTATCTGTCGCACCACGACAACGGAAAACCCTACATCGAAAACAACGCCACCAACATCAGTATCACCCACACCGAGAAGTATGTGGCCGTGATCCTGAACGATATCGACGATGTGGGCATCGACTGTGAGTCGCTTGACCGCGATTTCTCCGCGGTGGAGAAAAAGGCCCTGTCGGAAGACGAGATCGACAGCCTCGACGACGACCGTCGCAACGAGCAGTTGGCCATCTTCTGGTGCGCCAAGGAGGCCATCTACAAGAAGATGTCGCAGTATGGCGTCGATTTCGCCGAGCAGATCGAGGTGGAAGATTTCCGTCCCAAGGGCGAGGGTGAGCTGGAAGCCACCTTTATCCACAAGGACGGCTACGAGGAAGAGTACGACCTCGAGTACATGACCTTCGACCGCCACGTCCTTGTGTGGGTGGCGGGCGACCGGTCATAGCGGGTTTCCCCTTATTTCAGAGACTGATGCCTCCGACGCCGCTCAGCGCCGGATGTCGGCCTGCAGCCTGATGTCTGCGGACGATGCGCCCACGGCGATGCGGTAGGCGCCGGGATCCTGCTTCCAGGCGTGGGTCTTCACGTCGTAGTAGCTGAAGGCATCGGGGCCGAGGTGGATGCTGAAGCGCTCCGAGGCGCCTTTGCGGATGAGTTTCTTGTCGTAGCCCTTGAGTTCGCGGTCGGGCCGCAGGACCGAGGGTTTCTGCGGGCACACGTAGACTTGCGCCACTTCCTTGGCGTCGGCGGCACCGGTGTTGGTGACGGTGAACGACACATCCACGCCGTCGCCGGCGGGCACCACCGAGAGATCATCGTAGCGGAAGCTGGTGTAGCTGAGGCCGAAGCCGAAGGGGAAGAGGGGCTCCACGCCGAAATGCTTCACCCCGCGGTAGCCCAGGAACACGCCCTCGGAGTAGTCGGTGTAGGGATAACTGGCGCGGTAGATTGCCTTCTGCAGCTGTTGAGGCGTGTAGTGGCCGCTCACCGGGTTCTTATCCAGGCTGCCCCAGAAGGTGAAGGGAAGCTTTCCGGAGGGGGATACCTTGCCGGTAAGCAGGGCTGCCAGGGCGTTGCCGCCTTCCTGGCCGGGATACCAGTCCATGATGATGGCCGGCACCTTGTCGAGCCAGCGGCTCAGGTCGAACTCGCCGCCCGAATTGATGACCAGGACCAGCTTGTCGGTGTGCTTGAGCACGGCGTCCACCTGATTCGCACGGGTGGGCGGCAGATTGTAGCTGCGGTCGCGGCTCTCGCTTTCGAAGGCCTCGTCGAAACCAGTCACCATGATCACGGCCGTGGCGGAACGCAGCACCTCGGGATCGGGGTGGCCCAGCAGGATCACCGGATAGTCCTTGCCCAGAGCCTGCATGCCCGCAGCCGGAGTGACGCCGTGGCCGTCCTCGGGATTCACCCAGCCCGAACCGCCGCCGCAGACAATGCTGTAGGCGTTGGGGCCGATCACCACGTATTTGTTCTTCTTGCCGGGCTTGAGAGGCAGGATGCCGCCCTCGTTCTTGAGGAGGACGGGGCCTTCCAGTGCAATTTCATAGGCGCGCCGCGCCGAGAGGGCCTTGTCTTCGGCCGCCGGGTCGGGGGCGGTAGATTTGTCCAGGAAGCCGAACGCGGCAAAGGCCTGCAGGATGTGCTGGCACTTCTCATCCAGGTCGTCCTCCGTGATGACGCCGTTGGCCAGCAGGCCCTTGATGAGATCGGGCTTGGCCACCTTGGCCCAGGGCATCTCCAGGTCGAGCCCGCCCTTCACGAAGTTGAGGGGGTCGTAGCAGGAATTCCAGTCAGACATGGCAATGCCCTCGAAGCCCCAGGCGCGCAGGTTGTCGCGGATGAGCCAGGGGTTCTCGGCGGCGTGCATGCCGTTGATGGGGTTGTAGCTGGTCATCACGGCGCCCACGCGGGCTTTTTCCACCGCCTTGCGGAAGGTGGCGAAATAGATTTCGTTGATGGTGCGCTCGTCGGCGTTGGAACTGGTCCCGTGCCGGTCGTACTCCTGATTGTTGAGGGCAAAGTGCTTGATGGTGGCCATCACGCCTTGCTCCTGCATGCCCTGGACGTACTCGGAAGCCGTTTCAGATGCCAGATATGGGTCTTCGCCGTAGTATTCGAAATTGCGCCCGCAGAGTGCGCTGCGGTAGATGTTGACGCCGGGCCCCAGCATGATCTGGATGCCGTTGGCCTTGGCGGCGCAGCCGATGCCGCGACCCATTTCCCGTACGGCCTGACGGTTCCAGGAAGCCGCGACGGAGAGGCCGCAGGGGTAGAAGGTGCTCTGGATGCGTTTGTTGCCGTAATTGCGCACGCCCTGGGGACCGTCGGCCATGCGGATAGCCGGGATGCCCAGACGCTCCACGGCCTGGGTGCAGAAGCCGTCGATCTTACCGGAAATGAGGTCTATCTTTTCGTCCAGGGTGAGCTGGCGGACCAGGGCTGCGGCACGGTCTTTATGAGCCTGGGTAATCTCCTGTGCGCGGGCGACAGGGGAAGCGAGCAGGACTGCGGTGAGGAGGAGAAGGGTGTTTTTTTTCATCTTTCGCGTTATTAGTGTTCCAAATATACGCAGAAAAAGCCGAAAACCACTAAATTTGTAGGAAATGAACAAGTCCGTATGAACAGCTTTGGTCAGTTTTTGCGCGTGACGCTCTTTGGCGAATCTCACGGCCCGGCCATCGGGGTGGTGATCGACGGGGTTCCCGCCGGGATTCCGCTTGCGGTCGGGGACTTTATGGAAGACCTCGCCCGGCGCGCACCGGGTGCGAAAGGCACCACGGCCCGAAGGGAGAAAGACGTGCCCGAAATCCTGAGCGGCGTCTATGAAGGACATACCACGGGTGCGCCCCTTACCCTCATCTGGCGCAACGAGCATGCCCGATCCGAAGACTATGAGCGTTTGAAAGACATACCTCGGCCCGGCCACGCTGATTATCCGGCAATGGGTAAATATCATGGTTATGCGGATTTGCGCGGCGGTGGTCCCTTCTCCGGGAGGATGACCCTTGCCCTGGTGGCCGCCGGAGTTGTGGCGAAGAAACTGTTGCAAGCCGTTTCCCTGGAAATCAGCGCCCGTCTGGTTGAAGTCGGGGGAGAAAACGACCCGAAGCGCTGGGATGCCCTTTTGGACGAGTGTGCCGCGAAGGGCGATTCCCTGGGCGGAGTGGTGGAGTGTACGGCCAGCCGGATGCCGGTTGGTCTGGGGGAGCCCTTCTTCGATTCCCTGGAGTCCCTGTTGTCTCATGCCGTCTTCTCCATCCCGGGCGTGCGGGGCATCGAATTCGGGGACGGCTTCGCTGCTGCCGGAATGAAAGGGTCTGAACACAACGATCCTCTGGTTGCCGTACCCGGCCTGACGAAGGGGGAAGGGACGGTCGCTCCTGCCAAAAACGGTGCCGGCGGCATCAACGGTGGGCTTTCCAATGGTGCACCCCTGCTCTTCCGAGTGGCTTTCAAGCCCACGGCGAGTATTTCCCGCCCTCAGCAGACTTACAACTGTCGGACGCACACCCAGGACATCCTTTCCGTCAAGGGGCGGCATGATGTCTGTTTTGCGCTTCGTACCCCAGTGATCGTGGAGGCTGCGACGGCTTTGGTCCTTTGTGACCTGGTCCTGCGCGACAGAGCCGCGATGGAACGTCCCTTCTGAATACAATCCATGTCCCGCAGCAACCAGACCATCGACCGCTTCACCTCCCAGGAATACAAGGAGGGTTTCGTCACGCAGGTGGCGCAGGAGTTCGTACCCAAGGGTCTGAGCGAAGAGATCATCCGCCTCATTTCGGCCAAGAAGGACGAACCCGACTGGCTGCTGCAGTTCCGGCTCGACGCCTTCCGGCGCTGGCAGAAGATGACCCCGCCTTCCTGGGGCCATCTGCACCTGCCGCCCATCGACTTCCAGGACATTATCTATTATGCGGCGCCCAAGCGGCCCGAAGACCGCCCCAAAGAGATCGATCCCGCCCTGCAGGAGACCTTCGACAAGCTGGGCATCCCCATCCGCGAGCGGGAGGTGCTCGCCGGCGTGCGCGACAAGCGTGAGGTGGCGGTAGACGCCGTGTTCGACTCGGTGTCGGTGGCCACCACCTTCCGCAAGACGCTTTCGGAGCAGGGCATCATCTTCTGCTCCTTCTCGGAGGCCGTGCACGAACACCCCGACCTGGTGCGCAAGTACCTCGCGAGCGTGGTGCCAGTGGGCGACAACTTCTACGCGGCCCTCAATTCGGACGTGTTCTCCGACGGTTCCTTCTGCTACGTGCCCAAGGGCGTGAAATGCCCCATGGACCTGAGCAGCTACTTCCGCATCAACGCCAGCGGCACGGGCCAGTTCGAGCGCACGCTCATCGTGGCCGACGAGGGCGCCTCGCTCAGTTATATGGAAGGCTGCACCGCCCCCATGCGCGACGAGCATCAGTTGCACGCCGCCGTGGTGGAGATTGTGGTGGAGAAAGACGCCGACGTGCGCTATTCCACCGTGCAGAACTGGTATCCGGGCGACGCCGAAGGGCGCGGGGGTATTCTCAACCTGGTGACCAAACGCGGCATCTGCCGCGGCAGCGGAAGCCATCTTTCCTGGACGCAGGTGGAAACGGGCTCGGCCGTCACCTGGAAATACCCGTCCACCATCCTGAAAGGCGACTTCTCCTCGTCGGAGTTCTATTCCGTGGCCCTCACCAACAACTTCCAGCAGGCCGACACCGGCACCAAGATGATCCATCTGGGCCGGGGCACGCGCAGCCGCATCGTGAGCAAGGGCATCTCTGCCGGACGGAGCGAAAACTCCTACCGCGGCCTGGTGCAGATGGGGCCTGCGGCCGATGGGGCGCGCAACTACAGCCAGTGCGACAGTTTGCTCATCGGGAGCCGCTGCGGAGCGCACACCTTCCCCGTCATCAAGGGAGCCAACCCCCGGGCCACGGTGGAACACGAGGCCACCACCTCCAAGATCAGCGAGGACCAGCTCTTCTATCTGCAAAGCCGGGGTATCGCACCCGAGGAGGCCGTGGCCCTCATCGTGAACGGCTACGCCCGCGAGGTGCTGCAGCGCCTGCCCATGGAATTCGCCGTGGAGGCCCAGAAACTCCTGTCCGTATCGCTCGAAGGGGCGGTGGGTTAACCGAAAAACAACGCTTATGTCTGAATATCTGCTCGAAATCAACGATCTGCACGCTTCGGTCTCCGGCAAGGAGATCCTGAAAGGCGTGAGCCTGTGTATCGCTCCCGGCGAAGTGCACGCGGTCATGGGACCCAACGGCGCCGGGAAAAGCACTCTTTCGGCGGTGCTGGCCGGCCGGCCCGACTACGAGGTCACGGCGGGGACGGTCCTGTTCCGGGGCCGCGACCTGCTCGCCCTGTCGCCCGAGGAGCGCTCCTGGGCGGGGCTTTTCCTCTCGTTCCAGTATCCGGTGGAGATTCCCGGCGTGTCCATCACCAACTTCATGAAGGCGGCGGTGAACGCCCGCCGCAAGGCCCGGGGGCTGCCCGAACTGTCGGCGGCCGAATTCCTCAAACTTATGAAGGAGAAGATGGCCCTGGTGCAGATGAAGGGCGAGTTCGCCCGGCGCGAGCTCAACGTGGGTTTCTCGGGCGGAGAGAAAAAGCGCAACGAGATATTCCAGATGGCCATGATCGACCCGCTCTTCTCCATCCTCGACGAGACCGACAGCGGCCTCGACGTGGACGCCCTGAGGATCGTGGCCGACGGGGTGAACGCCCTGCGCAGCCCCGAGAAGGCGGCCATCGTGATTACCCATTACAAGCGTCTGCTCGACTACATCAGGCCCGACGTGGTGCACATCCTGAAGGAAGGACGCATCGTGCGTACGGGCGGTCCGGAGCTGGTGGAACAGATTGAAAAGGAGGGATATGAAGGAATCGGTGCCTGAACTGCTCTGCATGCTGGGGCGTGACGCCCTGCCCGGGCCCTTCCGTCTGGAAGCGGGCCAGGCGCTGCGGCTTACCCTGCTGGCGCTGCCGGGCGTGAGCGTCGACGCTTCGCTCGAAGTGCAGCTGTTGGGGCCGGGAGCGGAACTCGATCTGGGCGGGCTCTACCTCTGCCGCTCCGACGAGCGCGTGCGCCTCTCCGTCCGGGTACGGCACGAAGCGGGCGGGGCCGTCTCGCATCAGCTGCTGAAGGGCATTGTGGACGGCACGGCGCGTTTCTCCTTCGACGGGCTCATCTACGTGGCCCCCGATGCGCAGAAGACCGAGGCGGTGCAGCAGAACCACAGCCTGCTGCTCTCGGACAGCTGCCAGGCCGAGACGCGTCCGCAGCTGGAAATCTACGCCGACGACGTAATCTGTTCGCACGGTGCCACCCTGGGCCACCTCAATGCGGACGAGCAGTTCTACATGCGTTCGCGCGGCATTCCCGAGGAGGAGGCGCGCCGCCTGCAGATGATTTCCTTCCTTTCCCCCGTGCTGTCGCGTCTGCCCGAGGCGCTGCAGGAAGAATGCCTTGCCGCCCTATGATGCGCCTCGCTACCGGTGTGAAGATCAACCTCGGGCTCCGTGTGCTGCGGCGCCGGCCCGACGGTTACCACGACATTGAAACCCTCTTCTACCCCTGTCCTGCGCCGGGCGACCGGCTCGAGATGCAGCGCGCCCGTTCCTTCTCCCTTCAGATAGACGGCCCCTGCTACACCGGTTGGGACCCGTCCGAAGACCTCTGTGCGCGTGCCTGGCGGCTTATGGCCGGACGTTACCGGATTCCCCCGGTGGAGATCCGCCTGCACAAGACCGCGCCCGTGGGAGCCGGCCTCGGAGGCGGCAGCGCCGATGCGGCGGCCGTGCTCTGCGCCCTCGACGCCCTCTTTACCCTGCATCTCGGGGAAGACCGGCTCGCCGCCCTTGCCGCTGAACTGGGGAGCGACTGTCCTTTCTTCGTGTACAACCGTCCCATGCTGGGCGAAGGCCGGGGAGAAGTGCTCACACCCTTCGCGCTCGACCTGTCCGCCTACGACATCCGCATTGCCGTGCCGGAAGGCGTGTCGGTCTCTACGGCCGAGGCCTACCGGGGTGTGCTCGATGCCGCGCATCCGAACCCGGGCCTTCCGCTGCGCCATGCGCTCCGCCGGCCCGTTGCGGAGTGGCGTGAGGTACTGCACAACGATTTCGAGGACACGGTGTTCCCGCGGTACGAAAAAATCGCCGCGTTGAAGCGGCGATTCTATGAACAGGGAGCGGTCTACGCCGCCATGTCAGGTTCGGGCTCGGCCGTCTTCGGCCTTTTCCCTCGCTGATTACTCCGGAAGGATGCCGTCGTAGGTGACCTGGATGGAGCGGACGTGAATCTTGTTGTAGAAGTTGACGCAGACAAAAGTGCCGGTGGCGGGTTCGCTGACGTCGAAGGAGACTTCCTTGGTGGCGCCTGCCGCAAGTGCCGACATATCGACGGTCTCACTTCCCCAGGGCGAAGTGCCGCTGCCAGCCGACTCCGTCAGATAAATCTTCGGGGAATCAGAGTCCCCTTCTACCCGCACAAGCGTAACCTTGATCTTGGTGATGGCCCGGTAGAGGCTGGGGCTGATGGCAACACCGACGCGGGTTCCACCTGCCGTATTGAGGTAGAGGCTGGTGTTGGCGGAGTCCCAGCAGTATTTGCTGGACGACTGGGAAACCTGCACCTTTGCCCTGTTGCCTGCCGCATCGAAGGGGTAATAGGCCGCTTTGGACGTGCCATTGCTTTCGGACGTGGGCCAGGCCTCCACGTTGGCGTCACCGACGCCGGGTTGCGTATAGAAGTTGGCCGTGGAGAAATCGGCAGTCCAAACGTCTTTGGCCATAGCCGTCCAGGCGGTGCCGTGCCGGGAGAGCGTACCCAGGTCGTAGATGGTGTTGCGGCTCAGGGAAACGGCCGAAGCGGTGGTCTTCTCATAGTAGTAGCCCTCTTTGCGCAGGGAAATGCTGATGGGGTAGTTGTTGGCCGCTCCGGCCCCGGTAGAAAGCGTTCCGGTGCTGTTGATGGGGCAGGCTACAGCGTAATAGGTCTTGCCGGTAGAGAAGGTGTCTTCGCCCGAGGGCGGCAGCACGGTGATGCCCTGGGTGCGGCCGCTTCCGCCCACCCCGGCGGAAGTCGTAAAGCCGGAAGGCTCGTCGGTAAGGGGGTACTGCACGGCGAAGTTGCCGGCAAAAATGGGACTGACCGTTCCGTTGGTCCCAACGATGGAGACGGACTCCACGTCACTGTCTTCTACCTGGAATTTGAAGACGCTCAGGCAGTTCTTCATAACCAGGTCGGCGCCGCCCACGCTCTCACCGATGGCGAAGCCCAGTTTGGCGGGCAGGTCGCCCTCTACGGCCGTCTGAGTGGCGGGAATCCTGCGCTGGAAGCCCGTCTGGGTGCCGCTTCTGGGGCTCTTGCCGGCAACGGAGTAGTACCTTGCGTCTTCATAGGGATAGAAGGCATAGTAGGTGTCGTCTGCACCTTCGGGGCAGGTGCCGGAGAAGGTGGCCGAAGTGGTCCCGGCTCCGCTTACGAGCGTGAACTCGTAGACTTTGGTGGTTCCTTTGGGGATGATGGCGATCTTGTCGCCAGCCTGCCATTTGACGCTGGTGCCGCTGAGCGTAGTGCGCAGTTCGGGGGCGTTGGCATCGGTTTCGGGCGCGACGGGCATATCCATTTTCACGCCGAAGGTCATGGGAATGAGTTTCACTTCCGCGCTGTTCTGCTTGGCGCAGGACGCAAGAATCATGAGGGGCAGCAGGGCTGCAAGTATCTTGGTGTGTTTCATAAGGCGTGGCGGTTTAGAACAGATCGTGAATGTCGGATTCGCCGTAGCCCTCGGTGTCTGCACCCGGGCTGAGGCACAAAATGTTCGCGGCAAGGAGTTCCACTGCCTCGCACGCCGGGGCGGAATACTCCGCCTCCCGGAAGGGATGTTGCTGTTTCATTGCAGTTTTGATGTTATCTGTGCAAATATACAAATTATTTGTGAATCTATTTCAGCAGCTCAAGGTAACGCTGCACGAAGGCTTCCGGGGCGAGCATCGCCTCGGCCTTGTGCCGGGCGGCGAGCCCCATTGTCTGCAGCTCTTCCGGGCTCAGGGCGCAAAAGCGCAGGATAGTGTCGGCCATGTCTTGAGGCTGGGTGGGGTCGAAAAGCAGGCCCTCCACCCCGTCGGAGACGAGCAGGGGATTGTCGCACACCCGGCTGCAGAGTACGGGCAGGCCGCAGGCGAGCGCCTCGCCTACCACGTTGGGAAATCCTTCGTAGAGCGAAGGCAGGCATAGGGCGTCAGAGTTGTGGTAGACGGCTGCCACATCCTGTACGGGCGGGTGGAAACGCACACCGCCGCGTTCTTCCTCGGCAGGCGCGCCGTACCAGTCGACCTCCAACGCAGCACCCTGTTCGCGGGCCAGGCGGACCGCTTCCACGAAAGCGGGCGCATTTTTCTGGGGGTGCAGGCGGGCCACCACGGCCAAGCGGACCGGGCCGTCCGGCCGCTCCCCGGCCGATGGTTTGAAGGCCTGCAGGTCTACATAATTATGAATGACGCTGCACTTTGCAGCGAGCTGCGGGAAGTGCGTGCGCACGAAGTCGGCCTGTGTGGCGGCGTTGCATACGATGGCATCGGCCACCCGGTAACGGCGGAACTTGGCCTTTTCCTTCCGGGTGAGCGCCTGCGTAGTGTTGCGTTCGCCCACAATGAGGCGCCAGGGGGCGCCCAGGGCCTTGAGCGTGCAGGCGGCGCGGGTGGCTCCGTCGAGCCAGGCAATCACGGCATCGGGCCTGAACCGGCGCAGCTCGGCGCGCAGTTTCAGCACCCGAACAATCTTCCAGCGGGCGCGCAGCATCTTCCAGGGCACGCCCTTTTCTTCCAGGAAGGGGCGGTAGAAAGTGCGGCTGTCGAACCAGCAGACTTGCACCTCGTGCCCCTGGTCCTTCAGGAGCGCGGCGAGGCCCGTGAGCTGCCTTTCGGCGCCCCCGGGGCCCATACAGCTTATGAGGCAGACGATTCTCATAGCGTAATCAGATCTCCCAGTTTACGGTCCCACTCCGGCGGGTCGAAGGGCACCAGCCCGCTCCAGTGGAAGAAGGTCATCTCGCCCAGCAGTACGCGGCCGTCGACCTCGTAGAAGTCGACCCGCACCTGGGGGATGCCCTCTGAAAGCCGGGCGGCGAGGCGTTTCATCTCCTCCCAGCCCGAGGGCTTGGCGGGTGTGACATCGGCATTCGGATGCCCGTTGGTGAAGGGCAGGTGCCGGAACTCCATGTCGAAGAAGTCGAACCGGGTCTCGTCCGGGCCCTGCCGGCCGGTGGCGATGAACATCAGTTCCGGTTTGCCGCTGAAGCAAAAGAACTTGTAGTCGATGAGTTCGCCCGAAGCGTCCTCCAGATAGGGTTCCGCCAGGATCCGGGGCTTGATGTCCTTGTAGGGCCATTCGCGGTGCAGGGCGTAGAAGTTGCGACTCAGCGCCGCGGCAAGCTGGGCGCGCACCGCCTCACGGTCCAGCGACGCCCTATCCTTGCAGATGACCACCCCGCCGCAATCGTGCGTGGTCTTGAGCACGAACTGCTCCGGCAGGGCGTCGAAGTCGATCTCCTCGGCCCGTTCCCAGAGCCCGATGGTGGAGTTGAGGTGCTCCGGCCCGATGCGTTCCGCCGCCCAGACTTTCACCTCCGCCTTGTCGGCAAGGCGCGTGTAGAGGGTTTTGCGGTCGTGGAGTTTGAGCCACTGAAGTTTCTCGTTGAAGGTTCTGGGGTGGCGCAGATGCAGTTTCTGCCCCATCTTCACCCGGTACCAGAGACGCAGGTACAGGGCGTCGGGCAGCACGCCGCCGAATCGTTCGAGCAGTCTGCGGCAGGCAATGCGCATCCAGCTCCGTTCCTCGCGGAACGGCAGCAGGGCGAGGCCGTAGACCAGGGCGCAGAGCACTACGCTCAGCAGGTCCCAGCCAAGACCGCCGCCCAGGCGCCGCAGCAGCAGGGCCGCGACCGCCATTACGCCGGCGGCCAGCAGTTCGGGCACCAGACGCAACAGCGACTGTCCCGGACGGATGCGTACCAGGCGCCAGAGCAGGAACATGTTCACCGCAATGCTCACGAAGCGAACGAGGGCCCGCGCCCAGTAGAGCGAAACGAAGTCGCGCCGCACGAAAATAAGCAGCACGGGGATGAAGGCCGCGATGTAGAGCCACTGGGCCAGCACCGAGAGACGCGGACGTCCCTTGGCGCGGAAGGCCTCGGAGCAGTACTGACCCAGCACGATGGCGAAGGCGCTGGTGAGGCCCCAGATGCCGATGAATCCGGCCGCCTCGCCCCACTGGGCGCCCAGCATCACGCCGGTGACCAGATTGCGGAAGAGGAAGATGCCCGCACCCAGGGGGATGAGCACCATGGCCGCCGCTTTCTGGAACTTGAGGTAGAAGGCCTTGAACTCGCCCTCCTGCCGCTGCAGGCGCGAGAGCGCCGAGAAGAGGATGGGGGTGGTGGCGGCCGTGACGATGCCCGTGAACTGGCCCACCACGCTCATGGAAGTCTTGTACACACCCAGCAGGTGCTGGCTCAGGCAGGCGCCCACGATGAAGATGTCGGCATAGGCGGTGAGCCAGATGGAAACGGCTTCCACCATGGACCAGACGCTGAATGAGAGCATCTCCCGCAGCTGCGCGAACGAGAAATAACGGCGCGGCTTCCACTTGGAGAAGACGGTGAGCAGCACGGCGCTCACCAGGTTGGTGAGGATGGTGCCTGCCACCAGCGCCCAGTAGGAGCGCAGCCAGAGGGCCAGGGGGATGGTGACCAGCAGGGGGATGAGTGTGCCGGCCATCCGCACCACAAAGAGGGGCTTGAAGTCGAGGTCGCGCTTGAAGCCGGCCGCCTGGATGCTGGAGAAGGCCGCCAGTGGGATGGACACGCAGGCGATGGCGATTACGCTCCCGAGTCCCGGTGCGCCGAGCAGGCGGGCGAGAGGGTTGCGCAGCAGGGCGATCACGCCCCAGAGCAGCAGCGACAGGGCCAGGTTGGTCCAGAAGGCCACCTGGGTGTTTTCCTCGCGCTCCTGCGCGGAGCGGAACTCGTGCTGAATGATGTATTTCTGGAAACCGGCGTCGGTGAAGAGTTCGGCGAAGGTGACCACCATGGTGACCGTGGCTACCACCCCGAAGGCTTCGGGCGTGAGGAGCCGCGCCAGCACGATGGAGCTCACGAAACCCGCCAGGCGGGCCGTCACCTCGGTGAGGGTGGACCATCCGGTGGCTTTCCTTATTCTTCCCTGCAGTTCAGACATTTCCGGTAGATTTCAAGTTCAGTGCGGGCGGTCTCGGCCCAGGAGAAGTCCTGCGTGGGCGCCAGTCGGCCGGGTTCGGAAAGGCACTCTGCCACGCGCGTGGCCATGCGCTCGGCAAAACCGGGTCCGTGGGCCACGGTGTCGCGCTCTTCCAGGATTTCGGGAAGCCCGCCCACGCGCGCGGCCACCACGTGGCAGCCGCAGGATAGCGCTTCCATCGCCACGAGGGGGAGGCCCTCGTTGTGGCTGGGCAGCACCAGCACGTCTACGCACTGCAGCAGCAGGGGCATTTCCTCGGGGGTTCGGTTCCCCAGGTCTACCCAGGGCAGCGCGGGCGCGGCATCCAGGGCGCGGCGCACGTCGGGCGCTTCCTTGCCGTCGCCGATGAGCCAGAACACGAGGGCGTCGTCGTAACGATTGCGGACTTCCCGCCAGATGGCGGGCAGGGTCCGGGTGTTTTTCACGGGGAAGAAATGGCCGGCGTAGGCCACTACCTTGCATTCCGCCGGCAGTTCGTAGCGGGCGCGCAGTTTCTTCCGTTCCTCTTCGGAATGGGGGCGGAAACGCTCGTCCACGCCGTTGCGCAACAGATATTTACGGCCCGGAAAGGGGGCCGACGCCTCCATGAGGGCGCGACTCACGTAGAAGTTGCCCGTCGCCGCCGCGGTGAGGGCCTCCGTTTCCTTACGGATGAGGGGGTTGCGGCCGGGCCGGGTGTGGATGTCGGAGCCGTGCCAGGTAATATAATAAGGTACGCCGCTGCGCTTCGACAGCTCCCGGGCGAGCAGGCCGCCGCTGAGGGAGTGCGCCGCTATGAGGTCGCCGACCGACAGGCGCGGCGCCGCCCGCTTCAGGAATCGTCCGAAAAAGAAGGGCCTGCAGTGGAGTTTTTCAACGGCCAGCCAGTCCAGGATGGAGAAACGGTACCAGAGGAGGTGGTAACAGATGCCGTCAATGGTGACGCTGTCTGTCCGGGGTGCGCGGACCGTATGGCGGATGCGGCGGGAAAGGAAAGAGTCACGGCATTGGATGCACCAGGCCTCCACCGTACACCCGCCTGACGCCTGCAGGGCGCGGATGCGTCCGTGCACGGCGTTGAACAGACCTTTCCGGTCGAAGGCGTCGCTTTCAAACAGTACTGTAAGGCGCAGAGTCTCTTTCTCCATTTGCGCAAAGTTAAGAAACATTGCGTTTTTTTCGTACTTTTGCTTTTGAAAATGCTCTTCCCCAACCAGACTCTCCTTTCGCTGCGCCGCGACCCCCGTTTTGCCGGAGGAAAGGGTTGGATTACCTATTTTACTCCCACCTGGAACCGCGCCTCCTTCCTGGAGCGGCCTTACCAGAGCCTGCTTGCGCAGACCGACACGCACTTCGTCTGGGTGGTGGTGATCGACGGTTCCACCGACGCCTCGGAAGAGGAGGCGCTGCGGCTGCTCCGCCTGGAGCAGATCCCTATGCTCGTCTGTTCCCGTTCGCGCAACGAGGGCAAGCACAAGGCCTTCCGTTATGCCCTGGAACGCTGCGAAACCGAGTTTTTCGCCTGTATGGACGACGACGACCGCTACGCCCCCGAGGCGACGGCCTGCTTCCTTGAGGCCTGGAAGGCGCTGCGTGCGGAAGGTCCCGCCGACGTGGGTGCCGTGCGGGCCCGGGTGCAACGGGAAGACGGTTCCCTGCTTTCCGCACCCGCCCCGTTGCGGGGATCGCGTGCGGCTGCTCCGGAGCGGCCGTTCGACTGCTCCACGCTCGACTTCCGCTACAAATTCGGCCTTGCCGAGGAAAACTGGACCTGCTACTCCGTGGAGGCCCTCCGTTCGGTTGATTTGTTTTCAGAGGGCTACTATCTGGCCGACCGGCACCGCTTCTTTTCGGAGGCCGTCTGGCAGGGCCGTTTCGCCCGTCGCTGGCGCTGCCGCTACATCCCCGAGGTGTTGCGGACCTACAGTACCGATGCTCCGTCCTCGCTTTCGCGACCCGCCCCCAGCCGACAGGCCCTGCTCGACAAGCTTATCAATAACTGTCTGCTCTACCGGGAGCAGTACGACTATATCGGGCGATACCTTCCCCTGGGGCTGCGGCTGCGCCGCCTGCTGTGGATGTCTTCCGTGCGGAGCAAACTGGGCCTTCCCTGGAAGCCCTTCGTCTCCTCCTTCCCCTCCCGCCCGCTGCGGCGCTGGCTTTGCGCGTTCAGGCCGCTCGGTGCGCTCTGGCCCCGCCCGTCTGTGCCCCGGCAATAAAAAAACGACCCTTTCGGGCCGTTTGTCGTTCTAGTAAAGTCCTTCCGGAAGGGAGAGGTGCAGTTCGCGTCGCTCCGGGAGCATCTCTTCAATAAAGTCTTCGTGCAGCGGGATCATGGCCCTGCCGCCTTGCGGGGCGTCGAGGATGATTTCCAGACAGGGGTTGCCCGGAATGGGCTCCAGTTCGTCCACCACTCCGATGCGCCGGCCGTGGTCGAAGAGCGTCCAGCCGGCAAAGTCGGGTTGGTCTCCGTCCTCATCTTCGCGATCGAGGAAAAGCTGCCGGCCCACCACCTCCTCGGCCTCGTCGAGCGAGCAGATGTCGCTGAGGTGCAGGATGGCCTTGGTGTTGCCCCGCCGAGTGAGGGATTCAATGAAAAAGGGAACCGGCAGTCCATCGTAATAGATGTACACCGGTTCCCGGGTCTCGATGTCTTCGAGGTCGATGTCGGACAGTGCAATCAGCAGTCCGCCATCGGTGCCGTTCGACTTGAGGATTTTGGCAGCGGGGAGCATTACGCTTCCTCGGCAGCGGGGGCTTCTTCCGCGGCGGGAGCTTCCTCCTGCACCTCGGCGGCCTCTTCGGCAGCAGCCTCTGCAGCTTCTTCGGCGACAGCCTCGGCTTCCTTCTTGGCCTGAGCGGCGGCGAGTTCCTCGGCCTTCTTGGCCAGCGCCTCGGCGCGGGCTTCCTTGACCTTGGTCTCTTCGGCCTTCGCGGCCTTCTTGGCCTCGATGGCGGCGTTGTTCAGGGCCGATTTCTTTGCCTCAATCTTGGCGTCCCTTTCGGCTTTCCAGGCGTTCCATTTCTGATCGGCCTGCTCCTGGGTGAGGGCGCCCTTGGCGATACCGCCGTCGAGGTGATGGCGGAGCAGGACTCCTTCGTAGGAGAGGATGCGGCGGGCGGTCAGCGTGGGCTGGGCGCCTACCTTGAGCCATGCCAGGGCCTTCGCGCCGTCGAGCACGATGGTGGCAGGATTGGTGTTGGGGTTGTACGAGCCGATCTGCTCGATGAAACGACCGTCACGCGGCGAGCGTGCGTCGGCCACGACAATGTGGAAGAATGCGAAATTCTTCTTTCCGTGGCGCTGAAGACGGATTTTAACAGCCATTGTGAATCTGTTTTAAAAGTTTATAATGCGTTGTCCCTTCTCGAGGGACTGCAAAGATATGGAAATTTTTGTAAAAACTATTGTGGTTTTAATAATTATCCCTATTTTTGCAGTCCCAAAGTGCCTGCGGTAGTGGTGAAATGGTAGACACGCTACTTTGAGGGGGTAGTGCCCGTTGGGGTGTGTGAGTTCGACTCTCACCTACCGCACAAGGAGACATCTTCGAAAGAGGGTGTCTCTTTTTTGTGCATTGACATGTCAATTGAAAGAATAATGATTATCTTTGCGAAAAGGAATATGACATCGTGGAGAAGAAAGAACAAAAGAACTTCTTTGTGAAGATGATGGAAGACAAAAAGGCCATCATCAAGAGTATCCGTGACGGTGTGCCGACAAAGAAAATAGAGGAGGAGAGAGATGTCAAGTTCGCTACGCCCGTATAGCTATACGCTAGAAAGCGGCAAATATCTGTTTCGGACAGATTCCGGGGCCTTGTATGCCGCATACTTTTTGGATTTATCCGCGCTCGCGCCGAATTTATTCACTTTTAATTTTGACAGAATCCAAGACGGAGTCCCAGGTGTCGTTGATAATCGTGTATTCGACACGATATGCTCAATTCTTGAAAGATTCTTCCAGGAGCACAGGAACTCAATGCTTATAGTCTGTGATACAGCTGACGGCAGGGAGGGTGCAAGGATGAGGCTGTTCAATTCATGGTATGAGCGAATTGCCCCGGAAGGTTTATTGAAGGTTGACAGGACTGGGCGAGCCGAAGTATACAACTTATTCGTGTCTTTACTGGTTTGGGACGATAATCCTGAAAGGGAACGACTGGTTGCTATACTGGATGAATACTGTCAGACTATGCTGTCATAATCATCGAGCCTCTTGCAGAACTCGGCAACAGCTAAAAAGATCTCAACCGTAGTTCGATAGTTTACATCCTTACCGCACGAAAAAAGACAGTTCCAGAGGAGCTGTCTTTTTTCTTTTGAGGGGGCGCTGCGAAAACACCATATTTACCAGGTCCAGGTTTCTCCCGGCTGCGGGTCTTCTAAGCCGGTAGCCGTTACGGTGATGGTGCATTGCGCCCGTTTGCCGCTGGCCTCCGCCGTAATCACGGCGGTACCGGCCTTGAGGGCCTTCACGTTGCCGACGTTGTCCACGCTGGCAACCGAGGCGTCGGACGAGGACCAGCTCACGGGTCCCGAGATGGAGGCGTCGGTGATGGTGGCCACGAGGGTGAGTGTCTGCCCCAGCTGCAGGGTCTCGCTGGTGTTGTTCAGGCTGATGCCTTGGTCGTTGGTTGCGGGCGGGTCATACGGGATGAACTTGTCGAGACCATATCCTAAGGTGCCGGCAGTAACGAAGTATGACATATAGATTTGAACATAGCCGAGGTCAGGATAAAACCAGCTATTCTGCAGGTATTCATCATCCCCCTGCCAGGTGGCCACGTCGCGGGCGCTGACGGCACCGTAGGAATTGTATTCGAAAGGAGTGGCCAGGGTCCCGACCCGGATTAAGTAGTATCGGTCTCCTTCATCGTCGGTGAGCAGGTCGCTCGCGATGCTGAAGGGGATGTCGTAGCCCGTCCCATAGGCGTCCTTGATGCGGTATTCCCCTTCAATGGAACACTTCTGCAGCACAATGTCTTCGTAGGTTCCGAGGCCCAGTTTTTGGGACAGGGTCTGAGAGCTGAAACTGCCCCGGCAGAGGTTGCTCCAGGTGATGTGCGGCGCCGTAATGGGCTGCATACGGGTAATGGCGCCCCGCACGACGGTCCGCTCCCGGGTGGTCTTCACGGCCATCTCTTCCCCGTCGGCGTAACGGAAAATCACCGAGAAACCGCCGGTCATCTTCACGGGCGGAACCACAAAGCAGAACTCGGTGACCCGGTCCTCGCTGAGCTGGACGGGCTCCGGGCAGTCGATGGTGATCTCGTTGTTGGTGTACTGCGGGTAGTAGAGCTCGTTGTCCTGCACGAAGCCCAGGATTTCGGGGGCCGAGGAAGCCGAAGCCTTCACCCTGGCGTAGCCGGAGATGGACTCGGCATTCAGCGAGTGCAGGACGAGCTGCCGTACGGAACCTGTCCCCTTGACCGGGATGCAGAGATAGCCGCACACGTTCTTAAAGCCCAGGTAGCGGTCTTCCCTGTTCTTCGTCGCCGCCACCATGGTGTTCGACTTGGGGTCGAAGCTGCCGGCCGTGTACTGCTGCATCGTGGGCAGTTCCACGGTGAGGGTGCCGTCGGGATCGATGAGGGTGCCGTATCGGGGGCCGAACTGTTTGCCGTTCTCATAGGTAAAGTAGCTGTACTCCATCCGGTGAGGATAGACCGCGTAGGTCACGTCGGGATCGAGCGGCTCGGCCACGATGAACCCGTCGATGTCTTCGGGGATGAAGTTCCCGTCGCGGGCGCCGTCCTTGCCGTCAAAGGTGTATTTCCAGTTGAAGGTGGAGGTGAATACGCTGATGGAATCGTCGGCGTTCCAGAAGAACTTCCCGTTGGCGTCAATACCCACGCGGGCACCGGCGTTGTCGAGACCGGCGGAGAAGATGGGCGTCTCGGGCCGGAAGCCGGACGGCTGCGGCACGGCGTTGTTGTTTTCTTTTGCGCAAGCTGCCAGCAGGGCGAGGATTGCGGTGGAGAAGATGATGCTATAGTGTTTCATGGCTGTTTCCGCTTATAGGTTGGTAACTCCGTCGGTGAGGCCTGCTCCGTCGCCCGCATTGGGCTTGGTGCCGTTTTCCATCTGGGTCACGTTGGGATAGGCGTTGAGGAAGGCACTCGGGAATGCGAGAAGCAGTTGCCGGCTGTTTGCCGCAATGTTGAACTGATAGGCGGCGGGCAGCGCGCTCGCTTTCCCGCTGATGACGCGGACAAGGGGCTGGCCAAAGCGTATGATGTCGGTGCGTGCGAAGCCTTCGCCCCAGAGTTCGATGCGGCGCTGTTTCCACACTTCATTGAGCAGGTTGGCGCCGGCGGCAATGCTATAGGACGGGTCGCGGTAGGCCTGCACGAAGGAAGTGAGGATGCTCTCGGCCTGCGCACCCTGTCCGAGCGCAGCATAGGCCTCGGCCTGGATAAGAATCATCTCCTCTACGCGCATAAGCGGGAAGTCCTCGTCGTTCTCGGCCTGTCCCACCTTATACATACCGAACTTCACGTTGGTGTAGGGGTCGAACGCCAGTTTCTCTTCCAGCACCAGGGTGGCTACGTCGTTGCCGCTCGCCTCGCCCCAGGTGACGTTCGCGAGCAGCGGGGAGGTGAGGTTTTCGTCAACCCACCAGCCCTTGCGCACGTCGGTGGAAGGAATCTGGTCGTAGAGCAGGTTGTTGATGCGCATATAACAGCCCACCCCGGCGGAGTAACTGTCGCCCGAGAAGGAACGGATCCAGGAACTGGAGGTGGCGTAGTAGCTGTTGGCGCCGGCATTGGCAACGAGGTCGGCCGTCATATCGATGCCCCAGATCCAGTTGTGCTCCGAGATGTCCATAAAAGACGGGACCGACACTTCCGCAATGGAAGCGGGCGTGTAGCCCTGGGCTGCCTTCTGCGCCGCGGAGACGGCCTGCTCCCACTGGCCCAGGAGCAGGTAGGTGCGGGCAAGGATTCCGTTCGCTACCTGGGCGTCGATGTAGGCCTTGGAACTGCGGCTCGCGCCTTCGAGGGCGGTGGCCGCCGCTTCAAGTTCGGTCCGGATGAAAGTGTAGACATCGGACACGCTGGCATGCGCCTGTTTGGTGGGATAGCTGATCTGCTCCGTTATGATGGGGAGGCAGAGGTCGTTGCGGTAGGAAGCGAAGGAGTGCTGCTGCGCCAGGCCGAGGTAGCAGTAGGCGCGCAGGGTCCTGGCCTGGGCCGTAAGGTTCTTCACTTCGGCGGCGGACTGGTTCATACCGGAGAGGCCGCCCAGCAGGTCGTTCAACTTCAGGATCATATTCCACTTGTGGAAGAAGCGAAGATAGGGGTTGGCGTAGTTGGGGTTGAAGTGCGCACTGTACTCCAGGCAGGTGGAGAACCAGTTGTACCCCGTATTCGCCATAAAGGCGTCGGCGCCCTCGAGGTCTTCGCTGAGGCTGGCGGCAATGAAGCCGAAGTCGTCGGCCCGCTGGCTGCTCTGGAAGACTGAGTAAGGCCGGCCCATATCGGCGAGAATCTCGTCGAAAATCGCCTTCGGTTCATTGATGGAAGAGAAGGCCTTGTAGCGGGCGCACTCCACGAGGATGGGGTCCATCTTGTTGACGACGTTGCGTTCCAGCACGCGGCGTTCCTGGGTGGAGATGCGCTTCGCCTGTCCGGTCACATCGATCAGTTCCACCGTGAAGCCCTGGCTGAAGGTTGTCGGAGGAAGGGTGAGGGTGATGCCTGTCGCCTTCTCCGCATTGGGATAGTTGGTGAGGTCGATGGGGTCGTCGGAATAGTCGACATAGCGCTCTGTCTTTCCGCCGGCAAGCATCGTCATAACGGGTCCCTCGCCGTATCGGGCCACGATTTCCGCCTGTCCGCTGAGGACTTCTCCGTTGTTGCCGTAGAAGCGGATGCCGGCAATCTTGCCGTCACCATAGAAGGGGATGGTGAGATAGGAGACCACCGATTTCATAAAGAGGACGTGGTCGTCGATGTCGTGGGTTACGGCCGCGAGTTTGATCCCTCCCTGGAATTCGGTGTGCAGGACGCCCTGCGCGTCGATCGAGTTGTTTTTGTCGTAGGGATAGACGGCGTAGTTCGCGGTCTGGGCCGACACGCCGGTGGCCTGTTCCGATCCGTCTATCTTGCGGAAGATGACGGAAGTGGAATAGCCAGGATACTGCGGGCTCAGGAAGGCCGACTCGTAGGCGGCGTGTGTGCCCGGGGTGAAGACGGAGAGGGTGTCTCCGCCATAAGAATTCCATCTCAGTTTGCCGTCTGAGAGGTAAACCCTTGCTTCCGGATCTCCAAGGGAGACCGTGAATTCGTCGGGCCCGGCGGCCGGGATGACCGGCTCCGCAGGCTCGATACGGGCGCAGGCGGCGCTCATGACGGCCGCTGCTGCAAACAATATAATTAAACGTGTATTCATAGGCTTGTTTTTTTACCAGTCCCAGGTTTCTCCCGGCTGCGGGTCTTCGAACCCGGTAGCCGTAACGATGATAACGCAGCCGGCGCTCTTGCCGCCCGCCGCTGCGGTGATGGTGGCTTTGCCCACCTTGAGGGCGCTTACTTTGCCGTTCTGGTCTACGCTGGCAACCGAAGCATCGGAGGAAGACCAGGAGATGGTCTTGTCGGTGGCGTTATCGGGATAGACGGTGGCTACCAGGGTGAGGGTCTGCCCGAGTGGCAGGGTTTCGCTGCTCTTGTCGAGCGTAAGCTTCGACACCTCAACGGGCTTGACGGTCACGGTGCAGGTCGCCGTCTTGTCGCCGGCCTTGGCGGTGATGACGGCGGTCCCCGTCTTGAGGGCGGTCACCTTGCCGTTCTGCTCCACACTGACGACCGTTTCGTCTGAGGAGGACCACTTCACGCTCTTGTCCGTGGCGTTGTCGGGTGTGACGGTAGCCGTGAGCATGAAGCTTTCGCCCGGATTGAGGGTCTTGCTGGTCTCACTCAGGCTGATACCCGTCACGTCCACGGTGGCGGGGATGACGGTGATGTTGCAGGTGGCCGTCTTGCCGCCCGCCTGGGCGGTAATGACCGTGGATCCCGCTGCAAGGGCCTTCACTACGCCGGAGCTGCTCACGCTGGCAACCGACGCGTTCGACGAGGTCCAGGTGACGGTCTTGTTGTCGGCGTCGTCGGGAAGGACGGTTGCCGTGATGGTAAGGCTCTCACCCACCTTCAGGGTCTCGTCCCGCTTGTTGAGCGAGATGTCGGTAACGGGCACGGGCGGCATGGCGTCCTGCGATACTTCTATGCTTTTGCTCGATACGTTGGCGCCGGAGACGATGATTTTGCCGCTGCGGGTCGCACCGGTACGGTTGGCTTCGGCCGAGACGACCACTTCGATGTCGTCGCCCGCGTCGCCTTCCGTGGCGGAAAGCTGGATCCAGCGGGCCGATGGGGAGGCGGTCCAGATGACAGGTGCGGAAAGGGTGAAGGTCCGTGATCCACCCTCGGCAGGGAGGGTGAGCGCATCGGGTTTGACCGTGAGACCCAGGGTCAGGTTCCCGCTTTCGTCGCAGGCAAAGCTGGCGCTAAGGGCTGCGGCAATCAGCAGTGCCCGTAGCAGTCTGTGACAGATTTTCATGAGGTGAATAGTTAAACTAACACCCCAAATATAAATAACTTTTCGAAAAAACAAAAATGGCGCCCTAGCCGAGCAGCCGCTTTACCAGGTTAAAAAACCTGTAAGGCATATAGCGGAACGGCAGGTCTGTCCAGGTGGGCGTGTCCATCACCGAGCGTTCGTGCGTGAATGCCAGGAAACTGCGCTCTCCGTGGTAATTGCCCATTCCGGAGTTGCCTACGCCGCCGAACGGGATGCGGCTGTTGGTGATATGCATAATGGTGTCGTTGACGCAGGCGCCGCCAGAGGAAGTGTGGGCGATCAGTTCCCAGGCAGGGGCCCGGCGCCCGAAATAATAAAAGGCGAGCGGTTTTTCGCGTGCGTTCACGTAGTCCTCCACTTCTTTGCGCTCCCGGAACGTAAGCACCGGGAAGACGGGTCCGAAAATCTCCTCCTGCAGCACGCGTGCGTCCTCAGGAACGTCGCCCAGCAGGGTAGGCTCGATCCAGCGGGACGCTGCATCGCTTCGTCCGCCGCAGAGGACGGTACCTTCCTTGAGGTAAGCCGACACGCGTTCGAAAGCCGCGTCGCGCACCATATGCACGTAGTGCCGGGCATGTTCTGTCCCTTCGGGGTACAGCCGGTCAAGTTCCCGTTGGAAGGCCGCCACGAAGGCGTCCTTGATGTCTTCATGCAGGAAAAGATAATCGGGGGCGATGCAGGTCTGTCCCGAGTTGAGGCATTTCCCCCAGACGATGCGGCGGGCGGCGAGGGTGAGGTCGGCGTCGCGGTCTACGATACACGGACTCTTCCCGCCCAGTTCGAGCACCAGTGGGGTGAGGTACTTGGCCTGGGCCTGCATCACGACGCGCCCGAGTGCGGGACTGCCTGTGAAGAAGACCAGGTCGAAACGGGTGTCGAAGAGCTGCGCGTTTACAGTCCGGTCGCCCTGCACCACGGCAACCAGCCGCTCATCGAAGGTGTCGGCAATGAAGTCGCCGAGCACCTGTGATACGGTGGGGACGTAGGGCGAGGGCTTGAGGATGGCGGTGCAGCCGGCGGACAGTGCGCCTACAAGCGGATTGAGCAGCAGTTGCACGGGGTAGTTCCAGGGTGAGACGATGAGACTGCAGCCCAGCGGTTCGCGTACCACATAGCTGCGGGAGGGCAGGCCGGTGAGCGGAGTGGGTTTTCTGCGCCGCCGCGTCCAACGGTGCAGATGCCGGAGGGCATCACCGATTTCTCCGAAAACCAGGCCCAACTCGGTCAGGTAGGCCTCTTCGTACGACTTGTGCAGGTCGGCCCACAACGCGTCGCAAAGGCGCGGCTCCCATTTGCGCAGGCCGTCGCGGAAATGTTTGAGTTGTTCTTTGCGGAAGGCGGGGTTGAGGGTGACGCCGCTGGCAAAATAGTTCCGTTGTGCGAGGACGAGTTCCCCGATGCGTTCCGAGGCAGTGTTCTGGATAGGCATGTGACTTGTTTTTCAGGCGTTGGGTTTCCGGCCGGTGTAGTGCTCCATTACGGTATAGAGCCCGCAGATATCCCCAAAAATGGGATCGAACAGAGGGAAGGGCAGCAGGCCCTGCATCAGGCGGATAAAGTGATAGGTAAAGGGAATGCCGGAGAACTGGCGGTTCCGTTCCACGGCGCGCAGCACCTTGCGGGCCACCTTCTCCGGATCCAGGATCTTAAAGAACGAACGGATGCCGGTGAACATGCCCGTATTGATGAAATAGGGGGCAATGGTGGTGACCCGTACGGGGCTTTTCGAACGCTGCAGTTCGAGTCTCATGGATTCGCTCCATCCGATGGCCGCCCATTTGCTGGCCGCATAGAGCGACATCCTCGGCATGGCCAGCATCCCGGCCGCCGAGGTGATGTTGCACACGTGGCCTTTTCCGCGCGAAAGCATATCGCGCAATACGCGCAGCGTTACGAACATGGCACCCTTGGTGTTGATGTCGACCGTGCGGATGATGTCGGCGTCGGTCTGCTCGGCGAAGGGCTTGTTGTTGGTGATGATGCCGGCGCAGTTGATGAGGATGTCCACTTCGCCGCAGACCTCTTTCGTGGCGACGTAAGCGGCGTCGATGGATGCGGGGTCGGAGATGTCGGCGCGGAAACCGAATACTTTTCCGAACTGGGCGAATTCGGCCACGGTGGCTTGCACGGCCGTTTCGTTCACATCCCATATGATGAGTGCGGAAGCGCCTTTCTCAAGCGCTTTGCGCCCCATGATCTTGCCTATTCCGGAAGCTGCTCCGGTAATGAGCACGGTGTTACCGAATAATTTCATGGCGCGAAGATGCAACCGTTCGCTCCATGGCTGAACTATATTGTGGTGAATTGGCTCTTTTTTGTGGCGAATTCGGCTGCCGTCAGAGCAGCAGCGAGCCCAGATGGAAGGCGCAGAAGGCCACGAGCCAGGCCAGCAGGAGGGAGTGCACCACGGTGAACAGCGCCCAGCCCCAGCCGATTTCGCGGCGCAGGCAGGCGATGGTGGCGAAACAGGGGAAATAGAGCAGCACGAAAAGCATGAAGGCGAGGGCTACGGCGGGGTTGAAGCCGCCCGGCTGCCGCAGGGTGGATGCCAGGCCTTCTTCGGTGCCGTCGTTGTAGAGGATGCCCATCGTACTCACGATGGCCTCTTTGGCGGGCAGGCCGGTGAGGATGCACACGTTCATCTTCCAGTCGAAGCCGAGCGGAGCCATGGCCGGTTCCATCCAATGCCCGATTTCGGCGAGGTACGATTCTTCCTGTGCGGCGGGGACACCGTCGTGCCGGGGGAAATACTCCAAGGCCCAGATGGCCACCGACGCCGCCACGATGACGGTGGTGATCTTCTGCAGATAGTCCTGACAGCGGAGCCAGATGTGCCGCCAGAGTTCGCCGCTCCGGGGAAGGCAGAAAGAGGGCAGTTCGAAGACGTCGTCGCTCATCTCCTCGCGGAACCAGCGCGTGTGCTTCATTATAAAAGCGAACAAGATGGAGAGCAGGATGCCGGTGGCATAGAGACCGATCATCACCAGCGCCTCATGCTGGGGGAAGAAGGCTGCCACGAGCAGCAGGTAGACGGGCAGGCGGGCCGAGCAGGACATGAAGGGGATCATGAGCATGGTGAGCACCCGGTCCTTGGTATTCTCGATGTCGCGGGCAGCCATGATGGCCGGCACGTTGCAACCAAAGCCCACCAGCATGGGGATGAAGGAGTTGCCGTGCAGGCCGATGGCGTGCATGAGCTTGTCCATGAGGAACGCCGCGCGCGCCATGTAGCCGCTGTCTTCCAGGAGGGACAGGAAAAAGAAGATGATGAAGATGTTGGGTAGGAAGGAGAGCACCGCACCCACGCCCTGGATGATGCCGCCGGTGAGCAGGTCGCTCAGCCATCCGGGCGGAAGGATGCGCCCGACCCAGGCAGCGAAGGCCTGCACGCCCGCGTCGATCCAGCCCTGCGGGTAAGCCCCCAGGGCGAAGGAAGCCTCGAATACCAGGAACAGCACGGCCAGCAGGATGGGGAAGCCCAACCACCGGTTGGTGAGGATGCGGTCGAGCCGGTAGGCGAAACGGCTTTCTTCGGGCCGGTTGCAGTAGACGCTGCCGGGCGAGAACTTGCAGTGGGCGCAGTCGCCGTTGCAGATATAGACGCGTTGCTTCATTTCCGGCTGCAAAGTTACCCACCGTGCCGCTTCCGGTCAATCCTTATTATTTGGTATTTATTTAAATGGTCAAGATTTCGTATCTTTGCCTTGTGAAGCTTTTCAAAGACAATATGAAGATGGCCGGCCTCGTGGAGGCCAACTATCACCTGCTGGCGGTCCTGTCGCGCCTGGGCATCGAAGGGGCTTTCGGGGAGCAGACCGTACGTGAGGTATGCGCCAAGAACCGGCTCGACGCCGATACCTTCCTGCTCATCTGCAACGTCTACACCTTCCACGACTATCGCCCGGGCGAAGACCTCCTGCGGGCAGGCCGCGTCGACGACATCCTGCGCTACCTGCATCAGTCGCACGACTACTACCTCAACCAGGCCCTGGTGCTGCTGGCTTCCTCGCTCGAAGCCCTCATCGCGCCCTGTCCGCCCGCCCGGCAGAAGGCGGTGTGGAAGTTCTTCTCGGACTACAAGGCCGAACTCGAGAAGCACTTCGAGTACGAGGAAGGGGCCGTGATCCCTTACATCCAGTCGCTGTTGCTGGGGAAACGTCATCCCGACTATTCCATCGACCGTTTCGAGGAGAACCACACCAACATCGACGACAAGCTCTCCGACCTCAAGAACCTGATTATGAAGTCGCTCCCGCCCGAGTGCGATCCGCATCGGCGCACGCAGCTGCTCACCTATATCTTTACCCTGCAGCGCGACCTCGACCGGCACACCTGCATCGAGGACGACATCCTGGTGCCCATGGTGCGCCTGCTGGAAGATCCGCACCGGCATCTTTCGCCGGGTGCCGCGGTCCGTCCGCAGGAGGGGGAAGAGCGCGACGAGCTGTCCGACCGGGAAAAGGAGATCCTGGTGAGCGTGGCGAGCGGTCTGCTCAACAAGGAGATCGCCGACCTGCATCACATCTCCATCAATACGGTCATCACGCACCGCAAGAACATTACCCGCAAGACGGGCATCAAGACGGTGGCGGGCCTCACGGCCTATGCCATCCTCAACAACCTCATCGACATCAACGCCGCCATCCAATGAACCGGATCCTGCTGCACGCCTGCTGCGCGCCCTGTTCCGGGGCGGTCGTAGAATGGATGGTGGCCGAAGGCCTATCCCCCACACTCTTCTTCAGCAACGCCAACATTGTTCCCGAAGAGGAGTATGCCCTGCGCCGTTCGGAGCTGCTGCGTTATGCGGAGCGGTTCGGCCTGGAGGTGGTGGACGATGTTTGGGACCATCCCGCCTGGCTGCAGGCCGTGTCGGGATTGGAGAACGAGCCGGAACGGGGTGCGCGCTGCCTGCAGTGCTTCCGCTTCCGCCTCTTCCGGGCGGCCCGCTATGCCGCGGAGCACGGCTTCGACACCCTTGCCACCACCCTCGCCTCGTCGCGCTGGAAGAGTCTGGAGCAGGTGGACGAGGCCGGGCGCGATGCCTGCGCGGCGGTGCAGGGCGTGCAGTGGTGGGGAAAGAACTGGCGCAAGGGCGGCCTGCAGCAGCGCCGGGGTGAGATTATCCGCGAGCAGGGTTTCTACAACCAGGATTACTGCGGCTGCGAGTTTTCTTTACGAAAGAGCCATGAACAACACGGAGATAGAGCGTAAATTTCTGGTGCAGGGCGACTTCCGTCCCTTCGTGCGGGAGAGCGTCCCCATGGAGCAGGGTTATCTCTGCCCCATCTCGGGGCGGACGGTACGGGTACGCCGCGCCGGCGACCGGGGCTGGATCACCGTAAAGGGACCCGCGCCCGAAGGGTCCATCGCCCGTTTTGAATGGGAGAAGGAAATCGGGGCCGCCGATGCGGAGCAACTCCTTGCGCTCTGTGGCAGCGAACGCATCGTGAAGACCCGCCATCTGGTGCCCGCCGGCGACGGGGTGCATACCTGGGAGGTAGACGAGTTCCATGGCCTCAACGAGGGCCTGGTCGTAGCCGAGATCGAGCTGCGCAGCGAAGACGACGCGTTCCCGAGTCCCGCCTGGCTGGGCCGGGAGGTGACTGGCGAGCGGCGCTACCACAATTCGGTGCTCCTGCGCTGCCCCTACAAAGACTGGGAAGACAAAGACAAACAGATATGAGCAAGACAGTACTCGTTTCCGGCGGTGCCGGATTCATAGGCAGCCACGTGACGGTGGAACTCGCGCAGGCGGGTTACGACGTGGTGATTGCCGATGACTTTTCCAATTGCGACGAAACCAACTACAAGGGTGTCTGCGCCATCCTGGGGCGGGAAATGCCCCTGGTGACGATGGATTTCTGCGACGCCGTGGCCGTGGAGCGCCTGTTCGGGCAGTGGCACATCGACGCGGTCATTCATTTCGCTGCCTTCAAGGCGGTGGGCGAGTCGGTGCAGGAGCCGCTCAAGTACTACCGCAACAACCTCCTGTCGTTCCTCAATGTGCTGGAGGCGGCGAAAAGGCAGGGCGGCTGCAACGTGCTTTTCTCCTCGTCGGCCACCGTCTACGGCGAGCCCGAGGAACTGCCCGTGACCGAGCGCTCCCCGCGCCAGCCCGCCACCTCGCCCTACGGCAACACCAAGCAGATGTGCGAGGACTTCCTTCGCGATGCGGTGGGGGCCTATCCGGGCATCCGGGGCGTAGCGCTACGCTACTTCAACCCCATCGGCGCCCATCCCAGCGCCCTCATCGGTGAGTTGCCGCGCGGGGTGCCCAACAACCTCGTGCCCTTCATCACCCAGACCGCCATCGGCAAGCGCGAATGCCTGAGCGTGTTCGGGAACGATTACCCAACGCCCGACGGAACCTGCCAGCGCGACTACATCGACATCGTGGACCTCGCCCGCGCCCACGTCTGCGCCGTGGCCCGTATGCTCGACGGCCGCATGAAAGCGGGTTACGAGGTGTTCAACGTGGGCACCGGCCGTCCTGTCTCGGTACTGGAACTGGTGACGGCCTTCGAAAAGGTGAACGGGGTGAAACTCAACTGGAAATACGCTCCGCGCAGGGCGGGTGACGTGACCGCCATTTGGGCCGACCCCTCGCTGGCGAACAAGGAACTGGGATGGAGGGCGGAACGCAGCGTGGAGGAGACGCTCGCCGCCGCCTGGGCCTGGGAAAAACGCCTCGCCGGCAAGTAAGATGTATGTAGGCCTCATTTCCGACACGCACGGGGTGTTCGATGACGCCTTCCGGCGTTTCTTCGACCCGGTCGATCAACTCTGGCACGCGGGTGACTGGGGCGGCGACCTGGCGTTCACCCGGAAGATATCGGACTTCAAGCCCGTGGTGGGCGTGTACGGCAACTGCGACGGCCAGGACATTCGCTTCGACTATCCGCTCTATCAGTCTTTTGAATGCGGCGGGATGCGGGTACTGCTCACGCACATCGGCGGTTACCCGGGGCATTACGCCCCCGGAGTGCGCAGCCTGATTACAGATTGTCAGCCGCAGCTCTTCGTGTGCGGCCACTCCCATATTCTGAAAGTGATGTATGATAATCAGTTTCAGATGCTTACCATGAATCCCGGTGCGGCCGGCCTTCAGGGTTGGCAGCTGGTGCGTACGGCGCTTCGTTTCAAAGTGGAAGACGGTGCTGTGAGCGCCCTGGAGGTGTTTGAACTGCCCCGATAGCAATTATTAAATTTTTTTATTGCTTTTTATCATTTTATTCCTCACCTTTGTGAAAAGTTAACTTTTAAATTCGTGTTACTATGAAGAAGATTATGTCTATTGCTGCCGTGGCCGCCATGATGGTTCTGGCCTGCGCATGTGGAAACAATGCCTCCAAGAAGGCTGCGAAGGAAGGCGAGAAGGCCCAGTGCGAGGCTTGCCAGAAGAGTGCCGGTGACGAGGTGAAGGAAGCCGCTCAGGAGGCTGCCAAGAATGTTGCCATCGAGGCCATCAACGAGGGTGCCTCCAAGGCCAGCGAAGCCATCAAGAAGTAATTCCTGACAGCTCCCCCAAAATAGAGGATGACCGCTTTCGGTCATCCTCTATTTTTATGCAACTATCCGGAAAGGCGGCGGCGCGCCGGCAAGAGAGGCAGCCTACCAGCGGAAGGACCGGTCGGATCCGGCGCCAATCCGGGTGAACTCGATGGTCTTTTTGGTGAAGGTCACCACGTCGAAACTCACCTCGTTGATCGTCCCCTGGGTCATGATGGGACAGACGCCGGGAAGGGGGAAGGGCCGGCCCTCGGCATCACGGGTCCGGAGCGGGGCTTTCCACGCGTCACGGTTCGTCCAGATCAGCAGCACTTCGTCTTCTCCGATCTTGCTCCCGCTGGGGCACTCTGCCACTTCATAACGGCGGCCATGTCCGCAACGGATTCTGAACGCGGCGTCTGCGTGCTGGTGCCCCGAGATAAGCACCACGCGCCGCTTGTGGGCCTGGCGGTATTCCGCCACGCAGCGGATCATGGGTTCATAGAGAGAATCTTCCTTGATTCCCAGGCGATAGTGGCCGATCATATGCGAGAGCACCACGATATCGTAGCCCCGGGGAGCCGTTTCCATGGCCTTCCTTAGGAACGGGAGCTGATCTTCCACTACACGGCGGGTGGGCATGGTATTGTCGGGCCGAGGCTTGCTTTCGAGCGTATTGCGGGTGGTGTGGCCTCCGTCAATGGTTTCTATGACCACGAAGCGGATCTTGCCCTTCGTGTCATCCATCCAATAATGCATCCTGGCCCAGGCCAGGAGTTCCGTGCGGTCATGCTCAGAAAGTCCCTCCATGGCGCGATAACGGGCAATCAGTTCTTCGTCGTAGACAGGTCTCCCCGTCATCTTGCCCACGGTGAGCTCGTAACACTGCACGTCCGGAATCAAGGCTACATCTTCCGCAATCTTGTATTTGTTGACGGCGCTGGAGTTGCAGTCGTGGTTGCCTTGTACCCAGACCAGGCCGGGGCCGAAAGCGGAGTGCAACTCATCGAAGTAACTGCCCAGCTTGTGCGCAGCCGCTTCCTTGTTGGGCGCCCAGTCGAAACAGTCGCCGCCGAACACCGCCCAATTGATCCCGGCGTGCTGCTTGATGTAGGACATCACGGCCGTAGAGTGGTGGATGTTGCGCTCCTGGTGATAGTCGGTAATGAAAAGGAAATGCTTGCCCTTGGGAATACTGCTGATCCGGGAAGGCAGATAGCCACTTTCCGTGAAATAGGCGGGCACTTCCTGAGCGCTCAGCGCAAGGGTCAGGCTCAGCGCCGCCGAGAGGAGGGTCATCAGTCTTTTCATATCGTTGGATGTAGATTAAGCTTTCCGGAAAAGGGCCCGGACGAGGCCGGGGATGTCGGCCACCTTCACCACGCGGATGGAGGCGGGAGGCGTGTCGAACGAACTGAAAGAGGAGACAAAGATCTGCTTGAAGCCCAGGCGCGCCGCTTCAGCGATGCGCCGGTCGGTTTGGGAGACCGGGCGGATCTCGCCGCTCAGGCCCACTTCGCCCGTGAAACAGACGTCGGACGGAAGGGCATAGTCGAAGTTTGACGAGAGTACGGCGCACACCACGGCCAGGTCGCAGGCGGGGTCGCCCACCTTGAGGCCGCCGGCCATGTTGAGGAACACGTCCTTGGCGTTCAGGTGGAAGCCGGCCCGCTTCTCGAGCACCGCCAGCAGCATATTGAGGCGCCGGGTATCGAAGCCCGTGGCCGAGCGCTGGGCCGTACCGTAGGCCGCCGAACTCACCAGGGCCTGCACCTCGAACAGCAGGGGGCGCGTGCCGTCGAGGGTCACGCTCACCGCCGTGCCGCTGAGGCCCTGCTCGTGCATGGGGATGAGCATCTCGGACGGATTGGCTACCTCGCGGAGGCCTGTGCCCGTCATCTCGAACACCGCCAGTTCGGAAGTGGAACCGAAGCGGTTCTTGATGCTCCGGAGCACCCGGTAGGCTCCGCGGGTCTCGCCCTCGAACTGCAGCACCACGTCAACGATGTGCTCCAGGATTTTGGGTCCGGCAATGAAGCCGTCCTTGGTGATGTGCCCGATGAGGATGACCGGCACGCCGCTCTCCTTGGCAAAACGCAGCAGCTGGGCCGCCACTTCCTTGATCTGAGAGACCGAACCCGCCGTGCTGTCGACGGCGTCGGTGAACATGGTCTGCACCGAATCCACGATCATCAGGTCGGGATGCATCTGCTCCGCTTCGGGGAGGATGGCCTCCAGCCGCGTTTCGCAGAAGACGACGCAGTCCTCTCCGCTGCCGCCCAGCCGGTCGGCGCGCATCTTCACCTGCCGTTCGCTCTCCTCGCCCGTCACATACAGGGTCTTGAGGCCCTGCGCGTGCAGGGGGATCTGAAGCGAAAGGGTCGATTTCCCAATGCCTGGCTCGCCGCCGATGAGCACCAGCGATCCCGGCACGAGCCCGCCGCCCAGGAGGCGGTCCACCTCGGTAAGACCGAGGGAGATACGCGGCTCGCGGCTGCGGTCTATGTCGCGCAGGCGACTCGGCTTGTGGGCCGATCCGTCACGGCTGCCCCGCCCAGCGCCTCTTCCCGCCGAAGCCTTCGCCTCAACGGGCGCCTCCACCATCGTGTTCCACTCCCCGCAAGCCGGGCAGCGCCCCATCCATTTGGGGCTTTCATTGCCGCACGAACTGCAATACCACAGCGTTTTCGCTTTCGTCGCCATAATTCAATCGTTTCTCAAAAACAAAGGTAACAATTTTTTATTATCTTTGAATCATGAAAAAACTAATGACCATCCTCGCAGCGCTTCTGTGCTTTTGGCTGAGCCTTCCCGCTCAGGAGCTTCCTTCCTATTTTCTGGAAAACAACTACCTGCAGGAACGCCTGCGGCAGGTCCCCAAGGGAAAACACTTCCTCTTCATCACCGACTATCATCAGGAGCGCAGCACCCACACTTCCACGGCCGTGCTGAGCTATGTGAAGCAGCAACTGGGCATAGACCGGATTGTCTTTGGCGGCGACTGCTACGACGCGGCCCGCACTCCGGAAACCGCCGCCGTCAAGCTGGGAAAATACTTCGACTTGCTCTATGGGATCTTTGGCAACGGGCTTATCTGGGTGCAGGGCAATCACGACTGCAACTCGCAGGCAATCAAACAATACGGACTCACACCGGAACAGGCCCTGGTGGCCGACTCGCTCTGCTATGCCCTCACCGTAGGCAAATTCACAGACAACCGGCACTTTGACGAGCCCATGCTGGAACGCTATCGGAGCAAGCCCGGGCTGAGCCCCACCGACCGGGCGGAGGCCCTGGCCTGGATTAAGATGCACTACTGGCTCGACGATCCCGCGCTCAAGATCCGTTTCATCGTCTTTGAAACCAATGACCGCGGATACACGTCGCGCCACGCCGTTCGTGGCAGGAATCTCTTCCAGGAGCAGATACCCTTCCTGGAAGAGGCGCTCAAAACCACGCCCCGCGGCTACACGGCCGTGGTGGCCGGACACCAGATGGGCTCCTATCCGGTAGGAATCCCCTCAAAATCCTACCACGAATGCATCATCCAGGCCGTAGCCCGTTATCGCGCCGCTACCGGGAACCGGGTGCTGCTCATCGGCGGGCATCAGCATCGCGACGACGCCCTTCTCTACCGGAGCGAGGGTGAATCGTTCCTGCAGGAGGAGCATCCGGCAGGCTGTGCGGTGGGCAAGGGAGACGTGCTGGTGGTCTGGACCAACCGCGATACCTGGAGAGGCCGTTCCACCGATGCAAAGTGGGCGGGTCGTGAATTCAAAATCTTTCACGCCGACAGCCCGGAAATGAAGAAGGGCACGTGCGAAGAGATTTGTTTTGACATCGTAACCCTTACGCGCAAGGGGGTTGTCTTTACCCGCATCGGAGCCGGAGCCGCCCCGGAGCGGACCTTCATCTGGAAAAAGTAAAAAATGATGAATAATATGAAAAGAATAATGACCATCCTGGCGGCGGCGCTGAGCCTGACCCTTGCCCTGGGCGCACAGGAGATTCCCGCCTATTTCCTCGAAAACAATTACCTGCAGGAACGCCTGCGGCAGGTTCCCAAGGGGAAACACTTCCTCTTCATCACCGACTATCACCAGGAGCGCAGTTCCCACACCTCCACCGCCGTCATGAGCTATGTCAAAAAACAGATGGGCATAGACCGGGTGGTGTTCGGCGGCGACTGCTTTGACTGGGCGCCCGACAAGGCCGCGGCCGCACAGAAACTTGGGCGCTATTTCGACGAACTGTACGCCGCGTTCGGCGAGGGACTCATCTGGGTCCAGGGGAACCACGACTGCAATTCGTCCGCCGTGAGCAAGTACAAGATTCCGGAAGACGTGGCTCTGATCCCGGACGTGCAGTGCTACGACCTCACCATAGGCCATTTCAAAAGTGAAAGGACCTATGACGAGGATATGCTGGCGCGCTACCGGGACAAGGCCGATCTGAGCGATGACGAGCGGGCTGGGGCCCTGGCCTGGATCAAGATGCACTACTGGGTGGACGATCCCGCGCTCAAGATCCGTTTCATCGTCATTGAAACCGATGACCGCGGAGTCACCGCCCGGCACATCATCCGCGGCCGGGAACTTGTCCTCGAGCAGATGCCTTTCCTGGAGAAGGCGCTGGAAACGGCCCCCAAGGGTTATACGCCCATCGTCTTTTCCCACCAGCTGGGCAACAACAAGCAGGGTCTTCTGAAAACGTCCGCACACACGCCCGTCATCAACACGGTGGCCAAGTTCCGGGCCAAGACGGGGCGCAGGGCCTTCCTGGTGAGCGGACACTGCCACGTAGACGAGGCGATGCTGATCCACAGCGGCGAAAACATCTGGGACGTGCAGGAGTGCGTTGCCGGCGGGAAAATCGGAAAGGACGGCGTGCTGCTCGTCTGGTGCAACCGCGATGCCTACAAGGCGGGAAGCACACGCTATGCGGCCGGCGGACCCGGCGTCCTCCTGAAGCAGTCCCTCAATCCGCGCGCCAAACTGGGAACGCCCACCGAAGTGAGCTTCGACATCGTGACCCTCACGCGCAAGGGCGTCGTCTTCACCCGCATCGGCGCCGGCGAACCCCAGCGCATCTTCACCTGGTAGTTTTACCGCTGGACGCTAAATAGTTGAATTAGAACCTCTCTCCAGATATACCGCCGTGGCTGCAACAAGCGCGGCGGTTTCTGTGCGCAGGCGCGATGCGCCCAGGTGCACGGGCCGGAAGCCGGCGGCGCGGGCGGCACGGGCCTCTTCGGGTGAAAAATCGCCCTCGGGGCCGATGAGGATGGTGACGGTGTGCTCGTCGCTGCCGCGCAGAAGTTCGGTAATCGAGCGCCGTGGCTCGCCTTCGTCGAAGCAGCAGGCAATGAGTTTGAGTCCTTCCGCACTGCGCTGCGCGTCAATGAAATCCATAACAGAAACGGGGGCGGCCAGTTCGGGCACCCGTGCCTTGAGCGACTGTTTGGTGGCCGAACGGAGGATCCGCTCCAGCCGTTCGGGCTTGAGGACGCGCCGTTCCGACCGTTCCCCGAACACGGGCGAGAGCTGGTCGAGCCCCACTTCGGTGGCCTTCTCGGCCATCCATTCGTAGCGGTCCATATTTTTGGTGGGGCAGACCGCCAGGTTGAGGTGGTAGGGATGGTCGTGCCAACGGGGGATGCGCTCTTCAATGCGGGCCAGCGCTTCTTTGGGCGAAGCCTCCACCAGGGTGCAGCGCAGCAGCGTTCCCGCGCCGTCGATCAGATGCAACTCGTCGCCCTCGCGGTGCCGGAGCACGCGCACGCAGTGGGCTGATTCCTCGGCATCCAGCCGGCAGAGCCCGCCTTCAACTTCCTGTGCGAAAAAGAGTTCCATTCCCTATTTGCGGATGATTTCCACTTCGCCGTCCAGTCCCAGGCGAATAATCTGCGAGGCCTTGCCCGTGGCGCCCTGGTCGAAACGGGGCGGCACAACATAGTCGACCGCCGAACGGATGGCTTCCGGAATCTCGGAGAAGCGCGCCGGTGTGGGTTCGCCCGAAATGTTGGCCGAGGTGGACACCAGGGGCCTGCGCAGGCGCCGGACAAGGTCGAGGCAGAAGCCGCCCAGCGGAATGCGGATGCCCACCGAGCCGTCTTCGGCCACGACGTTGGGGGCCAGATACTGGGCGCCCGGGTAGATGATGGTCATGGGCGCGTCGTTCACCTCCACCAGGTCGATGGCCATCTGCGGGATGACCTTCACGTAGCGGGCCACCATATCGAGGTCGGCCGCCAGCAGCACCAGCGACTTGGCCTCGCTGCGCCGTTTGATGGCAAACACCCGCGCCACGGCCTCCTCGTTGGTGGCGTCGCAGCCCAGGCCCCAGACCGTGTCGGTGGGGTAGAGGATGACGCCGCCCCCGCGGAGCGCCTCGGTCGCCTCAGCGCATATAATTGTCGGATCGGTCATTGCGTCGATAGAGGTCTTCACGGTCAAAAAGGGTTCCCCGCCAGCGCCAGTAACGGATGAGCAGGAAGCCGAACAGCGCTCCGCCCAGATGGGCGAAATGGGCGATGCCCGCGCCCGTTCCGGTCACGCCGGTGAGCAGTTCGATCCCAATGAATATGAGCACCATCGTGCGCGCCTTGAGCGTCACGGGCGGGAAAAGCAGGGTGAGCCGGGAATCGGGGAAGAGCATCGCGTAGGCGATGAGCACGCCGTAGATGGCGCCCGACGCCCCCACGGTGGGAACGCCCCGCATAAGCTGCACCGACTCCACGCCCAGATGGCAGGCGGCTGCGCCGAGCCCGCAGATGAAATAGAGCAGGAGGAACTTGCGTTCCCCGATGATCCTTTCCACCACGCATCCGAAGATGTAGAGCGTGTACATATTGAAGAAGAGGTGCCAGAAGCCGCCGTGCATGAAGAGGTGTGTGACGGGCTGCCACCAGCGGAACAGCTCGGAGGAGGGGTGGAACAGGGCGAAACTGGTAATCATCACGGGTCGGTTGAGCCAGGTGGCCGCAAACACGATGATGTTGATGATGATCAGGTTCTTGGTGATCCGGGGTGTATCTTGCAGAAAAGGCATTACAGTAGTTTTTTCTCAATCTCGTCGGCCCCCACGATGGCGATGATGCGCTTCCCGCCGGCCGTGCGTTCGGGATTGTCGCTTGCAAAAAGCGTGTCAATGAAGCGGCGGGCCTCCACGGCCGTAGTCGGGGCTTCCGCATTGATGGCACCCAGCGTGGCGAAACGGGCCGCCAGGGCGCTTTGCATCATCTCGGGCAGGGCGGCATGGTCTTCCGAAAGGATGAGGGCGAGGTCGCTCACCGCCTGCCGAACCTTGCCTTCCTCGCAGGAATAGCCTTCCGGGACTCCGTTCACCACCACGGTGTCGGTACCGAAGGGCGTGATGTCGAAGCCCAGGCTCGCGAGGAGTTCCGCGTGCTCTTCGAAAAGGAGCCGCGTCTGCGTGCCCAGCTGTACCTGCACCGGGAACAGCGCCTTCTGGCTCACGTGTCCGCTGCCCGAGAGGGCGCGCAGGCAGCGGTCGTAGATGATGCGCTCCACCGCGCGGCGGAAGTGGATGAGCATGAGGCCCGAGGCCGACGGGGTGACGAGGTATTTCCCTTTTATAGAGAGCACCTGCGTAGAGGGGAGGGTGCTGTTTTCAAACAGGGCGCCGTAGTCTTCGCGCGGCTCGACGTAGGGGCTGCTCGCTGCCGGACGGGCGGCGGGAGCGGGCTCGGGCCGGTCGAAGCCGATGTTGGGCGCATCGGTCTGGTCGAAGGGATTGAAAGCGGGATCGACCGGAATGGAAAGCTCTCCCGTCTCCTTGTATTCCTGGAAGTTGCGTCCCAGTTGCGGGATTTCCACCTGACCGCCGGTCTCGAAGTCGATGGCCGCCCCGAAGGCGTTCCGGCCCAGCACTTCCTTCACGCTGGCGTAGAGCGTCTGGAAGAGGATGTTGTCGTCTTCGAACTTGACCTCCGTCTTAGTGGGGTGGATGTTCACGTCGACGGCGCGGGGGTCCACCTCCAGATAGATGAAATAGGAGGGGGTGGTCCCCTCGGGGATGAGTTCGTCGTAGGCCTTCATGACGGCCTTGTGCAGATAGGGGCTGCGGAAATAGCGTCCGTTCACGAAGAAATACTGGTTACCCAGGGTCTTGCGGGCGGTGTCGGGCCGGCCCACGAAGCCCTCGATGCGGGCGAGGGAGGTCTCGGTGCTGAGGTCTACGATGTCGCCCACCACGCCCGTGCCCAGCAGGTCGAGGATGCGGAATTTGAGCGATTTCGCCTTTTTGAGCAGGAAGAGGTCGCGTCCGTTCGCATTCAGGCTGAAGGCGATTTCGGGGCGGGTGAGCGCCACGCGGGTGAACTCTTCCACAATGTGTTTGAGCTCCACCGAGTCCGATTTTAGGAATTTGCGGCGGGCGGGGATGTTGTAGAAGAGGTTGCGTACGCTGAAACTCGATCCCACCGGACCGGCGGCCGAGGCGGTTTTGGCGCTGCCGGAGCCGTCGATGCGCACTTCCGTGGCAGTCTCGTCGCCGGGACGGCGGGTGCGCAGCGTCACTTCCGCCACCGAGGCGATGCTGGCGAGGGCCTCCCCGCGGAAACCGTAGGTGAGCACTTCGCTCAGGTCTTCGGCCGAGGCGATCTTGGAGGTGGCGTGCCGCTCGAAACAGAGCACGGCGTCGGCGGGCGACATGCCGCAGCCGTCGTCGATCACGCGGATGAGGGTGCGGCCCGCATCGGTCACCACCACGTTCACCTGCGTGGCGCCGGCATCGATGGCGTTCTCCATGAGTTCCTTCACCACGGACGCGGGGCGCTGGACCACCTCGCCCGCAGCGATCATGTTGGCGATGTTCGCCGGGAGGACGTGCAGGGTACCCATCTTACAGCAGTGCGTAGAATTTGGCGATGAACCAGAGAACGGCGAAGATGAGCAGCATGGTCACGATGCCTATGACGGTCTGGATCTTCTTGTTGTGGCCGCGTACGCGCTGGTAGTTGCCGTCGCGGAACGAGCCCTTGATATAAGATCCGGGCACGTAGGTGCCTTCCGGGCTTTTGCCGCCCGTGCCGTCCACCGCGCCGAACCTGCGCCGGCGCTCGTCGTCTTCCTTATTATAATAAATCGGCTTGTAGTCGAAAACCTTGTGCTCGTTGTCGCCGAAGAAATTGAAGAGTCCCATCTTTATTGACTTTGCGCAAAAGTAGCGAATTTCCTCCGCTTTTCCTATCTTTGCAGGCGATGGACTTCAGGATTGGACAAGGATTCGACGTGCACGCCCTTCGGGCGGGCCTTCCCATGCGTCTCTGCGGCGTGTCGGTGGAAAGTCCCGTGGGCTTCGTGGCCCACTCCGACGGCGACGTGGCCATCCACGCCCTGTGCGACGCCCTGCTGGGCGCACTGGCCCTGGGGGACATCGGCCATCATTTCCCTGATACCGACCCGCAGTGGAAGGGGGTGGACAGCCGTCGGCTGCTTGCCGCGGTGGTGCGGATGGTGCGCGATGCCGGCTGGCGCGTGGGCAACGTCGACGTGACCATCGCCCTCCAGGCCCCCAAGATCGGCCCCTACGTGCCGCAGATGCGCGCCGAACTGGCTTCCGTGCTGGAAGTGGAGCCGGATCGGGTGAGCGTGAAGGCCACCACCACGGAGAAGTTGGGCTTCACCGGCCGGGGTGAGGGCTGCGCGGTCTGGGCCATGGCGCTGGTGCAGCGCTGAACGCTTTTTTGCGTTGACTGTAAATTATTTTTGCAATTTCCCAAAAGAGTTGTACATTTGCAGTCCCGTTTTCGCGGGCTTGAAATAAGTATTGAGATATGGTGTAATGGTAGCACTACAGATTCTGGCTCTGTCAGTGAGGGTTCGAATCCTTCTATCTCAACAAACTTTCGGCGAGGTAGCTCAGCTGGTTAGAGCGTCGGATTCATAATCCGGAGGTCGTGGGATCGTGACCCACTCTCGCTACCAAACCGAAACAATCGTAATACCCTACTATATCGCCCGGCGCACTTCGATGCGGCGGTTTTTTTATGCCTTGAAGGCTTCTTTCAGGAGATCTACGGCGTCGAGACGCTCCCAGCCGAAGAACTGGATGCCGTTCTCGACGTAGGGTTCGCGTCCCATATGGCCGTAGGCCGACGTGGGGGCGTAGATGGGGTTCTTGAGCCCGAAGCGCGCCACGATGGCGGCGGGCCGCAGGTCGAACAGTTCCGGAATGCGGGCGGCGATGCGGGCGTCGGCCTCGGCGGGGTCGTCGCAGCCGGGGATGCGGGCGGTGCCATAGCTGTTCACGAAGACGCTCACGGGCTCCGCCACGCCGATGGCGTAGGAAAGTTGCACCAGCACTTCGTCCGCAAGGCCCGCGGCCACCAGGTTCTTGGCCAGGTACCGGGCGGCGTAGGCCCCGCTGCGGTCCACTTTGGAGGGGTCCTTCCCGGAG
>JAFTEQ010000015.1 GCA_017453565.1 Bacteroidales bacterium
AGCAGGGACCGCAGGGAACCGTGTCGCCCATTTCCCTGTAGTTGTCGTGCTTGTTGCCGGTGAGTATGTGGTCCTCGGGCAGGTGCTTGCGCCAGGCCTCCATGGCTTCGGTGTCGAGCGGGGTGCCGTCTTCCTCACTGCCTTCGAAAACGGTGGCGTAGAGCAGCTTCTTGTCGATCCCGTACACCTCGGTGAGGAGTTCCCAGGCCCAGTCGATGGCCTCGTTCTTGAAATAGTCGCCGAAACTCCAGTTGCCAAGCATTTCGAACATGGTGTGGTGGTAGGTGTCGTGTCCCACCTCTTCCAGGGCGTTGTGCTTGCCGCTCACGCGCAGGCATTTCTGGGCGTCGGCCGCCCGCGGGAAACGGGGGGTGCTGTTGCCCAGGAAGATGTCCTTGAACTGGTTCATGCCCGCGTTGGTAAACATGAGGGTGGGGTCGTTCTTCACCACCATGGGGGCGGAGGGTACGACGGTGTGGCCCCTGGACGCGAAGAAGTCCAGGAATTTCTGCCTTATTTCTTTAGAACTCATCATAGTCGGTAGTACATATATAGAGATGCAAAAATACGACATTTTCCCGAATTGTGCGCGAGATTGAGTATATTTGCCCCCGTGAACCACTACGTTTTCAATCCCATCACGCTCCGCTACGAAGTCCAGAAGGGCTCACGCACGGCGCGTGTGCTGCGGCTGGTGCTTTCGCTGGCCGCGGCGGGGGCGTTGTGCTGGCTGTATTTCTGGCTCTACACGTCGGTCTTCGGATTCGACCTGCCCAAGACGGCCCGGCTCAAACGCGAAAACGCCCGCTGGCAGGCCCGCATCCAGGTGATGAACCGCCAGCTCGACCTCTACGAGCAGACGCTGAGCGGGATTGAGGAGCGCGACGACCACGTGTACCGTTCCATCTTCGGCATGAACGAGGTGCCCCGGGAGGCCCGGAACGCCGGGTTCGGGAATCCCGCCCGGTACGCCCTGCTGGAACGGCAGGGGGCCGATCCCGCCCTGGGCCGCACCATGCGCCGGCTCGACAACCTGTCCAAACGCACCTACGTGCAGAGCCTCGCGCTCGACGAGGTGCACGGTATTGCGATCAATGCGGGAGACATGGTTTCCCATATTCCGGCCGTTCCGCCCGTGTTGCCCGACAAACGGAAGGTTCACCTCTCGAGCCCCTTCGGCTATCGCACCGACCCCGTTTACGGGGGGCGCCGCTTCCACAGCGGCCAGGACTTTGCGGCCGACCGGGGCTATCCCGTCTACGCCACCGGCGACGGGGTGGTGGAGACGGTGCGTTTCCAGCTTTCCGGCTACGGAAACGAGGTGGTGATCAACCACGGTTTCGGGTACAAGACGCGTTACGCCCATCTGCATACCACCGAGGTGGCGCCCGGGATGAGCATCCGCCGCGGCGACCCCGTGGGCACCGTTGGACGCAGCGGCAAGGCCACCGGTCCGCACCTGCACTACGAGGTGCTCTACAAGGGCGATCAGGTGAATCCCTACGGCTTCATGGACATGGACATGAGCGTTGAGGAGTACCAGGCCATGGTGGGCCGGCGCCGGGAGGAATCGGCCCAGCGGCGCAAGAGTTCCATGGAGTTGATGAACCGCAAACGTTCGGCCCGATGAAGCAGCGCGAATACATATTCGACCGCGTGAATTTCCGCTTCCGCAAGGTGACCCGCTCCATCTGGCGGCCCCTGCGGCTGGTGTTGCGCGTCCTGCTGGTTTCCCTCTCGCTCTTCATCGTTTTCTATGTGCTGGTTTCGCTGGTGGTCGACACCGACACCGAGAAGCGCCTGCGCCGCGAGAACCGCATGTACGAGAAAGCCTATCCGCAGCTCCGGCCCTCGGAACAGTTGCTCGGCGGCGCCCTTTCGGCCCTGCAGGGCAAGGACAACAGCATTTACGAAGAGGTGTTCCACGCCTCCTCGCCCGGGGTCGACCCCATCGCCTCGCTCGATTTCCTCTTCGGCTCCGACACCATCCCCGATACCCGTATCGTCACCTATACCAAGCAGAAGGCCGACCGGCTGCTGGTCACGGCGGAGCAGGTAGACAGCGCCTTCGCCCACATCTTCGCGAGCCTCGCGGCGCCGGACTTTGTGCTCCCGCCCATGGAGATGCCCCTGCGCGACATTTCTTATCCGCAGGTGGGCGCTTCCGTGGGACCCCGCCTGAATCCGTTCTACAAGGCGGAGGTGCCGCACAACGGGATCGACCTCATCGCGCCGCGCGGCGCCCCGGTCTTCGCACCTGCGGCGGGCACGGTCACGGAAGTGGAGAACCGCCGGACCGGAGAGGGTAAGTCGGTCTCCATCAGCCATCCGGGTGGATATGTGACCCGCTATACCCATCTTTCGGAAATCGTGGTGAGCAAGGGTCAGAACGTGGCCAAGGGAAAACGCATCGGCGACGTGGGCATGTCGGGATCGGCCTTTGCCCCGCACCTGCATTATGAGGTGCTCAAGGACGGGGAGGTGCAGGATCCGGTGGGCTATTTCTTCGCCTCCGTGTCTGCGGCCGACTATCCCAACATGCTCTTCATGGCAGCACATACTAGACAATCAATGGACTGATATACAATGGAAAAACTGTTTTACTCCATCGGCGAAGCGGCCGCGGAACTGGGCGAATCGGTTTCGCTCGTCCGTTTCTGGACCAACTCCTTCCCCAGGCTGCTCAAGCCCGCCCGGAACGCCAAGGGCAACCGTCAGTACACCCGTGCCGACCTCGACACGCTCAAGCAGATTCATCTGCTCGTGAAAGAGCGGGGACTCACGCTCGAGGGGGCGCAGAAAGTGCTGGAAGCCGACCGTTCCAAGGTAGACAAGAGCGTGAAGGCGCTCGAGGCCCTGCGTGCCGTACGGGCCCAGCTCGTTGAAATCAGGCAGTCGCTATGATCCTGCGCGAGGTTATGGCCGTCCTGGAGGAGTTCGCACCCCTGCGCATCCAGGAGGAATGGGACAATTCGGGCCTGCAGATCGGCTCGCCCGGGCAGGAGGTGCATGCCGCCCTGATCGCCCTTGACTGTACGCCGGAACTGGTGCAGGAAGCGGTGGAACGGGGTTGCGACCTCATCATAACCCACCATCCGCTGCTCTTCGAGCCGCTCCGGCGCATCGTGCCCGAAGACCCTGTGGGGCGGACGGTGCTGGCGGCGGTGCGCGCCGGGATCGCTGTGTACGCCCTCCATACTCCGGCCGACAAGGTGAAGGGCGGGGTGAGTTTCGCCATGGCCCGCCGGCTGGGTCTGCAGAACGTGCGGATCCTTGCCGAAGAGGAAGGCGGCGTGGGGCTGGGCGCCGTGGGAGAACTCCCCGAGGCGCTTTCCGCGGAAGCGGCGCTGGAGGCGGTGAAACGGGCTTTCGGCCTGAAAGCGCTGCGCCACTCGCGTCCCGTCGAAGGGCCTGTACGGACCGTCGCCGTGTGCGGCGGATCGGGCGCTTCGCTCATCCCCGACGCCCTCCGGGCGGGCGCTCAGCTCTATCTCTGCGGCGACGTTTCCTACCACCGTTTCTTCGTTCCGGAAGGCTTTATGGTGGCCGACGTCGGGCACTTTGAAAGCGAAGTGAAGATTGTGGAGATTTTCTGTGCGTTATTAAGGAAAAAAATTCCTAACTTTGCATCCCTTATAAGCGAACAAAAGACTATATGGCAAGCGTAAAGAAAACCAAGAAAGTGGAAACGCCGATCGACGAGCGTGAAACCTTTGTCTCTATCCGGAAATCGTTCTCCGAGGCCGACGTGGAAGAAAAGCTGAAGACGCTCTACGCCCTTCAGGCCACCGACAACGCCATCGAGAAGATTGTCCAGCTCCGCGGCGAACTGCCCGGAGAGGTGGCCGCCCTCGAGGAAGAGGTTGGCGGCCTGCGCGCCAAGGTGGCGCACGCCGAGCAGTTCATCGCGGAAGACGAAGCCGCCATCGAGCAGCACAAGAACCAGATCGGGGAACTGCAGTCCGACGTGGCCAAGTTCCGCACGCAGCTCGAGGACACCTCGAACAGCCGCGAGTACGGTTCCATCGAGAAGGATATCGAGAATCAGGAACTTCTGCTCCGGATTGCGCAGAAGAACATCGACAAGAAGATCGAGGACATCCAGGCCCGCAAGGAGGAGATCGAAGCCATCCAGGAGAAGATTGCTGTGCGTGAGGACGACCTCGCCGCCAAGCAGGAGGAGCTCGCCGGTATCGTGGAGTCCACCGCCGGTGAGGAGGAGAAACTCCGCGCCCGCCGCGAGGAGTGCGCCGCCAAGATTGACGCCCGCACCCTGAGCGCCTACGAGCGCATCCGCCAGAGCGTGCACAACCATCTGGCCGTGGTGTCCGTCTACAACGGCGACAGCTGCGGCGGATGTTTCAATACCATCACTCCGCAGCGCATCATCGACGTGGCCTCGAACAAGAAGATGGTCATCTGCGAGCACTGCGGACGCATCATCGTGAATCCCGATTTCGCTTAGCGGCCTATGGCGCAGGAGCCTTCCCGCAGTAAACGCAAGCAGTCCCAGAGCGTCAATCTCGACAACCTGGGGCTCGACCTGGGGCACAAACCGCCTCAGGCGCTTGACGTTGAGGAGCAGGTGCTGGGCGCCATGCTCCTGGAATCTTCCTGCGTGGACACGGGGCTGGGAGAGCTGAACGAGAAGAGCTTCTACAGCGAACGGAACCAGTTGATCTTCCGGGCCATGGCCTCGCTGTCGCACGACCATATCCCGGTGGATATCCTTACCGTCACCGAGCGGCTTAAGGAAAACGGTGATCTTGAGACGGTGGGTGGTGCGGTGGTATTGGCCGGCCTCACAGACCGTCTGGGCTCCGGCGCGCATATGGAATACCATGTGCGCATCCTGAAGCAGAAAGCCATCCAGCGCGAACTCATCAGGGTTTCCAACGAAATCCTGCACGATGCCTTCGACGAGTCGAAAAAGGTGGACGAACTCATTGACGAGGCGCAGAGCAAGGTCTATGCGGCCGTGGAGTCGGGCACCAAGCGCGACGTGCATGACATCGGTACCATTATCGATGAGGTTCAGAAGCAGTTATACGCCTCCCAGGATTCAACGGGCATGAGCGGGGTCCCTTCGGGTTTCCCCACCCTTGACCGCATTACCCAGGGCTGGCAGAGGTCCGACCTCATCATCCTGGCGGCCCGGCCCTCCGTGGGTAAGACGGCTTTCGCGCTCAACATTGCCCGCAACGCCGCGGTAGACCACCACATGCCGGTGGCTTTCTTCTCGCTGGAGATGTCGGCCGTCCAGCTGGGCAAGCGGCTCGTGACCGCTGAATCGGGCCTCAGCGCCGACAAGATCAGGGGCGCTGTGAAACTCGAGCCCTACGAGTTCGAGCAGTTCGAAATGAAGATTCGGAGCCTGACCGGGGCGCCGCTCTACATTGACGATACGGCCGGTCTGTCCCTCATGGAGTTCCGCACCAAGGCCAAGAACCTGGTGCACAGCAAGGGCGTGCGGCTCATCGTGGTAGACTACCTGCAGCTCATGCAGGGGCCTGCCGAGCTGCGCGGCATCCGTGAGCAGGAAGTGGCGGCCATTTCCCGCACGCTCAAGGCTACGGCCAAGGAACTGGACGTGCCCATTATCGCCCTTTCGCAGCTTTCGCGTGCCGCGGTGCGGCGCGACGGTGCCGGCGGGAAACCCCAGCTGAGCGACCTGCGCGAATCGGGCGCCATCGAACAGGATGCCGACATGGTGCTGTTCATCCATCGTCCCGACTTCGTGGGCCTCTCCGAAAACCTCGAGGACCGCGAGAAGACGCAGCTCATCATTGCCAAACACCGTAACGGTGAAACGCGCGACATCGACCTGGTATTCAAGAGCGAGCGCGTGAAGTTCATGGAACTGAACGACGCCCTCGACATTCAGGCGGGCGCGTACGAGTACGCCTCCGGGATGAACACCGGTTTTGACGATTAGCCTATGGCAGCGGAAGAAATCGCACACGCGGGAAGGATCGTGGAGATAACGCCCGAGTTCACGACGGTGGAGATTCTCTCGGAATCGGCCTGCGGCTCCTGCCACGCCGCCGGTCTGTGCGGCCTCTCCGAAGTGAAACGCAAGGCTGTTCTGGTGCCCACCCGCGGCATCGACCGGAAGGTAGGGGACGAGGTGAACGTGTGTCTGCGCGCTTCCATGGGGCTGAAGGCTGTGGCCATCGCCTATGTGGGGCCGCTCGCGGTGCTGCTCGCCGTGGTGCTCGCTCTCCAGGGCGCCGGGGTGGGCGACCTGCTCTCCGGGCTCGCCGGAATCGGCGCTGCCGGGCTTTACTATCTGCTGGTCTACCTGTTGCGTGACCGGCTCGGAAAAGAGTATTCATTTTACATCAAGGAATAATGCCAACAACGATTATCTGGACCATTGCCATCCTGGCGGGGCTGGGACTCCTGCTCTCCCTCGTCCTCTACCTGGTGGCGGCCAAGTTCAAGGTCGAAGAAGATCCGCGCATCGACGAAGTGGAAAAGGTGATGCCCGGAGCCAACTGCGGCGGCTGCGGTTTCGCGGGCTGCCGCGCTTTTGCCGACGCTGCGGTGAAAGCCCCCAACCTCGACAACAACTATTGTCCGGTGGGCGGCAACGAGGTCATGAAGCAGGTGGCGGCCATCCTGGGCTTCGAAGTCAAGGAAAAGGCGCCGCAGGTGGCCGTGCTGCGTTGCAACGGCTCCTGCGTGAACCGGCCGCGTACCAATGTGTACGACGGTGCCGCCTCGTGCCGGGTGAAAGCCGCGCTCTACAGCGGCGACACCGCCTGCAGTTTCGGCTGCCTGGGCTGCGGCGACTGTGTGGCGGCCTGCCAGTTCGGCGCCCTTTCCATGAATCCCGAAACCGGCCTTCCGGAAGTGGATCAGGAGAAGTGCACCGCCTGCGGCGCCTGCGTGAAGGCTTGCCCCAAACAGCTGATCGAGCTGCGTCCCAAGGGACCGCGCGGCATGCGGATGTTCGTTTCCTGCGTCAACAAGGACAAGGGACCCGCGGCCCGCAAGGCCTGCAGCGCCGCCTGCATCGGTTGCGGCATCTGCGCGAAGACCTGCCAGCACGGCGCCATCGTGGTGGAGAACAACGTGGCCTATATCGACCCGGCCAAGTGCAAGCTCTGCCGGGAGTGCGAGGCGGTTTGCCCCACCGGTGCCATCCACGGCGTCAATTTCCCCAAACCCCTCGACAAGGAGGCGGTGAAGGCGCGCATCGCGGAGCGTGCCCGCAAGGCTAAGGAGGCGGAGGCCGCTGCCGCCAAAGAAAAGGAGGAGAACAATGGCTAAAGTGACATTTTCCATAGGCGGCGTTCATCCCCACGACACCAAGCTCGCGCGCGAACGCGCCATCGAGGTCCTGCCCCTTCCGCAGACGCTCTACATCTCCATGGCCCAGCATCTGGGTGCGCCCGCCAAGCCCGTCGTGGCCGTGGGCGACCGGGTGAAGACCGGGCAGGTGATCGCCGAACCGGGCGGATTCATCTCCGCCTTCGTGCACGCGAGTGCCAGCGGTACCGTAAAATCGATCGCACCCCGGGCCGACCTGGCCGGGAACATGGTTCCGCACATCGAGATTGCCGTCGACGGCGACGAGTGGGTTGAGGGTGTAGACCTCAGCGATACGCTTGTGACCGAAATCCCCTCGGACCGTGCCGCCGTGCTCGACAAGATCAAGGCCTGCGGTGTGGTGGGTCTGGGCGGCGCCACCTTCCCCACGCACGTAAAACTCAATCCCGCCCCGGGCAGCACGGCCGAATGCCTCATCCTGAACGGCGCGGAGTGCGAACCCTATCTCACGAGCGACTACCGCATCCTGCTGGAGCGGACGAAAGAGATCGTGGTGGGCGCCGCCATCATGCAGATGGTGCTGGGCGGATGCCGCTGCGTGATCGGTATCGAGGAGAACAAGCCCGAAGCCATCGAGGCCGTGCGCCGTGCGCTTACCGAGCTGCCCTATGATAATATAGAGGTGCTCCCGCTCAAGAAGAAGTATCCGCAGGGCGGTGAGAAACAGCTCATCGACGCGGTCATGCACCGTCAGGTGAAATCGGGCGGCCTGCCCATCAGCGTGGGCGCCGTGGTGCAGAACGTGGCCACCTCGCTCGCCGTCTACGAGGCGGTGCAGAAGAACAAGCCGCTCATTACCAATACGCTGACCATCACGGGCGACTGCCTCCCGGTGGAACGGCAGCACAACTACCTCTTCCGCATCGGCATGCCGCTCAGCTACATTGCCGAATATGCCGGAGGCGTGCCCGCCGAAGCGGCCAAACTCATCAGCGGCGGTCCCATGATGGGCCGCGCCATCGCCAACCTCGATGCCGCCACGGTGAAGGGCTCGTCCTCGATCCTCTACCTGCGCGCCGATACCACCCTGCGCAAGGCCGAGTCGGCCTGCATCCGCTGCGGCCGCTGCGCCGACGCCTGCCCCATGGGGCTCGAACCCTTCCTCCTGAACCGGCTCTACAAGGCTGGCGACCTGGAGGGGCTTGAACAGGCTTCCGCGCACGACTGCATTGAGTGCGGCTGCTGTCTCTACAGCTGCCCGGCCTACATTCCGCTGCTCGACCACATCCGCCAGGCCAAGGGCCAGGTGATGGGTGTGATCCGTGCCCGAGCCGCTGCCGCGAAGGCGGCTGCAGAAGCGGCCAAGGCTGCGGAAGAGGCGAAAAAAGAAAACAAATAAAGCAAGAGCGATATGGATAAATTACTGGTTTCTCCATCTCCGCACATCCACGCCGCCGTTTCCACCCGATCGGTGATGCGCGACGTGGCCATTGCGCTCTGCCCGGCCATCCTCGTGTCCGTGCTCTATTACGGCTGGTCCGAGTTGCTGGTGCTCGCGGTGAGCGTGGCCTCCTGTGTGCTCCTGGAGTGGGCCATCACCCGGTGGCTGCTCCGCAAACCCTCCACGGTGGGCGACCTTTCCGCCGTGGTGACCGGTCTGCTGCTAGCCATGAACCTGCCCTGCACCACGCCCTGGTGGGTGGTGTTCATCGGTGCAGTGGTGGCCATCGGCGTGGCCAAGATGTCGTTCGGCGGCCTGGGACAGAATGTCTTCAATCCGGCCCTCACCGGACGCGTCTTCCTGCTGCTCTCCTTCCCGGTGCAGATGACCGACTGGACCGTGCCGCAGGGCTTCCTCCGCAATGTGGACGCCGTTTCCGGGCCCACCCTGCTGGGGAAGGTGAACGAACTGGGCCTCGCGGGCGTGGCCGACGTGGACTACCTGCAGACCCTGCTGCTCAACATCGGCGGTTCGGCGGGTGAGATCTCGGCTCTGGCGCTGCTGCTCGGCTTCGGCTATCTGCTGGTGCGCCGGGTGGTCAAGCCCTGGATTCCGCTGAGCATCTTCGCCACCGTGGCGCTGGTTTCCGGCATCTTCCACCTGGCGAGTCCCGAGGTCTACACCGGGCCCCTCTTCAACCTGCTCACGGGCGGTCTCATCCTGGGTGCCTGCTTCATGGCCACCGACTACGTGACCTCGCCCATGAATGTCTGGGGCGGCGTCATCTTCGGCGTGGGCATCGGTTTCATCGTGATGATGATCCGTTACTTCGGTTCCTATCCGGAAGGCGTTTCGTTCGCCATCCTGCTCATGAACATGACGGTACCCCTGCTCAATCGGGCGTTCCATCAGAAAAAATTCGGGAGGGCATAGACGATGGCGGCAAAATCTACACTGACCAACATGGTGCTCTGCCTCACGGCGGTGTGCCTGGTGTGCGCAGCCCTGCTGGGCGGCGTCTACTTGCTTACCGCGGCCCCCATCGAGGCAGGCGCCCAGAAGGCGCTCAACGCCTCCATCTCCGCGGTCCTGCCCGAGGGCGGCGAACTCTCCGAGGCCCTTTCGGCCGAGGCGGACGGCGTCTCCTTCCAGTACTATGAGAGCCGCAAGGACAGCCTGGTGCAGGCCTATGCGGTGAAATCGACCACCGGCGGCTTCGGCGGCCCGCTCACCCTCATGGTGGGCGTGCTCCCCGACGGAACGGTCTACAACACTTCGGTCCTGTCGCACAGCGAGACCCCGGGTCTCGGCGCCAAATGCGACCAGGACGAGAACTTCATGAAACAGTGGCGCGGCTTCGGACCGGAGAAGAAACTTGCGGTCCGCAAGGACGGGGGAGACGTAGACGCCATTACGGCCTCTACCATCACCTCGCGCGCCTACACCAAGGCGGTCCTGCAGGCGGTGAACCTGGTCCGGGGTTTCTCGGGCATGCCGGTCGACGCCGTTTCGGGTGCCACCAAAAAGACGGAGGAATAGCGTATGAGCAAGTTTTCCCTCATTACCAAGGGTCTGATCAAGGAGAATCCGACCTTCGTGCTGGTGCTGGGCATGTGTCCCACGCTGGCCACCACCACTTCCGCCATGAACGGACTTGAGATGGGCCTTGCGACCATGTTCGTGCTCATCCTCTCCAACATCGTGATCTCGCTGCTGGCTCCGGTGGTGCCCGACAAGGTGCACATTCCGGTCTACATCGTGGTCATCGCCACCTTCGTTACCCTGCTGCAGCTGCTCATGCAGGCCTATGTGCCCGATGTGTACGCCACCCTGGGCCTCTTCATCCCGCTCATCGTGGTGAACTGCATCATCCTCGGCCGCGCCGAGGCCTTCGCGGGCAAGAACGGTCCGCTCGATTCGGCGCTCGACGGTATTGGGATCGGTATCGGTTTCACGCTCTCGCTTACCGTCATCGGTATTGTGCGGGAGATCCTGGGCAGCGGCTCGGTCTTCGGCTGGAAGTTCCTTGCCGGCGACGGCATCCTGGCCTTCGTCATGGCGCCCGGCGCCTTCCTGGTGCTGGGCTACCTCATGGTCCTGTTCAACAAACTTGCTAAGAAGTAACGCCTTATGGAAATCCTACTCATCATTGTTTCGGCGATTTTCGTCAACAACATCGTACTGGCGCAGTTCCTCGGAATCTGCCCCTTCCTGGGCGTTTCTTCCAAGCTCTCCACCGCCACGGGCATGTCGGGCGCAGTGTGCTTCGTCATCACGCTCGCCACGCTGGTGACCTGGCTGGTAAACCGCTACCTGCTGGTGCCTTTCGGCCTCACCTTCCTGCAGACCATCGCCTTCATCCTCGTGATCGCGGCCCTCGTGCAGATGGTGGAGATCGTGCTCAAGAAGATCAGCCCCTCGCTCTACCAGGCGCTGGGTATCTTCCTGCCCCTCATCACCACCAACTGCGCCGTGCTCGGCGTGGCCATCAACGTGGTGAGCAAGGAGTTCAGCTTCGGCGGCGAGGCCCATCTGCTGGGACTCGGCGAGTCGCTGGTCTACGCCTTTGCCACCTCGCTCGGCTATGGTCTGGCCATGATCCTTTTCGCCGGTCTGCGCGAGCATCTGGCGGGGAACGAGGTGCCCAAATCGTTCCGGGGCCTGCCCATCGCCATGATTACCGTGGGTATCATGGCCATGGCTTTCCTGGGTTTCTCGGGAATTGTTTAGAATAATTGTTATATTTGCAACAAATAACTAGCTAAAACCAAAAACTGTTATGAAGAAGATTCTTGCAATCGCCATTTCTCTTCTGGCTTTCGCCGCTGTCGCCAATGCGCAGCCGCGTACCATTGGTATCCGTGCCGGTTACGGTGCTCAGCTCTCCTATCAGCACACCATGGGCGGAGAGAACTTCCTTGAAGTGAACGCCGGCTGGTCGGCCAACGCCGTCGCTTTCACCGGCACCTACGACTTCATCCTCGCCAACGAAGGCAACTTCAACTTCTACGCCGGCCCGGGCGCCTATGTGGGTCTCGCCAACTCCGACCTTTTCCTCGGTGTGGCCGGTCAGCTGGGTGTTGAGTACAACTTCGACATTCCGCTCACCCTCTCGCTCGACTGGATCCCGGTGTTCAACCTCATCCCCGGCACCGCATTCGGCTGGCAGAGCATTGCCCTCGGCATCCGCTATCGCTTCTAGTCTTCCCAGCACCACTACTAGCTGATAATCAGTTAGTTACAAATTTACGCACAACTTTTACGCATAATGAGCAAGAAGTTGTGCGTTTTTTGTGGGCTACATCATTGGTGTCATATACACGGGAAGCATGATAATTTGCTGCTCTTTTCGGAGGTCTTTTGTGTAAAGAAGGTAACGTTCCCGGATTCTGTATGAATACTTTTCGCAGAACAGATCCAGTGATTTGTGTGCTTTATACCCAGAAGACTTTACTTCAATTGGACATATTTTCTGGGAGCGTGACAGCAGGAAATCAATTTCGCAGATATGCTTATTATCGTCCGG
>JAFTEQ010000004.1 GCA_017453565.1 Bacteroidales bacterium
GCCCGCTGCTTCTACGCCCTCGAGCAGAACCGCGCCGACCAGAAGCGCTACCCGGCCGTGAACCCCATCGACTCCTATTCCAAATACCTGGAGTATCCCGAAATCGTGGCCTGGCTCGACGAGCAGGTGGAGAAAGGTTGGGCCGACAAAATGGGCCGCGCCAAGACCCTGGTGCGCCGGGGCAAGGAGATGGCCGACCAGATTAACATCCTGGGCGACGACGGCGTGCCCATGAGCTACCACGAGACCTTCTGGAAGTCGGAACTCATCGACTTCGCTTTCCTGCAGCAGGACGCCTTCGACCCCGTGGACTGCGTCTGCCCCATGGAACGCCAGCGCTATATGCTCGACCTCGTGCTCGACATCTGCGGCCGTTCCTTCAACTTCGACGACTACGAGCAGTGCCGCGACTACTTCAAACGCATCATCAACGTGCTTCGCCAGATGAACTACTCCGAATGGCAGAGCGCCGCGTTCAACGGCTACCGTGAACAACTCACCCAACTCCTTTCAGAAAATGGCAACTAAGGCATTCCAAAAGACCTATACCCGGCTCGAGGCCATCACCAAGGCCACGGTTTCCCTGCATGCGGAAGGCGTTTCGAACGACGAACTCGCCACCGTGGAAGGACGTCTGGCGCAGGTGGTGAAGACCCGGGGCGACCTGGTGACCCTGCAGGTCTTCGCCGGCACGGAAGGCATCCCCACCAACGCGCATGTCCTCTTCCGCGGCGCACCGCCCACCCTCAACGTGAGCGGACAGCTCGCGGGCCGTTTCTTCAATGCCTACGGCGAGCCCATCGACGGCGGACCCGAGGTGGAAGGCGAAACCCGCGAGGTGGGCGGCCCCTCCGTCAACCCCTACAAACGCCGTCAGCCCTCGGAACTCATCCCCACCGGCATTGCGGGCATCGACCTCAACAACACCCTGGTATCGGGCCAGAAGATCCCCTTCTTCGCCGACCCAGACCAGCCCTACAACGCCGTGATGGCCGACGTGGCCCTGCGCGCCGACGTGGACAAGATCATCCTGGGCGGAATGGGCCTGAGCAACGACGACTACCTCTTCTTCCGCCACGCCTTCGAGGCGGCGGGCGCCCTCGACCGGATCGTCTCCTTCGTAAACACCACCGAGGAGCCCCCCGTGGAGCGCCTGCTCATCCCCGACATGGCCCTCGCCGCGGCCGAATACTTCGCCGTGGACTGCAACGAGAAGGTGCTGGTCCTGCTCACCGACATGACCCTCTACGCCGATGCGCTGAGCATCGTGAGCAACCGCATGGACCAGATCCCCTCGAAGGACAGCATGCCGGGTTCGCTCTATTCCGACCTGGCCCGCATCTACGAGAAGGCCGTGCAGCTGCCCACGGGCGGATCGATCACCATCATTGCGGTGACCACCCTCAACGACGGCGACATCACGCACGCCATCCCCGACAACACCGGCTACATCACCGAAGGCCAGCTCTTCCTCCGGGCCGATTCCGACACGGGCAAGGTCATCGTAGACCCCTTCCGCTCCCTCTCGCGCCTCAAGCAACTCGTCCAGGGCAAGAAGACCCGCGAAGACCACGCCCAGGTCATGAACGCCGGCGTGCGCCTCTACGCCGACGCCCAGAACGCCAAGACCAAGCTCGAGAACGGCTTCGACCTTTCCGACTACGACCTGCGCTGCCTCGACTACGCCAAGGACTACGCCGTACGGCTGCTCAGCATCGACGTGAACATCTCCATCACCGAGATGCTCGACACGGCCTGGGAACTCTTCGCCAAGTATTTCAGCCCGGCCGAGACCGGCATCAAACAGACGCTCATAGACAAATACTGGAAACAGAAGTAGATGGCCGTCAAGTTCCAATACAACAAGACATCCCTGACCGAACTGGGCAAGCAGCTCAAGGTGCGGCAGAAGGCCCTCCCCACCCTCAAGAACAAGGAGTCGGCCCTGCGCCTGAGCGTGCTCGCTGCCAAACGCGACGCCGAACGCCTGGCCGCCGAACTGGAAGCGGCCCTGCAGCGCTACGACTACCTCGCCGCCCTCTGGAACGAGTTCGAACCGGACCTTATCCGCATCAGGGAAGTCGTGCTGGACACGGTGAAGGTGGCGGGCGTGAAGACCCCGCAGCTCACCCGCATCGACTACGAACTGCGCCCCTTCAACGCCTTCGCAAAACCCGCCTGGTACGCCGACGGCGTGCGCATCCTCCAGGAGCTCACCCGTCTGGGTCTGGAGTCGGAAGTCTTTGAACAGAAGCGTCGTGTCCTCGATTTCCAGCGCAAGAAGACCACCCAGAAGGTCAACCTCTACGAAAAGGTCCAGATTCCCGGTTACCAGGAGGCCATCCGCAAGATCAAGCGTTATATGGAAGACGAGGAGAATCTGAGCAAGGCCTCGTCGAAGATTGTAAAAACCCGCCACGCCGCGGAAGAAGAGGAGGAAGCGCTATGATTGAGCCCATGACCCGATACTACTTCCTGCTCCTTTCCGGACAGAAGGAAGACTTCCTGGAAGAGCTCCAGGGGCTTGGTCTCGTGGATATCACGCGTAGCGAAAAGCCCATCGACGAACGCAGTTCCGCCCTGCTTGCCCGCATTGAGGCGCAGCGAAGGGTCATTTCCGAGATTGAAAGCGGTCGCGACGCTCATCTGAAGGAGCTCGAGACGGAGACCGTCCGGCTGGAAAAGGAGGCGGAGGACCTCGCCCACTGGGGTGCGTACGAGCGCGAAAAACTGATCGCCACCGGCATTCCCGTTCATTTCTACCGCCTCCCGGAAAAACAGTTCCGCAAAATCCCCACCTCCGATTACGCCATCCAGGTCGTTGAAGAGGAAGGGCACAGCGTCCGCTTCGTGCTGCTGGGCGACAACGCCGGCTTCCCCGCAGCGGAACTGCCCGCGCCGGACCACACCGTTACCGAAGCCCGGGCTGCCGTGGCAGCGAAAAAAGACGAAGCCGATGCTTATGAGAAGAGTCTTCTCGACCGCCGCGGCGAACTGCCCGCACTGAAAGAAACGCTGCATAAGGACGAACAGGAACTCGCCCGGATCCTGGCAGCCGGAACAGCGGAGGAGGCCGTGGAAGGCAGCGTGGTGCTGCTCACCGGCTACGCGCCCAGCGACAGCACGAAACAGGTGGAGGCCCTGCTCGACCGCGCCCCCGTGGTCTGGCTGAAAAAGGAGGCGGAAGCCGCCGACAACCCGCCCGTCAGCCTGCGCAACAACTGGTTCGTGCGTCAGTTCGAGCTGCTCACAAAGATGTACGGCTCGCCTGCTTACGACGAATTCGACCCCACCCCCATCCTGGGGCCCTTCTTCCTGCTGTTCTTCGCCATGTGCATGGGCGACGCGGGCTACGGCCTGCTGCTCATCGCCCTGGGCTGGGTGCTCGGGAAGAAGTCGCCTTCCATGGCGTCCTTCTCGCCGCTCGTCATGATGCTGGGCGGAGCCACCTTCGTGGTAGGCATCGTGCTACACACCTTCTTCGGCATCAACCTTTATGAAGCGGCCTGGGTCCCCGACGGGCTCAAGTCGATCATGATTGCAGGCAAGGTAGCCGGGTACGACGCGCAGATGGTGCTCGCCATCGGCGTGGGCGTCGTGCACATCTGTCTCGCCATGGTCATCAAGGCTCTCTGTTACACCCGGAAGAACGGTTTCCTGCAGAGCCTGAGCACCTGGGGCTGGGCCCTGCTCATCGTGGGCGGGGTGATCCTCGGCGGCATCGCCCTCACGGGCGTGCTCGACCGCAGCGTCACCAAATGGGCGCTCATCGCGCTCGGCGCTGTGTCTGCCTGCGGCATCTTCCTCTTCAACAAACCGGGCCGCAACCCCCTGCTCAACATCGGGGCCGGCCTCTGGGACAGCTACAATACCATCAGCGGCCTGCTCGGCGACGTGCTCAGCTACCTGCGTCTCTTCGCCCTGGGTATGGCGGGCGGCATGCTGGGCCAGACCTTCAACATGCTCGCGGGCCTGGTGCTCCAGGCTCCGGTGCCCGGCATCAACTGGCTGGGCTTCCTGGTTATCCTGCTCATCGGTCACGGACTCAACCTCGCCCTGTCGTGCCTGGGCGCCTTCGTGCATCCGCTCCGACTCACCTTCGTGGAATACTTCAAGAACAGCGGCTACGAAGGCACGGGCCGCGCCTACAACCCCCTGAAATAAACAATAACAGATAAAAACAACAGACTATGAACGAAATTCTCGGCTATCTCGGACTCGGCCTCATGCTGGCCCTCTCCGGCATCGGCAGCGCCATTGGGACCACCATCGCCGGTAACGCCGCCGAAGGGGCGCTCAAGAAAGCGCCCGAACGTTCCACCAACTACATGGTGCTGTCGGCCCTCCCCTCTTCGCAGGGCCTCTACGGCTTCCTGGCCTTCATCCTCTGGGCCCTGGCGGGCGATTTCGCCACACGCGGACCGCTCCTCTTCGGCGTGGGACTGGGTGTGGGACTGGTGTGCCTCTTCTCCGGCATCCGGCAGGGGCAGGTTTGCGCCAACGGCATCGTGGGCCTGAGCCAGGGGCACGACGTCTTCGTGAACACGCTCATCTACGCCGCCTTCCCGGAGCTCTACGCCATCCTCGCCCTCATCGGCACCTTCCTGGTATAGCCTCCGCTTTACAGCAAGGCCGCCAGGGCGTCGATGTGTTCCGGAGGCGTGGCCCAGCTGGTGGCGAAACGGGTGACGCAGCGGCCATCCGGCAGCCGTTCCCAAATTTCGAAGGCGACCTTGCCTTCCAGTTTCCCCATCTGTGTGTCTGTCAGGATGGGGAATTGCTGATTGGTAGGTGAATCGATGTAGAAGGGAATCCCCTTCCTTTCAAAGACGGCACGCAGGCGCCCGGCCTGTTCGATGGCATGCGCCGCAATGCGCAGATAGAGTCCGTCGGTGAAGAGCGTGTCGAACTGCAGGCCCGGGAGCCGGCCCTTCGCAAAGAGGGCCCCGTGCTGCTTGATGATGGTAAAAAAATGCTCAGGAGCGTCGCCCTTGGGGAAAACCACCGCTTCCCCGCAGAGGGCGCCCACCTTGGTCCCGCCAATGTAGAATACATCGCACAGGGCGGCAAAGGCCGGCAGGTCCAAGTCGGCCGCAGGGCTGGCAAGCCCGTAACCGAGCCGCGCCCCGTCCACGAACAACTTGAGTTGATAATCAGCACAGACAGAGCGGATTGCCGACAGTTCCGAACGCGTGTAGAGCGTACCGTATTCACTGGGGAACGAAAGGTATACCATGTCCGGATGGGCCATGTGGGGCCAGGCCGCATCGGCGTAGAAACGCTCCAGATAGGCACGTAGTTCGCCCGCATCAATCTTTCCTTCGTGCGAAGGCAGGGTGATGACCTTGTGTCCGCAGAATTCCACGGCGCCCGATTCGTGCACGGCGATGTGTCCCGTTTCGGCCGCGATGACCGCTCCGTAATGGGGCAGCAGGCCGTCTATTACCGTGGCATTGGTCTGCGTGCCGCCACCCAGGAAAAAGATGTCGGCCCGAGGACAGGCGGTCGCCTCCCGGATGCGGCGTCTGGCCGATTGGGTGAAGGAGTCGTCGCCGTAACCCGGCTCCTGCATCAGATTGGTCTGCACCAGGCGTTCCAGGATGAGCGGATGCGCCCCTTCGTTGTAGTCGCAAGTAAAGGAAATCATGGCTCAGTTGGTAATGCGGCAGGAATCGAGGAACGAGAAGATGCGGTTGAGCAGTTCCGGCGTGTTGAACGCGGGGCCGCCGTGCTTGGAGCCGGGCAGTTCCACATACTCGACCCGCACCCCGCTTGTGCGCAGACGCTCCACGAGCCAGTGGCTCTGCTCTACAGGCACCACCTTGTCGGCATCGCCATGGGCCACGAAAACGGGAACGCAGAGCGGGTGCACGTAGTAGAGCGGACTGGCTTTGATGGCAACGTCACGCTTTTCCTCCACCGGATCGCCCAGCAACAACCCGCCGTTCTGGTCGGGCCGCTCCTGCTTCCCGTGCTGGATGCGGAATTCGTGCACCAGCTCGCTGGGGCCGTAATAGTCTACCACGGCGTTCACGGCGCAGGACGTGGGTACCCCGTGCTCGTTGTCGAGTAAGGAAGAATCCTGCGTAAAAGCATGCAGCAGCACGGTGTGGGCGCCGGATGAGGATCCCCAGGCAAAGAAATTGCGGGCATCGAGGCCGAACCGGGCGGCACGCTCACGCAGATAGCGCGTGGCGGTCTTCACGTCTTCCACCTGCGCCGGGAACAGCGCCTCGGAACAGGGCCGGTATTCCACGAAAGCCACGGCATAGCCACGGAGGGCCAGGGCGGCCTGATTGCGCACCGCACGATCCATCTTCTGTTTTTTCCAAGCCGATCCGGGCACATAGACGATGCAGGGCAGCGGCTGCGCGGCCGCACGCGGCCGGACCAGATAAATGTGCACGGGATAGGAAAGCGAAAGGTCGTAACGCAGGGTGTCGACCTTCAGGTCGGAGGGGACCAGTTCCGCTCCCTTCAGGGAAACGGGACACAGCAGGGCGCAGAGCAGCAGCGCAGAAAGGGTCAAACGTGTACGCATGGTTAGGAAACGATCTTGTCGAGCAACTCGGAAGCCTTCCGGGCCAGTTCGGTTTTGTTACGGATGTGTTCTTTAATGGAAACCACGAAGGGGTCGTTCTCGAACGAGGCGCCGCGCACCTGCTGGAAATCGCGTTCGCGCGTGGTGGTACCGCCGTCTATGCCGAAACTGGTCATCGCGCTGAGCGAGAATTCCTTACGGGCATCTTCGAGCAGGGTTTCGTCGAGTTCCACCACCGAGTCGAGCCAGCGGCGCACCAGGCCCAGCAGGGTTTCCACCCCCGCCTCTGCCAGATCGATTCCGTAGAAACTCTTGAAGACCTCATAGGCCCAGGTCCACTCGTATTCGTAATAGCGTTCGTGCATCTGCGCAAAGCGTTCGCCGATGCCCTGCACGTCGCTCACCGCTCCGTCCTCGATATCCTGGAGCAGGCGCTGCACCTCGGTCTTGGGGGCGATGAGTCCGGCGGCGTCGACCCAGCGGCCCAGGCCCACCCCGTCTGTGGACGGTCTCAAAGCGTCGTGCATCTCCTGCAGCGTACTGAATTCCGAAGCCTGAAGCCGCGAGATGAGGGAGTTGCCCAGGAACTTGTCGAGCGCCATCCCATAGAGTTTGAGGCCCTTGCGCAGCGAGCTACGCTTGATTTTCCCACTCTGGTAGGAGTAGGCCTCGGACGTGGGCCCCGACACCTTTTCCAGATTGTGCAGAATATCGATGCCCTCGAGCATCTTTTGGATGGTATAGGGACTCAGGAGGTTGTAGTTGATGCAGTCGAGCCGGTCGGGGTCCTTCCGGGCGTCACGCTTCGGCCACTTGCGGGCGTCGCGCACCGTACCCACGCTCCGCAGGTTCGCACCCGGCATGATGAAGGTCTCGCCCTGCTGCTCGATCAGATAGGAGAAGGGCAGGGACGAGGTGTCCTGATGATTCACGTGACGGCCCATCACCAGCGAGAAAGCGCCCACCTTGGCCGGCCAGAGGATATAGGAGTCGGACGAGGTCTTGGCGCCGCGTTCCATGATACCCTGGTGGATGGGACCGAGTTTGTACATGTGGTTGCTCTGGTTGGATCCGGAGCCCGCGTTCATGAAGGAGAAGAGACCCGCAATGAGCAGGGTGCTCTTATGGTGCGTCACGGTGAAGGGCCCGGCAAAGATGGCGCAGGCCTCCCCGTTCTCACCCTGGCAGTTGCTGAAGAAGAGCGAGTCGGAAGCCGAGTAGTTGTGCCCCAGCTTGCAGGCCTGGCCGATGAAACAGCGGGAGAAGGTCACTCCGTCTTCCACGCTGGAGCCGCTGCAGATGATGAAATCATCGCCGATCACGCCCACGCCGATGTGCACGGGCGCTTCCCGGTTCGAATTGATGCTGCCGTTCTTCAGGCGCGAGGCGCCCTCAATCTTGCAGCAGTCACCCACTTTCACATTCTTGATGTAGCCCGCATCGGCGATGATCACGTCGGTCCCGATCCGGCCCACGCAGGACGTGACCGACTCCGTGTAGGCCGTGATCAGTTCGCGGATCTTGCCGATAGCCCCGGTCTTGTGCCGGTAGAGCGCCATCACATAGGCCTGCTGGGCCGAGAGGCGGTCATAGATCATCACCTCGCGCCCGCCCGTCTCGTTGAGCACGGCCACCTCCACCCCGTTGCCGAAGGAAGAAGGCCCGTCGGTCAGGAGCACGTCCACGTTCTCGATGAAACAACCGTCGCCGATCTCATAATTGGAGATGTAGTTCTTCACGTTCTCGATGCAGCAGTTGTCGCCCAGCGTCACGTTGTGCAGCGTGGTGTGGTAGAGACCGGCGTGCTTGGTCATGCCGCCCGGAAGCTGGAATTCCTTCTCGAAGACGCCCAGCCGGATGTCACCCGAGAAGCGGGTGGAGAATACATACGACGCGTCGAAGCCCTCGGCCACGAGGATGCGGTCCCAGGATTCGGCGTAGCAGGCCTGCGCGCTCAGGCGTTCGATTTCGGCGGGGGTCAGCTTTCTGTAGGTCTTCATTTGCGTACGGGGATTTTGAGTTTCATTCCGGGTCGGATCGAAGTGCCCGAAAGGTGATTGTATTCGATGATGTTGGCTGCGCTCACGCCCGGATAGTTCTTGGCGATGCCGTACAGGCTGTCGCCGGCCTGCACGGTGTAGGTCACGTAGCCCGACCACTCCTCAGAGGGGACTTTCTCCCCTGCGTCGGAAGCGGGTTTGGCCGAGGCGGGAGCGCTGTTGGCGGCCGGCTTGGCAGCCGGTTTGGCGGCGGGTTTGGAGCCTCCGGATGAGGACGCCGGAGCGGGTCCGTGGCGGTAGATGTAGAGGACCTGACCCACCCGCAGGCGGTCGCTGCGCAGGTGGTTCCATTTCTTGAGCTGAGCCACGGTCACGCGGTTGCGCGCCGCGATCCGGCCCAGGTAGTCGCCTTCCCGCACCCGGTAGGCCACGCGCGTCTCGAAGCCACTTTCCTTAATGTTCTTCACCACCTGCTCGGAGAGGAGCTCGCCCGACTTGTGGTTGTAGAGCGTGTCGCGTTCCACCGACATGAAGGGGGCGCTCCAGTTGAAGGGCAGATGGAGGATGCTCGCCTGCTCGCCGCCGGGAATGATTTCGTGGACGTATTGCGGATTGAGTTGACGGAGCGTCTCCATGGGCACGCCCACCACCTCGTTGATCTGCTTGAAATGCAGGTTGCGCCTGATTTCGAAGGTGTCTGTGGCGGCCGGCATCCCCACTTCCTGGGGCTCGATGCCATATTCGCGCCAATAGGTCAGGGCGTACATAGCCCCCACGAAGGCCGGCATGTAACCGCGCGTTTCCCGCGGCAGATAGGGATAGATATCCCAGAAGGCACGGCTTCCGGACCGGCGGATGGCTTTCTGCACATTGCCCGCCCCGCAGTTGTAGGAGCAGATGGCCAGGTTCCAGTCTCCGAACACCTCGTATGAGTCGCGCAGATAGCGCGCGGCGGCGTCGACCGCCTTCTCCACGTCGAGCCGTTCGTCCACGAACGAATTGATCTTGAGCCCGTAGGCTCGGGCCGTATTGTACATGAACTGCCACATGCCCCGGGCCCCGGCCCGCGAGGTGGCGGTGGGGTCGAGATGCGACTCGATCACGGCCATGTACTTGAGTTCCAGTGGCAGGCCGTAACGCGAGAAGACGTCCTCGAAAAGGGGAAAATAGTAGGCGCCCAACCCCATAATCCGTCCCATGGTACGAGGCGCCCGCTCGGCGTAGAAGACCATGTAATTCTTTACGGTCTCGTTGAACGGCAGGGTGATGTAGGCGTTCATGGCCTTGAGCCGGCGCATCAGCTCCTCGTCCGACACGTTCGAGGAGAAGCGCACCGAATCCATATCGAAACGTTCGGGACGCTCCCCCGCCTCCATCCGGTGGCTGCGGAACCACAGGTCCATGAGGCTGTCGGTCTGCGCCGGATCGTCGTTGCGCGGCGCGCGCACGGCTTCCCGGCCCGCTCCGTTCCCCTCCAGGACAGCCACTACTGTGCTGTCTTCCAAATACTTTCGCGCTTTCAGGCTATCCACGGCCGCCTGCAGCGAATCGACCCTGCGTTGCAGGAGCAGGTTTTCTCGCAGCACCTCTTTCTTGCGCGGACGGCGCGGCGCCGCCTCGCAGGGAAGCAGCACCAAAAGGGCCAGCAGGCAGGAAAGGACACGTTTCACCATAACTCAGAAGGTGAGACCGAAGCGGACGCCCATGGCCGGAGGCGTTGCCATGGCATAGGCCTCGTCGGGCGCGATCAGCGTGGGTGAAACGTTCAGGGAGATGTCGTCCGAGACGTCGAAATCGTGCATGTAGGCGAACACGTTGGCATCGATGGCCTGCAGCAGATAGAAAGCCGCCATGGCCAGCACGGAGTAGTCGCGGTAACGCCGGTAGACGTCGCGGTAATAGAGGGCCGTCTGCGCCGGAATGGGTCCGGTGTAGGTGGCCGTCTCGTCGGTCGCCTCGCGGTAAATGCGTCGGAAACGCAGATAGTTCGTCCGGTTGAGCATAAAGAAATGCGCCGAGCCGATGATCCCGCCCCAGTAGATGGGGATCTTCCAGTACTCCCGGTTGTAGATCTGACCCAGACCGGGCAGGAGCAGCGCGTAAAGCGTCGCCTTCCCGGGCTGCGGGTAGTCGTTGGGTTCATAGTTCACCACCCCGTCCATGAGCGAAGCCCACCAGACCAGGCCGGCGCCCGCATAACAGAGAGTGGAAGCGCGGGTATTGCCCTCGCGCCCGAACAAGATACCCCCCGCCACCCCGGCGCCGATCCCGCCGTAGACGACGGGCAGCTTCCAATAGTCGCGGTTGTAGATCTGGCTGCAACCCACGAAAAGGGTGGATCCGGCGAACATCGTGCCCACCTTGATGCTGTGTTTGTGTGCCACGCCACCGAAGAAATCGCGCAGCGAGAACATCACGTCGGTGCTGTCCTTCTTAGCGTTCGTATCGTCGTTGTACTGCTGCGAAAAGGCTTCCTCCTTGAACTGCGCACGCGCCTCCACACAGAAGAGCGGGAGCAACAGGAGCAGGAAGATGGGACGCAGGCGGCGCATCGTCAGTCGGCCTGGGCGTCAAGGGCGCCGAGGAAGGCGCGCAACTGCTCGTCGGAATCAAAACGGATGGTCATGGTCCCCTTTCCGGACGCGTTGCGCCGGAGCGACACGCCCTGCGGGAAGAAACTGCCCACGCGGTCGACCAGGCGCCGGCAGTCCTCGGGCAGCGGAATCTCTTTCTTCGCCGCATCCGCACCCTGGCGGCGGACCGAACGGAGGAGTTCCTCGAGCTGGCGCACGCTCAGCGAGTCGCGCACCACCCGGTCGCAGAGCTGTTCCTGCAGAGCCGGATCGTCCACCCCCAGCAGCACCTTGGCATGCCCCACGTCGAGCAGGCCCACCTTCAGGTCGTGCTGCACCTTTACGGGCAGACGCAACAGACGGAGCGTATTGGTAACCGAACTGCGTTTCTTGCCCACCCGGTCGGCCATGGCCTCCTGGGTCAGGTGGCACTCCTCGATGAGGCGCTGGAAACTGAGCGCGGTCTCAATGGGGTCGAGGTCCTCGCGCTGGAGATTCTCCACGAGGGCCATTTCGAGCATCCCCTGGTCGTCGGCGTCACGCACATAGGCGGGAATCATGGTCATTCCGGCCATCTGGCAGGCCTTGAAGCGGCGTTCTCCGCTGATGATCTGGTAACGCTTCTCGCCCACGCGCCGCACGGTGATGGGCTGGATGAGTCCCAGGCTGCGGATCGATGCGGCCAGCTCGGCCATGGCCTCGGGGTCGAACGACAGCCGGGGCTGATAGGGATTGGCCTCCACCATCTCCACGGGAATGCGGAGCACGTCGGCCGTATCCTGACGGGGTTGGCTCCCCGCGATTTCCTTGTTCACATATCCGACCGGCTTGCGGAAGCGGTCAATGTCGGGATGGTCGCCGAGCAGGGCGTTCAGCCCCCGGCCCAGACCCCTGGGTTCCTTACTCATAATGCAGTGTTGTTGCGCTCCAGGACCTCCCGCGCCAGATTCATGTAGTTGGTGGCCCCATTGCTCATGATGTCATAGAGGATGATCGGCTTGCCGTGCGAAGGCGCCTCGCTGAGCCGGATGTTGCGCTGGATGATGGTGCGGAAGACCATCTCCTTGAAGCAGGAGCGGAGCTCGCCCACCACCTGGGTGTGCACCTTGGTGCGGCCGTCGAACATGGTGACCACGAATCCTTCGATCTTGAGCTCCGGATTGGGTCCGTCCTGCACCAGGCGGATGGTCTGCAGGAGCTTGCCCAGGCCCTCCAGGGCGAAGAATTCCGGCTGCACGGGAATGATGACCGAGTCGGCCGCCGCGAGGCAGTTCACCGTGATGAGTCCCAGCGAGGGGGAACAGTCGATGATGATGTAGTCGTAGTTGTCGCGGATGGGCTCCAGCACGCGCCGCAACACGGTGTCGCGGCCCGAAATGTCGAGCATCTCGATCTCCGCCCCCACCAGGTCGATGTGTGAGGGAATCATGTGCAGCTTGGCGAGTTCGGTCTGGATAAGGGCGTCCTCCACCCCGATCTTGCCGATCATCAGCTCGTAGAGCGTACGGTGCTCGTGGTTATCGGGCGAGAAATTCAGACCCGAGGTGGTATTGGCCTGGGGATCGGCGTCGATGACCAGCACGTTCTTCTCCAGCACGGCGAGTGACGCCGAGAGATTGATGGCCGTCGTGGTCTTGCCCACACCCCCTTTCTGATTGGCTATCGCGATGATTTTTCCCATGGCACGACTATATGGTAGTTTGCAAATTTAACAAAATAATTCCATATTTTTCCTACTTTTGCAGTGTGACAGAGAAAGACTGGCTCATCATTGTCAATCCCCATGCAGGCTCCGGCAAAACCCTGTCGGAATGGTCTGCGATGCAGGCGGAACTGGACCGCCTGCAACTCCCCTACCGCTGCGTCCACACGGAACACAAAGGGCATGCCGCGGAACTCGCCTGCGAGGCGGCCGAAGCGGGCTGCCGGCATTTCCTGGCGGTGGGCGGCGACGGAAGCGTGCACGAACTGTTCAACGGCATCCTGCGCTGGTGCGAGCAGCAGGGCACAGACCCTGCAGAATTCGTGCTTGGCGTGGCCCCCATCGGCTCGGGCAACGACTGGCTCCGCTCGCTCGGCGTACCCTGCGACATCGGCCACGTGCTTTCCCTTGCCGCATCCGGCTCCATCGGACGCCAGGACGTGGTGCGCCTGCAGGATGGTGACGGATTAGTCTTCTACATGGCCAATATCGGCGGCGTGGGCTTCGATTCCCATGTCTGCGAAACGGTCAACCGCGAAAAGGAACGCGGCCACCGAAGCCGCCTCATCTACCTGTGGGGCCTGCTCAGGACCATCCACACCGTTCGCAGCATCCGGGTGCGGATTCAGGCCGACGGACAGGAAGTCTTCAGCGGCGCCTGCTATTCCATCGCACTGGGCTGCGGCAGCTACAGCGGAGGCGGAATGCGCCAGGTCCCCCTCGCCCGCCCCGACGACGGGCTCATCGACGCGCTCATCGTGCCCGTCATGCCCCTCTGGCGGATCCTGACACAGATTCCCCGCCTCTTTACGGGCAGTATCCACCGCTCGCCCGATATCCGTTACGTCCAGGCTGCCAGGCTCGAGATTGAGCCGCTCGACGAAGCCTCACGCGACATAATAGAAACGGACGGCGAGGTCGAAGGCCGACTCCCGCTGTCCGTTTCCGTAACCGGTCTGAAAACCGGGATTATTTGCTGAGCTTGTTGTAGCGCAGGATCGCTTCCAGGAAGTAATAGTCCGCATAGGTGAGCGGCACGTCCACTTCGCTCTTATGGGGGAAACTTCCCACGCTGTGTTTGAGCAGGAAATTGCCGTTCTCGCCCACCTTCGCAAGATATTCCGGTCCCGCAAGGGTGCGGATCTGCTTTTCGGCCATCTGCCGGCAGGCTTTCGCACGCGCCGGGTCGGCGGTGAGGGTACTCAGTTCCACGAACGCGGAAGCCATGATGGCACCCGCCGAAGCATCGCGGACGGTGTTCGGGATGTCCGGAGCGTCGAAATCCCAGTACGGAACCCCGTCTTCGGGCAGACGGGGCAGCAGCATGTCGGCGATGTGCTCCGCCTGCGCAAGCAGGTCGGCTTCCCCGGTCTCGCGGGCCATCATGGTGTAGCCATAGAGGCCCCAGGCCTGTCCACGGGCCCAGGCGGAGTCGTCGAAGTAACCCTGATGGGTCTGGCGGATCGCCACGCTGCCGTCTTCCGGATTGTAGCTCACCACGTGGAAGGTGGTGTAGTCGTCGCGGAAGTGGTTCTTCATGGTGGTGCGGGCATGGGTCTTGGCAATCTGGTCGAGGCTGTCGCAGGAGAAGAGCTTGGACGCCCGCTCCAGCAGCTCGAGGTTCATCATATTGTCGATGATGACGGGGTACGCCCATTTCTTGTTGGATTCCCAGCTCTTGATCACCCCCACTACCGGATTGAAGCGCTTGGCAAGTTTGGCGGCAGCCGACTCGATGTAGGGCAGATACGCTTTGTCGCCGGTGAGGCGGTAGGCGTTGCCGAAGCTGCTGTTCACCTGGAAACCGATGTCGTGGTGGGTACGGGCCCGCACGATGGTATCGAGATAGTGGGTGTGCTTTTCGGCCAGGGCCTTGATCTCAGGATCGCCGGTGTACTCATACACATACCAGAGCGAACCGGGATAGAAACCGGTGCACCAATAGCTGATGCTGGTGTTGTTGCGCGGAGTTCCGTCCGCATTCAGCGTGCGGGGCATCTCACCGGGCTCAAGCCGGGCGTCCAGAAGTTTGAACTGCTGCTGAGCCACCTTGAATACGCGCTTGCCCACATGGGACACGCTTTCCTGGCAGGAGACGACGCCGCAGAGCAGGGTCACGGCGAGAAGGGAATAAAAGATCTTTTTGAACATATCAGTATTTAATTGGTTGTTTTTCATTCATATACAGTTGCTCCGGGCCATCCATGCGGGCAATGATCCTGCGGGCGATCCAGCCGAAGAGGCCACCGATCAGCAGCCCCACGACGATGCCTACCAGCACGTCGCCGAAGAAATGCTTGCCCACGAAGACGCGGCTCAGCGACACCAACAGCGCCCAGAGTCCCATCCCCCAGGCAAGGCCGCGATAACGGAGACGACGGTCGTTGCGGAACCCCGTCACCACCCCCACGGCGAGCCCCACGGAGTTGGCGGCGTGGGCCGAGAAAAAGCCGTAGTTGTTGCCGCGCCACTCCAGCACGCGCAGCCCGCCCCGCAGCATCAGTGAATCGTACGACGGCCGAAGACGCGCCACGGAATCCTTGATGAGGTTGGAGAACTGGTCGCAGGCGCCGATCGTAAGGCCCACGCAGGCCAGGACCACCAGGGCCCGTTTCCAGCCCAGCCGGACGAAGAGCATGAGGGCCAGCACGGCGTAGAGCAGGAACCAGACCTCCTTGTTCGAGAAGAGCGGCCAGATCCAGTCGCCCGCACCGCCCCCGAGGGCGTTGAGCGAAAGCGTGAGCCGCTGGTCGAGATGGTGGAGGTCCCAGATCAGATTCATACCAGCAGCGCCTCCCAGAGCCGGTCTTTAAGTTCCTTGAGCCCTTCTCCGCTCACCGACGAGATGAATACGTGCGGGATGCCCTTCGGCAGGGCGGGTTCCAGTTCCCGCTCAATCTGCGCATCGGCCAGGTCGCATTTGGTGACGGCCAGCACGCGCCGCTTCGTGAGCAGTTCGGGGTTGTATTGTTCCAGTTCGGAAAGCAGCGTGCGGTAGGCCGCGGCAATGTCGTCCTCCTCCACGGAAACCAGGAAGAGCAGTACCGAGTTGCGCTCGATGTGCCGCAGGAAGCGGATGCCGATACCCTTTCCTTCATGCGCCCCCTCGATGATGCCGGGAATGTCGGCCATCACGAAAGAACGGTCGTCGTAGTAACGCACAATACCCAGATTGGGTTCGAGCGTGGTGAAGGCGTACGAGGCTATCTTGGGTTTCGCGGACGTTATGGACGACAGGAGGGTCGACTTGCCCGCGTTGGGGAACCCCACCAGCCCCACGTCCGCCAGAAGCTTGAGTTCGAATATGAACCAGCCCTCGACCCCTTCCTCGCCCGGCTGGGCAAAACGCGGCGTCTGCAGGGTGGGTGTCTTGAAATTGTTGTTGCCCAGGCCTCCGCGGCCGCCCCGGCAGAGGATGAATTCTTCCCCGGGTTCCACCAGTTCGCAGATGGTCTCTTCGGTCTCGGCGTCCTTTACGGCCGTACCCACAGGCACCTGCAGAACAATATCCTCCCCGCTCTTGCCCGTGCTCAGGGCAGCGCCGCCCGGGGCGCCGTTTTCGGCCCGCACCACCTTGCGGTATTTCAGATGGATGAGGGTCCAGAACTGCGGATCGGCCTTCAGGATAATGTGGCCGCCCCGGCCGCCGTCACCCCCGTCCGGACCGCCTTTCGGCACATACTTGGCCCGGTGCAGGTGCGTCGACCCAGCGCCCCCGTGCCCGGACGCGCAGAAAATCTTCACGTAGTCTATGAAGTTGGATTCTGCCATAACTTTCGTTAAATCAATGTTTTAAGTGGTCTTTTTGACCGATTTTTGACTGCGAAGTAACAAACTGGTAACAGGATTTTGGACAATATCAGCCAAAAGTGCAATCAAAAATTTGTAAGTTACTTGCGTATTTTTACGGTGTTTTGCCCTTATTCAGGTGGGTTAAAACCTCGTAACTTCAACTTTGCAGTCAATGAACTTAATGTTTTGAAGGCCAATTTTCTTCACTTTTTTTGCTACAGCCACCAGCGGCAGGCCTCATACAAAGTACAAAGGTAGCGAAATTCTTTGATTTCCCGAAGAGCGAAAGCCCCGAATGTCCTTTCGACACCGGGGCAATCCTGAAAGAGAAGCGGAGCTTCCGCGTCGGTTAACCACCGTTCACGACGGTGTACTTGGCCTCGGCCAGCATCGAGACGGAGCGCTCTCCGGTCGAGCTGTTGACGAGGAAGTAGCGGAAGAAGACCTTCGGAGCAGCAGCGCTGAGGGCGCCGTTCTTGGTCTCGTAGTCGGTCTTGATGTCGATTGCGACATCGGTCGGCTCTTCGACCATCTTGATCTGGGTGGCCTTTGCATGAGCGCGGGACACACCGTTGCTCTGGCCTTCGGAGGCCTCAATCACGAGGAAGATGCCGCCGTTGTCGTCCAGGGCCTCGTCGAGCTTGAAGGTGAACGCCTGGTTTGTGCAGACCACGGTCGCAGTGGACGGAGATTCCACGCCAACGAGGCTCGGAGGAGTGACCATCACCTGGCCACCGCAAGTGACAACCCAGAAGTTCAGACGGGTGAACAGGTTGGCACCGGAGATCTTAGCCTTGGTTCCGAGGACGGAACGGCCTTCCTGAGAGAGGGCGAGTTTGTTCCAGGCGAGGATCTGCTCGTTGGTCAAACTCTTCCACTTGGTCGTGAGCACCTTGAAGACGCCCTTGACTTTGGCCTGGTCGCTGGTACGGATACCGGAGCCATAGCCACGATTCTTGATGTACTTCCTGCCCTTCATTTTGGCAGCGGTCACGCCCTTGGCGCTACCGGACATCTCTTCGAACGCGATAGA
>JAFTEQ010000016.1 GCA_017453565.1 Bacteroidales bacterium
AGCGTGGTCATCACCCACTACAACTGACAGGCCAGCGCCGACGCTTACCGCAAGCGACTGGAAACGATGGGCATCAAAGTTTACTATCACCACACCATTGAAGGCTATCCCAACAATGTGGCGCTCATCGACTCCGACGAGGGTTTCGGCAAGAACGACTATGTGGAGACGACCCGTCCGCTGGTGGTGGTGACGGCGCCCGGTCCGGGGAGCGGCAAGATGGCCGTCTGCCTGAGCCAGCTCTACCAGGAGAACAAGCGCGGCGTCAAGGCCGGCTATGCCAAGTTCGAGACCTTCCCCATCTGGAACCTGCCCCTCGCCCACCCGGTGAACATTGCCTACGAGGCCGCCACGGCCGATCTGGACGACGTGAACATGATCGATCCCTTCCACCTGGAGGCCTACGGCAAGACGGCGGTCAACTACAACCGCGACATCGAGATCTTCCCCGTGATGAACGCCCTGTTCGACGACATCTACGGAGACACGCCTTACAAGTCGCCCACCGACATGGGCGTGAACATGGCGGGCTACTGCATCTGTGACGATGCTGTCTGCTGCGAGGCGGCCCATCAGGAGATCATCCGCCGTTACTACACCGCCCTCTGCAATTTCGCAGAGGGCAAGGCCACCGAAAACGAGGTGAACAAACTCTCGCTCCTCATGAAGAAGGCGCGGATCAGCACGGCCGACCGCAAGACCACCGTAGCGGCATACGAGCGTATGGAACGGGAAGGGGTGGCCACCGCCGCCATGGAGTTGCCTGACGGGACCCTCATCACCAGCAAGACGTCTCCCCTGCTGGGCCCCAGCGCGGCCCTGCTGCTCAACGCGCTCAAACACCTGGCCGGCATAGCCCACAACGTAAAACTCATCCCGCAGACCATGATCGAGCCCATCCAGAAAACCAAGGTGAGCTATCTGCACGGCCGCAACCCCCGCCTGCATACCGACGAGGTCCTGGTGGCCATTTCTATGATGAGCCTGATCGACGAGAACTGCAAGAACGCCCTGGCCCAGCTGCCCAAGCTCGCAGGCGCGCAGGTGCATTCAACCGTGATGCTGAGTGAGGTTGACCGCAAGACCTTCAACAAGCTGGGCATCGGCCTCAGCTGCGATCCCGTTAAGAGAATCAAGCCCCGGAAGGAGGCTTAGGCGAATTCTTTCAGAAGGGCATAGACCAGATGGACCGGCAGGCCCATCACGGTGTAGAACGAGCCTTCCACGGCCCGGATGCCGATATAACCGATCCACTCCTGCACTCCGTAAGCCCCCGCCTTGTCGAGCGGGCGGTACTTCTCTACATAATAGTGGATCTCTTCCTTTGACAGTTCGTTGAACGTCACGCGGCTGCGGTCGACAAGGGTTTTGAAGGCCCCCTCGCCGCTGCGCAGGGTAACGGCCGTAATCACGTCATGCGTGCGGCCGGAAAGCAGGCGCAGCATGCGGCAGGCGTCTTGCTCGTCGCGCGGTTTGCCCAGGATGATCTTGCCGAGCAGGACCATGGTGTCAGCGGTAAGCAGCAGCTCATCCTTTTCCAGGGGCCGGTGAAAGCCGAGTGATTTCCCCTCCGACATGAGCACGGGTACCTGCTTGTGCGGCACGGAAGGGGCTACGCGTTCCTCGAAAGAAGTCTGTGCGTCTACAACAAAGTCGAGATCAAGCCCTTTGAGCAACTCCAACCTGCGCGGGGAGTTGCTGCCCAGGATGAGGCGTTTTCCGTTCAGGAGCATGGTGTTCAGAAGATTAATTCATAGCAGTCGGGCTCGAACTGCCAGGTCCCCTGCGAGCGCATGACCTGTTCCACAGCCCAGCGTACGCAGCCTTTCCCGCCGGCGACGGGTGCGACAACATCGGCGGCTTCGCGTGCTTCGGGGGCTGCGTCGGCGGGGGCTACACCAATACCGGCAGCCTGCAGGACGGGGATGTCGGGGATGTCGTCTCCAAGATATAGCACTTCTTTAGGTGAAATGCCATATTTCTCACAAAAAGAATTGAATTCGCGTAGTTTTCCCCGGCAGCCCATGTGCACGTCGGAAGGGTCAACGCCGCACACCTGCATGCGGAAGCGCACTCCTTCCGTTTCGCCGCCGGTAAACACCGCCAGCCGGTAACCCTTCATGGCGGCCACGCGCATACCGAAACTGTCCTTGGCGTTGAAGATGCGCACCGCCTCATGGCTGTCGTAAACCACCAGGCTTCCGTCGGTGGCCACGCCGTCCACGTCGAGCGCAATCGCTTTGATGCGAGAATAATCTGTCATCCTCCCCTACGATTTGGTCCCGCCAATGGGGCCGAAGTCGGCCAGGTTGAAGGTTCCCTTGGGCTGCTCGCCCGGCACCTCGATGCGACCGAACTGGGCCTCGTACTTGGAGATATTGTCTCCGAGCGCATTGTAGAGGCGCTTCACATGCTCGGGCGTCATGAGGATGCGGTTGCTGATGGACGGGCTCGGGAGCCCCGGCAGCATGGTCGCAAAGTCGATGACGAACTCGCTGTGCGAATGGGTGATGATGGCCAGGTTGCTGTAGGAACCGCGCGCAATCTCGGGGCGGAGTTCCAGGTTCATTTTCTTTTCGTTATCGTCCATGGTTCTTCTGGTTTGCACTGCGAAGTTAACGAATAATTGTTTATCTTCGTACGGTTCCATATAAATGACACATGAAACGAAGCCTGCTTTTCTCCCTGCTGCTTGCGCTGCTTTGCATCCAGCCCCTCCATTCCCGCGAAAAGGCCGAAGCAGTCACTGTCCGTGTACTTGCCGACGGCGGCCTGGGCATTGGTGACGCCACCCTCCAGATCCAGGCTTTCGCGCCCGGATGGAAGCAGATCCGGCTTTCGACTGTCTGGGACGAAGCCCAGCGGAGCGAAGCCATGTTCACCATCGGCAAGGGAAAAGACGCGACGATGCAGGGTTCCGCCCGCTGGAAACAGGGTAAGGACGGCTGCCTGGAGGGGATCTTCGAACTGGAATGCCTGCGTGACACCCGCATGCAGTGCATCTCCCCCACTTACAAGAGCCCGGTTACCCCGGTGCTCGGGCATAGTTGGGAGGCAGACAAGTCGGGCGGTACGATTCCGGTCGAGCCCGCAAGCACCCTCGGCAACGGCACGGCCGGCTCCCTCCGTCTCCCGCTGACGGGAGGGGCTGTGTTGGAGATCTCGTTCCCTGAACCCACTTCCTATCGGGCGCAGGACGGACGCCGGTGGGGTGATTATTGGTTCATCCGCTTGGGCGGCAACCAGACCCTGCGCGATTACCATAAGGGAGACAGGATCACGTTCCGCATGAAGGTCAGCGCTGGATCCGGCATCGATTTCCACCCGTTCAGCGCGTGCGAGATCCATGCCTCCAATGACTGGATCCCCCTCCGGAACCAGGCTGACGTCCTGGTGGGCAGCGCCCTCGATTTCAGCGTGCTCGGTCTCCAGGAAGCGCCTGCCGGGAAGCACGGCTGGCTGAAAGCCGTTGACGGTCATTTCGAATTCGAAGGACGTCCCGGCGTGCCGGTGCGTTTCTATGGCACCAACCTTTGTTTCACCGCCAACTATCCAGACCACGAGTTCGCTGATATCCTGGCCGACAGGCTGACGAAACTCGGCTACAACGCGCTGCGCCTGCACCACCACGACCGTGACTGGGTCGTTCCTGAAAATGCGGAGCGTCTCGATTACTTCCTGGCGGCACTGCTGAAAAGGGGCATCTACATCACCACCGACCTCTACGTCTCGCGTCCCGTCCGTTGGAAGGACCTGGGTGTGGAGCGCAAGGGCATCATGGACAAGAACCTCTTCAAGGCACTTGTGGGCTGCAATGACCTGGCCTTTGAAAACTGGTGCGCCTTCACCGCCGCGTTCCTGAACCATGTCAACCCCTACACGGGCCGAGCCCTGAAAGACGAGCCGGGCATCCCCTTCATTTCGATCATCAACGAAGGCAAACTCGCGATGCATTGGATGGATTCAGGGAAAGCGGCCAGCGAGGACCTGCTCCGCGCCTGGCACGAATACGGCGGCTCCGGGCCCCTTCCAAAAGCGAATACGGATGAGTTCCGGGCTTTTTCCGCCTGGTTCAACAGGAGGCTTTTCGAGCGCTGTTCCGGCTTCGTGCGTTCCCTCGGTGCCCGGGCGCTGCTGACCAACGACAACAACGGCTCGGAGCATGCCGACGGTGAAGATGCCACGCCGCTCTACGATTATGTGGACAACCATTTCTATGTAGACCATCCCCAGTTCCTCGACAAACGCTGGCGGCTGCCGGCGCAGTGCGGCAACAGCAATCCCGTATTTACCGGAGGTCCCGGGCTTTTGAATAAGGGCTATGCGTCCCATTCAGCCAAGCCCTACACAATCACGGAGTGGAATTTCTCCGGACCGGGACGCTACCGCGGGATGGGCGGCGTGATGACCGGCGCCCTTGCTTCCGTTCAGGGCTGGGACGGCCTCTGGCGCTTTGCCTTCGCGCACAGCCGCGACGATTTCGATCCCGCAAAGGCCCGCCTTTCCTATTTCAACTGTTCCACCGACCCCCTGATGCTCGCTTCGGAGCGGGCCAGCATCTGCCTGTTCCTGCGCGGCGATGCCGCTGAAGGGGGCGATGCGGTCTCGCTCGACCGGAAGGAGGGTGTGATGCGGATAGACACGCCGCGTACCTGCGGGCTGTTCCTGCCCAAAGGAAAGGCTTCGGCCGGGATCCTTGAGGCCGAACTTGCCGGTGCGCCCGCTACCATCTGGGCCAGTTCCCTGGACGGAGCGCCCCTGGCCCGGTCTGAGCGGATCCTGCTCACCCACTTGACCGATGTTCAGGGCGAGGGAACCCGCTACGCAGATGAGACGCGCTCGGTCCTGCTCCGCTGGGGCGACGGCCTGCTCCTTGAACGGGGTTCCGCACAGGTTTCCCTGCGGATCGACCGTCCGGAGGCCTGCAGCGTCTATGCCTTGGACCTTTCGGGTGCGCGCCGCTCTAAACTGAAAACATCCGCACGGGGCGGATGTCTCAGTTTCGAATTGTGCACGAAGGGAGCGGAGGGAGCCCGCATCCACTACGAGATCGTGCGGGAACGTTGAATCTCTATTCCGGTTTGTAGGAATCCTTGAGCGAGACGGTTTTGTTGAAAACCGGATGCTCCGGAGTGCCGTCCGGATCGGCAATGTAGTAACCGGTTCGCTCGAACTGGACCGCAAGGCCCGACTTGTCTTCCAGCAAGGCCGGTTCGGCATAACCGGTGGCAAGCACGAGCGATTCGGGATTGAGGAAATCCTTGTAATCGCGGTCTTCCGGCACCTGGCTCATGTCGGCCAGGGTGAAGAGGCGGTCGTAGTTGCGCAGTTCCACTTCTTTCGCGTGCGCACGGCTCACCCAGTGGATGGTCCCCTTCACGGAGCGCCACTCCCCTGCGCCGGGGCGTGTGGACGGGTCGTAGCTGCAACGTAGTTCCACGATGCGGCCATCGGCATCTTTCACCATTTCCTCACACTTGATGATGTAGGTGTATTTGAGCCGTACTTCTCCGCCGGGTTTAAGGCGGAAGAACTTGTTGGGAGCGTCCTCCATGAAGTCGGCGCGCTCGATGAGCAGCTCGCCCGTAAAGGGAACCCGCCGCGTGGCGCCTTCGGGCTCGGCCGGATTGAGCGGGCAGTCGAACCATTCCACCTGCCCCTGCGGCCAATTCACGATCGTGAGCCGCACCGGATCCTGCACCACCATGTAGCGGTTGGAACGTGCGTTAAGGTCCTGGCGCACGCACCATTCCAGGAGTTGGATGTCCATGAGCTGGTCGCGCTTGCTCACTCCGATCTTGTCGCAGAACATCTTGAGCGCGTCGGCCGTGTATCCGCGCCGGCGTACGCCGCAGAGCGTGGGCATACGGGGGTCGTCCCATCCCGACACGAGCCCTTTCTGCACCAGTTCCAGGAGCTTGCGCTTGCTCATGAGGGTGTAGGTGAGGTTCAGGCGCGCAAACTCATACTGATGCGAAGGATAGATATCCAGGGTCTTGATGAACCAGTCGTAGAGCGGACGGTGCACGTCGAACTCGAGCGTACAGATGGAGTGGGTGATGTGCTCGATGGAGTCGCACTGCCCGTGCGTGTAGTCGTACATGGGATAGATGCACCACTTGTCGCCCGTACGGTGATGATGCGCGTGTTTGATCCGGTAGAGGATGGGGTCGCGGAACATCATGTTGGGATGCGCCATGTCGATCTTGGCGCGCAGCACCTTCTCGCCGTCGGCGTATTTGCCGTCGCGCATCTCGCGGAAAAGGCGCAGGTTCTCTTCGGGCGTACGGTTGCGCCAGGGGCTTTCGGTGCCCGGTTTGTCGATGGTACCGCGCCCGGCGCTGATCTCCTCCTGAGTCTGGTCATCCACGTAGGCCTGGCCCTTCAGGATCATCTGCTCGGCCCAGTCGTAAAGCTGCTGGAAGTAGTCGGAAGCGTAAAGTTCCTTTTCCCACTTGAATCCCAGCCACTTGATGTCTTCCTTGATGGCATCCACGTACTCGGTGTCCTCCTTGGTGGGATTGGTGTCGTCGTAGCGGAGGTTGGTCTTACCCCCGTATTTCTGCGCCAGCCCGAAGTTGATGCACAGGCTCTTGGCGTGGCCCAGGTGCAGGTAACCGTTGGGTTCCGGCGGGAAACGGGTGAGGATGGAGTCCACCTTGCCGCTGCGCAGGTCTTCTTCGATGATCTCCTCGAGGAAATTGAGGGTCTTCTTCTCTTCTTCCATGTTTTTGCTGCTTTTCTGAACCGCAAAAATAATCTTTTTCCACATAAAAAATGTATTTTTGTTCCAGCAAATCTTCTTTGTCCGCACTATGATCAAATCGATGACCGGTTACGGGAAAGCCGTGGCCCAACTCTCAACGGGGCGCCTGACCCTCGAAATCCGCACGCTCAACGGCAAGACCTGCGACCTCAGCATCAAGAGTTCCATCCTGCCCAAGGACAAGGAACTGGCCCTGCGCAAGACCATTGTCGACACGGTGGTGCGAGGCACGGCCGATCTGCTGCTGAATTTTGAACCCAAGGATGCCTCCCATGCCCGCCTCATCGACGCCGACCTGGTGGAAGACTACTTCCGGCAGACTCAGGACATCAGCCGCCGGGTGGGCATCAGCAAGCCTCAGCCAGACTACCTGCAGGCCATCCTTCGTTTCCCCGATATCTTTGTGGGCGGACGCCAGGAAGTGATTCCCGAGGCCGAATGGCCGAAGGTTGAAGCGGCGCTGGGCGAAGCGCTGCAGGCCCTCGACGACTACCGGACCCGGGAAGGTGCCGCCCTGAAGGCCGACGTGCTGCGCGGCGTGCAGAAGATCATGTCGCTCGAAGACGAAGTGGAAGGCTACGAGGCCGAGCGTACCGCCACCGTTCGGGAACGCATCCTGAAGAACGCCCGCGAAGCAGGCATCAAACTCGACCCCGACCGTTTCGAGCAGGAAATGGTCTTCTACCTCGAGAAACTCGATATCACCGAAGAAAGGGTGCGCCTGCGCCAGCACTGCCGCTATTTCCTCGATACCCTGGAGAACGAGCCCTGTCCGGGCCGGAAACTGGGATTCATCATTCAGGAGATGGGGCGTGAAATCAACACCACCGGCTCCAAGGCAAACCATTCAGGCATCCAGAAGGCGGTGGTGCAGATGAAGGACGAGCTCGAGAAGGTGCGCGAGCAGTCGATGAATATTCTCTAATAGATCTTTACGACGCCCATTTCTATGCCGAAACAGCCGTCGGTGATGATGGGCACCTCTTTCCCGTCAAGGTCGGTCTTGTAGACAAATCCGTCCACAAAGCTGTGCGAATGCCCGCCCACGACGAGGTCGATGCCTCGTATCTGCGGAACGATGGCCTGATCCTCATGGTAGCCCAGGTGCGAAAGGAGGATGACCAGATCGCACTTCTGCTCGTCGCGCAGGAACTCCGCCCATTTGTTCGTCACCTCCACGTTGTCGAGCTGGGGAATGCGCGAGGAAATCTCGTTCGATACGTTGGTGGAGATGTCGCTCTCGAGCCCGATGATACCGATCTTCATGCCGCCGCGGCGGATGACGGTCCAGGGTTTCACCACCTCTCCGATGGGTAGGTGCGAGAAATCAAGATTGGCGCATAGCACAGGGCAGTTGATGCGTTGGACGCGCTGCGTGAGGTTTTCCAGCCCGTCGTCGAGTTCGTGGTTACCCAGGGCGATGCAGTCGTAGCCGAGGGCGTTCACCATCTCCACTTCGAGGCTTCCGCCCAGTTCGCTGTAGTATGACGAACCCTGGTTGAAATCGCCCGCGTGCAGCAGCAGGACCTTGTTTTTGCCAACGGCGTGACGCACGCTGTCCACGAAAGCGGCACGCTCGATGATTCCGCCCTTCCCGTCGCTGCGGCCACCGCGGACGGGGTCGAGATGGGAGTGCGTATCGTTGGTATGGATGATGACGAGCCTGGGGCCGGAGGAGCAGGCTGCTGCCACCAGCAGCAAAACAGTCAGGAATACAGTCTTTCTCATTTCTCTATGATGAATCTGCCGTCGCAGCTATAGGTGAAGGGACGGCCGGCGTCGCCATAGGCCTTCACGGCCGGGAGCATGGCGTCCACCACCCGGGTTTCGGTAACGATGAGTTCCCGCGCATTGCGGGCAAGGCGGAGGCCGTCTCCCCCGTCGAGCAGGAAATCGATGGTTGCAAGGCCGTAGGTTTTGTTGCGGTCGATGGGCCGTCCGCCTACCTCCAGCTGCTTGATCTTCCCGTCTTTCACCACCATGCGCGCACCTCCGATGATCTGGGGATGGGCGGCCAGTTGCTCGAAGATGTGTAGCAGGTCGGCCCCGCTCAGGGCAACGTAACAAAGGTAGTTGCGGAACGGGAACATGGAGACCAGATCGTCCGCAAGCACGTTGCCGGCGGGGATGTCGGCGCGCACGCCTCCGAAATTGGCAATGCTCACATCACACCGGCGTCCGGTCAGGCGCGCCACGTCGGCGAGCAGCTGGTCGGCAAGCCAGTCGTAGAGCGGCGATTCCGGTTTTCTGCGTTCCAGCGCTTCCGGAGCATAGGCGAGCACCTGTTTGAGATGCGTGAAACGCGGCTGGACGTCAATGAGGAGTTTGGCTACAGCCGGCGTGCTGCCACCTTCGAAGACTGTCCCGTTGGGCGCGGTATAACGCACGCCGTCGCTTTCGCCCATGGCCTCGCGCACGTTGTCGGCGCTCGCCACGGTAACGCCCGTGCGGTGGCCGTCCATCACGAAATGCTCCCACTCCATGCGCAGGGGCCCGTCTGCCCTGTCGGCTATGCGGACGGCAAGGAGGGCGCCGCAGGCGATGAGGGCGAAGCCCAGAAGGTAATAGTACTTTCTCATTGCTCCTATTTCATTTTGAGCCAACGCCAGAGGTCGCCCCAGGTCGACTTCTTGCCGAACATGAGGATGCCCACGTTGTAGATCTTGGCCGAGGCCCAGGCAAGGCCGATGAAGGTGAGGATGAGCAGACCGATCGAAAGGCCGAGCTCCCAGCCGGGGACGCCGAAGGGCAGGCGCGAAATCATGACGATGGGCGAGGTGAAGGGAATGATCGACCCCCAGAACGCAATGGGACTGTCGGGCGCCCGGAACGCGTAGAGGGCGATGATATAGCCCAGCATCAGCGGTATGGTGAGCGGCAGCTGGAGCTGCTGTGTGTCGGCTTCGTTCTCCACGGCCGAACCGATGGCGGCGAAGAGCGAGGCGTAAAGCAGGTAACCGAAGATGAAATAGATGAGGAAGAGGCCCAGGATGCGGCCGTAGGGCAGGTTGCGAACGGTGCTCAGCACCACGGCCATCTCACTCTCGTCGCCCGCCTGCGCGGTGAGGGCTTCCAGATTATCGGGATGAACGCCCATCGTGCTCACCGACTGCGTGGCCACGGCGCCGTCCTTCAGGAGTTCGGTTCCCAGGAACGAACCGGCCACCCCGATGATGAGCCCCGAGAGAAGGATCCAGAGCAGGAACTGCGTGAGGGCCACCAGCGCAATGCCGATGATCTTGCCGAACATGAGTTCGGTGGCTTTCACCGAGCTCACCAGCACCTCTACCACGCGGCTCGATTTCTCCTCGATCACGGCGCTCATGACCATGCTTCCGAACATCGTTATGAAGATGAAGAGGAAGATGCCCAGCACCATGGAAAGGATGGAGTAGACGCCCGCTTCGGAGAGTTTTTCCTCGCCGTCCTCACCCAGGGTGTAGGAGCGGAGTTTCACGTCGGATTTCACGTCCTTGAGGATCTGGTCGAGCCCGTCGATGCCGTAGGAAGCCACGCGGTAGTCTTCCACCGCCTTGTCGATGCGGTGGCCGATGTTCTCGGTGAGTTCCATCCCGAAGGGCTTGGGCGAGTAGAGCCCGGCCGAAGAGACGGTCTTGTTCTCGGCGTCGAGCGCACCCACGGAGAGGACGCCGTCGCAGCCCAGAGTCGAAAGCGCGTTCTTCACGCTGTCGAGCGGCATGTCGCTGCAGTCCTTATAATGGATGGTTTCGCCGTCTTCCAGATAAGGCAGGACGATGCCCGAGGCATCCACCACGGCGATGGTTTTGGTTTTTTCCTTGGAGCTCATAACGGCTACCATCACGCCTACGGTAAGGCCCGCGACGAGGATGGGGACGAGGAGCGTGGTCCAGAGGAAACTCTTTTTCTTAACCCGGTTCAGGTATTCCCGACCGATGATGATTCCGGTAGTCTTCAGGTTCATTGCTTGTCCTCCCCTTCCGTTACGAGTTTAATGAAAATGTCGTTCATCCGGGGCATCAGTTCCCGGTATGCGTTGATCTGTACGCCTTTCTGGAGGAAGGCGCTCAGGGTAGAGGCGCCGTCGGTCTCCCGCGGGAACACCTCGGTGTGGCGGCCGTCCGCATCGGTCCAGACCAGTTCCACGTTGTTGTTGCCGTATTTGCGCCTGATTTCGTCGACACCGCCCGTAATCACGAACCGGGCGCGGTTGATGAGCGCAATGTCGTCGCAGAGCTCCTCTACCGACTCCATGTTGTGCGTGGAGAGGATGATGGTGGCGCCTTCGTCTTTGAGCCGAAGGATTTCCTTGCGGATGAGGTCGGCGTTCACCGGATCGAAGCCTGAGAACGGCTCATCGAGGATCATGAGCGATGGCCGGTGCACCACGGTGGTGATGAATTGCAGCTTCTGCGCCATGCCTTTGGAGAGTTCCTCCAACTTCTTGTTCCACCAGTCCTGGATGCCGAAACGGATGAACCACTCCTTGAGGGCGGCTTGCGCGTCATGGCTGCTCATCCCTTTCAGCCGCGCCAGATACATGGCCTGGTCGCCCACCTTCATTTTCCGGTACAGGCCGCGCTCCTCGGGCATGTAGCCGATGCGGGCAACGTCCTCGCGGGTGATGGGGTGACCGTCAAAAAGAACCTGCCCTCCGCCGGGCACGGTGATGCGGTTGATGATGCGGATGAGGGTGGTCTTCCCCGCCCCGTTCGGGCCGAGCAGACCGAAGATACGTCCTTGTGGGATGTCGAGGCTCACGTGGTCGAGCGCCACTTTTTCACCAAAGCGTTTGCAGACATCCCTGCATTCGATAATTCCCATTCTTCAAGATATGTTTAAGACTGTGCAAAGATAGAATTATTTTCGTATTTTTGTAAGGAAACAACGCAGTCAACCATGGCGAAAAAAGCCTCCGATGCCGCCTCCGAAAGCCGGGCCCTCATTGAGGAGATCCGTGCGGGCGTCTTCAAGCCCGTCTACCTCCTGATGGGCGAGGAGCCTTACTATCCCGACCGGGTCTGCGACGAGATCGTGGCGCACTGCGTGGACGAGGGCTTCAAAGATTTCAACGAGACCATCTGTTACGGGCCGGACGTAACGCCGAACATGGTCATCACCGCTGCCCGGCGCTATCCCATGATGGCAGACCGGCAGCTCGTGGTGGTGAAGGAAGCACAGAATATGAAAGGCCTCGAGGAACTCGCCCTCTACTGCAACAATCCGCTCGATTCCACGGTGCTGGTGCTGCTGCTGCGCGGCGCCTCGGCCGACAAGCGTAAATCGCTCTACAAGAGCGTGCAGAAAGTGGGTGCCGTGCTGGAATCGCCCGCCATCAGAGACTATGAGATCGCCCGTTGGATCGGGGCCTACTACCAGGGCCGCGGACTTGAAATCGATCCCAGGGCCGCTGCGCTGCTGGGCGAATCGGCCGGGACCAACCTCTCCGCTATCGTAACGGAAACCGACAAACTGGTACGGAGCCTGCCCGAGGGCACGAGGAAGGTCACCCTGGAGGACATCGAGCGCAACGTGGGCGTCTCACGCGAATTCAGCATCTTCGAGCTCACCCGCGCCCTGTCGGCCGGGAAAGCCACCGACGCCCTGCGCCTCGCCGCCCGGATCGGTTCTGCGGCCCGCTTCCAGATGCCTGCCGCCGTGAGCGCGCTCTTCACGCATTTCTACCGCATCCTTCGCTATGAATCCCTGCTGCTCAAGGGCCTTGTCGACCCCGAGGAGAAAGCCCGGGTTCTGGGCGTCAATCCCTATTTCTTCCGTGAATACGACGAAGCCGTGCGCCGTTATCCGCTGCCCAAGACCATGGCCGTGGTGTCGCTGCTCTGCGAATACGATTATCTGGGTAAAGGCGGAGACGGTGGGGCAGCCACGCCCGAAGAACTCCTTGTTGAACTGACAGCCAAAATCCTGAATACATGAAGTATCCACTTATCGCCGCCGGGGGCCTGCTCACGCTCCTGCCGGCCGTTGCCGAGGCCAAAAAGGCACCCGAACGTCCCAACGTGCTCTTTATCGCCGTCGATGACCTGAAGCCCGTACTGGGTTGTTACGGCGACACGTACGCCCACTCTCCCAACATCGATGCCCTGGCGGCCGTGTCCACGCTGTTCGAACACTGCTACTGCCAGCAGGCCGTTTCGGCGGCCACGAGGGCGAGCCTGCTCACGGGCGTTCGTCCCGACAGCACCAAGGTTTGGGATCTCAAGACCCTCATCCGCGACAAGAACCCCGACATCCTCACCATGCCGCAGTATTTCGCGCAGCAGGGTTATGAGACGGCCGGAATCGGCAAGATCTACGACTCCCGCAGCGTGGACAAGCAGCAGGATGAGGTTTCCTGGAGCCTGCCCTATCTGAAAGCCCGCTCCTACATGGATCCGAAATACGCGAAGAGTCTTGTGAACGGCTATCAAGACCCGGATTACGCTGCCAAGGCGCGTGTCGTCATGAAAGAAGGCCGGGCTCAAGGCCTGAGCGGGAAACCGCTCGACCGCTACATGAGCCAGCACGGACTGAAACCCAGCACCGAATGCCTCGACCTGCCCGACGATGCCTATCAGGACGGCGGAACGGCCAAGGGCGCCATTGAGTACCTCAAGAATATGCGTCCCAAGGACAAACCCTTCTTCCTGGCCGTGGGGTTTGTGAAACCGCATCTGCCCTTTGTGGCGCCCAAGCGTTACTGGGACCTCTACAAGCGCGAGGATGCTCCCCTTGCCCAGTTCCGGCTCCGGGCCGAAGGTTCGCCCGAATACGGCAACCACAATAGCGGAGAGCTCAAGCAGTACACCGATATCCCCGCCGTGTACGAGTATTCGGACGTCACCAATACCGTCCTGCCCGATGAAAAGCAGCGTGAGCTCATCCATGGCTATTATTCTGCCATGTCCTATACCGACGCCCAGATCGGGAAGGTCCTGCAGGCCCTTCGTGAGGAAGGACTCTCGGACAGCACCATCATCGTCCTCTGGGGCGACCACGGCTGGCATCTGGGCGACCACGGCCTTTGGAACAAGCACACCGATTTCGAGAACGCCACCCACGTGCCCATGATTATCCACGTGCCCGGCGCCGCTCCGTCCCGTGTGAGCCAGCCCGTTGAATTCCTCGACATCTTCCCCACCCTCTGCGAGGCTACGGGCCTGAAGACGCCCAGGCGTCTCGACGGCGTCTCCCTGCTGAAAGCCGTGCGCAGCGGCAAGGAACCCGGAACGGAGCTGGCCGTGAGCCAATGGCCGGGCCGCAAGAACACCATGGGGTATTCGCTCCGCACCGGACGCTACCGCTACACGGTGTGGGTCAACTGGAACAAACGGGTGCTCGACGCCGATGACGTGAAGGGCGAAGAACTCTATGACTATGAAGCAGACCCGCTCGAGAAGGTGAACCTCATTGACCGTCCGGGCTACGAAAAGGCTTCGGCTGAAATGCGCGCCCGCTGGAAGGAATATCGCAAGAAATACGGTCTCTGATGCCTTCCGCTCCTAAGACGCTCTATGATCCACTGCGCCGCAAGGAAGTGGCCGCCACGCCCGAGGAACGGGTGCGGCAGTGGTTCATCGCCGTCCTGGAGCAGAGTTTCCGGGTGCCGCGTCACCAGATGATGAGTGAGGTGCAGATGCACTTCGGTTCCAAACCCTGGCGCGCCGACATTCTGGTCTACGACCGCCGGCAGGAACCGCTCGTGATCGTGGAGTGCAAACGGGAAGAAGTGGAAATAGATGCAGCCGTGCTGGAACAGGCCCTGCGCTACCACGCTGTACTCCATGCTCCTTATCTCTTCCTCACGAACGGCCGGAGCACCTGCCTGTACCGTCGAAGGGGCGATGCGGTGACCCCGCTCGACCATATACCCAGCTATGAAGAAATGGTCGCCTCTGCGGCCGCAAATGCGTGAATGCCATGGAAACCCGTGCAGAACAGTTCGTAGACCGCAGGATCTTCCGCATCGTGAGCGATGTTGCGGCCGAGCGGGGCGTACGCGCGTTCGTCATTGGCGGCTACGTACGCGACTGTTTCCTGGGGACGCCCTCTAAGGACATAGATATAGTGGTGGAAGGAAGCGGAATTGATTTCGCGCGTGCCGTGGGTGAGGTGACCAAATCAAAAGTTCAGTATTTCAAGAATTTCGGGACGGCGATGCTGCGTTTCCAGGGTAACGAGATCGAGTTTGTCGGCGCTCGGAAGGAGTCGTACCGGAGGGAATCGCGCAAGCCCATCGTGGAAAACGGCAGCCTGCGCGACGACCAGCTCCGGCGCGACTTTACCATCAACGCCATGGCCTTCAGCCTCCAGGCCGAAGACTTCGGGGCGCTGGTCGACCCGTTCGGTGGCATCAGGGACCTTGCCGCCGGGATTATCCGGACGCCGCTCGATCCCGACACCACCTACTCCGATGACACGCTCCGTATGCTGCGGGCCATACGCTTCTGCACGCGTCTGAGTACGCCGGAGCATCCTTTCCACATTGTGCCGGAGTCGCTCGACTCCATGCGGCGCCTGAACGGACGGCTTTCCATCCTGAGTACGGAGCGCATCACAGACGAGCTCTGCAAGATGCTCCGTACCGACCAGCCGTCCATGGCCTTCCGCCTGCTCGACGAGACGGGGCTACTCCCCCGGATCCTGCCCGAACTGAGCGCGTTAAAGGGCGTGGAAACGATTGAGGGAATGGGACATAAGGAGAATTTTTCGCACACCCTCGCTGTGCTCGACAACGTGGTGGCGGCGCAGCGGGCGCGCGATGAAGTCGCGCCCCCCGGGCCGGACCGGCCCGACAGCCTCTGGCTGCGCTGGGCCGCCCTGCTGCACGACATTGGCAAGCCTGCCACCAAGCGCTTCGTGCCCGGCCAGGGCTGGACCTTCCACGGCCACGACATCGTGGGGTCGCGCATGGTCCCCCGCATCTTCACCGCCCTGAAGCTCCCGCTCGACGAAAAGATGAAATACGTGCGCAAGCTGGTCTGGCTGCATCTCAGGCCCATCGCCCTGGTAGACGAGGAAGTCACCGACTCCGCCGTACGGCGCCTTCTTTTCGACGCCGGTGACGACATCGACGACCTTATGCTCCTGGCCGGCGCCGACATCACCTCCAAGAACCCGGCGAAGGTGGCACGCATCAAGGCCAATTTCGAACTGGTGAAACGCAAACTCGTTGAAGTGGAGGAGAAGGATGCCATCCGCAACTTCAAGAATCCCATCACCGGCGACTACGTGATGGAACTCTACGGCATACCGCCCTGTTCCGAGATCGGCATCCTCAAGGAATATGTGAAGGAAGCCATTCTCGACGGCCGGATTGGCAACAATTTCGAAGAGGCCGATGCGCTTATGCGTGAGAAGGCCGCTGAAATGGGCCTGAAACCGTGCAAATAGAGCCCTTCATAGCCTATATCGGATCTGTGCGCCGCTATTCGCCCCGCACGATTCAACGCTACCGTGAAGTTCTGCAGTCCTTCGCGCAGCAATGCGGCGGCGTGATCGACACGGTTTCCATACGCAACTACGAAGTCTGGCTGCTCGACGTAAAGAAAGAACAGCCCCGTTCTGTGAATCAGCAGCTCAGCATCCTGAGCGCTTACTGCAAATACCTGGTGCGTACGGGTGAACTCGCGAGTAATCCCGTACGGCTCGTGACCCGGCCCAAGACTCCCAAGAACATCCCCGTTTTCTACAGGGACGAGGCCCTCGAAGCCTATTTCCGGAATACGGAAGCCGATGCCGGCCCCGACAGCCTCGAACTCCTGCTCGCCCTGCCCGCTACGGACAAGACCGCGAAAGAACTCTATACCCGAAGGCTGCACCGGCTCATCATCTCGTTGCTCTCCGGCACGGGCATACGCCGCTCTGAACTTATCGGGCTGGAACAGAGTTCCTTCGACACCGCACGCAGGACCCTCTTGGTGCGCGGCAAGGGCGACAAGATGCGTGAAATCCCACTAATTTCTTCTTTATGTGAAGAAATCTCCTTATATTTGAGTGCGGCCGACGCTTTCCTGACCGGCAGCCAGGCTCCGTCGCTCCTGCGCACACCTTCCGGCAAGAGACTCTATCCCGTCTATGTAGACCGGGTCGTGAAGCAGGGACTGGGCGCCACGCAGGGCATTACCGGCAGAAAAAGTCCGCACGTACTCCGGCACAGCCTGGCCAGTTCCCTGCTTGATGCGGGGGCCGACCTGAATGCCATCAAGGAGTTGCTCGGACACAGTTCGCTGGCCGCAACCCAGGTCTACACGCACAGCAGCGTGGAACGACTCAGAAAAGTATACGAAAACGCCCATCCCCGGGCAAAAAATGAAGGTAACCATGGAGATTAAGATCAAAGCCCTCAAATTCGATCCCGATCAGAGACTGACCGCGTTCATCGAAAAGAAAGTGAGCCGTCTGGCCCGTTTCTTCGACAGCGAGAACAACATTGCCGAAGTGACGCTCAAGAACGACGTAGACGGCAAGATGGCCCGCATCCAGATTCACATTCCCGGTGAGGATCTGCTCATCGAGCGTGACGCCAAGACCTTCGAAGACGCCATCACCGCCGGTGTTGACGCCATGAAAGAGAAAATCACCCGTTCCAAGGAGAAAAAACAGGAATAGGCCATGAAACGCTGTATCCTTCTTTCGCTCGCTCTTCTTGCGGGCTTTTTGTGTTTGTCTGCGCAGACGCAGCCCCATCGTTTCGGCTGGGGCAACCTCGACACCCGGTATAAGGCCGACTCCTCGCCCGCGCTGGCGAAGAACCTGTCCCTCCACGGCTGGCGGGGAGAACGGGTCTGCGCCCAGGCCCTCCTGTTAGCCCCGCAGGGCGTGCGTTCTCTGCGCATCGGCGCCGCCCCGCTTAAAATGGGCCGCAGCACCATCCCCGCCGCTGCGGTTGACCTGTTTTACGAGACCTACGTAATGGCGGACACCCTTGCGGCCGGCGTATCGATCTCTCTTGTGATGGGAGACGATGTCTTCGAGGGGGACAGCGTCCTTTGCGCCGACCGGCTGGTCCGCCGCGAAGAGGTCTCCGTGCATGCCGGAAAACTGCAACCCGTCTGGATGCGCATCCGCATCCCGCAAGATGCCGCTCCGGGCCGCTACCGGGGTGCGCTCATCGCTGACTGTGATGGTCGCAGTCTCACCATCCCCTATTCGCTCGAAGTGAGCCCCCGCGTGCTGCCCGAACCCGAACAGTGGAAGTTCCACCTCGACCTCTGGCAGAATCCCTATGCCGTGGCGCGCTATTTCGGCGTTCCGCTCTGGAGCAAGGAGCATTTCGCGCACATGCGTCCCATTATGGAATACCTGGCCTCAGCCGGGCAGAAGGTCATTACCGCCAGCATCTTCCAGCATCCCTGGAACAGCCAGACCGAAGATCCCTTCGAAAGCATGATCGGGAAGTTCAAGGGCCTGGACGGCCGCTGGACCTACGATTACTCGGTTTTCGACCGCTGGGTGGAATTCATGATGAGCTGCGGCATCAGGGAGCAGATCGACTGCTACACCGTCCTCCCCTGGCACCTTACCTTCGAATATTACAGCGCGGCCGACAACTGCACGCACTGCGAGAAGATGATTCCCGGCTCGCGCGAGTATGAGGAGTATCTGCTCCCGTTCCTCACCGATTTCGCGGCCCACCTGAAGGCGAAAGGCTGGTTCGGGAAGACCTGCATCGCCATGGACGAGCGGCCTAAAGAGCTGCTGGAGCACGCCTATGACATCCTGCACCGTGCCGACCCCGACTTCCGTGTAGAAGGCGCCGTGAATTATTTCGGCCCCGAGGTGGCCGCCCGCATGTATGACGTGAGTTTCTCCTTTCGCGAAAAGCCGCTCCAGCCCCAACAGGTTCAGGATCATCTCTCCCGGGGCGGGCGCATCACCTTCTATACCTGCTGCAATCCGCAGCGGCCCAACACCTTCGTGAGTTCTCCCCCGGCAGAGTCGGCCGTTATGGGCTGGTACGCCGCGGCACTCGGCTACAGCGGCTATCTGCGCTGGGCCTACAACAGCTGGGTAAAGGACCCCTGCCGCGACGCGCGTTTCCGCGTATGGCGCGCCGGAGACTGTTTCCTCGTCTATCCCGACGGCCCCAGCATCCGTATGGAACGTCTCATAGAAGGCATCCAGGACTTTGAGAAAATGGGGATCCTGCGCCGCGGCGGACTCGATCTGCGCAAGGAAGCGCTGCTCGACGCGCAGCTGCGGCGTTTCCGCGAAGTGGACTGGCTGCACAGCAGCAACGAAGACGTCGCCGCCCTCGTCGCTCAATCTCAGGCCCTGCTGAGGAGCCTGGAATAATACAGCTAAATACCGGCGCCGTCGGCGAAATACTGTACCGACACCGCCTTGCGCTGAAGCACACGGGAGCGGGGCGGCACGTCGCTTGTGAGCCAGACGTTACCTCCGATTACCGAGTCATGCCCGATGCGAACCCGTCCCAGAATGGTGGCATTGGAATAGACCGTCACGTTGTCTTCCAGGATGGGATGGCGCGGCTGGTCTACAGGCCGTCCGTTCTCGTCATAGCGGAAATTCTTGGCGCCCAGGGTAACACCCTGATAGAGCGTCACATGCTCCCCTATCACAGCAGTAGCACCAATTACCACGCCGGTTCCGTGGTCGATGGCGAACGAGGCGCCGATCTGCGCGCCGGGATGGATATCGATCCCAGTCTGCGCGTGGGCGAGTTCGGTAAGCATCCGCGGCAGCAGCGCCACGCCCAGTTGCAACAGCAGATGCGCGCAGCGGTAGTGCAGCATGGCCGTGATGGCCGGATAGCAGTACACGATTTCCCGCTCGTCCAGCACCGCCGGATCATTCTCGTAGATGGCCACAACATCGCTGTGCAGCAGCCGCTTCACTTCGGCCAGCCCCTCCAGGAATGCAGCAGCCGTTTTTTCGTCGCTCAGCAGGGAGAGGCTCTGACGGGCTCCCTCCAGGGCGGAAGACTCCTTCTCTTCGCTGTATTCGGGAAACGACAGGCTTTTTACGGACGAGACCAGCCGTTCCAGCAATTCACGGGTGCGAACGATCGAGAGGCTCAAAGCGGATAATCTTCAAAAGCGTAAAGGATAGTGGACAGGTAACGCTCCCCCGTATCGGGCAGAAGGGCCACGATGAGTTTACCCTTGTTATCCGGCCGTTTGGAGAGTTCCAGCGCAGCGCTGAAGGCTGCTCCGGACGAGATGCCTACCAGCAGGCCTTCGTGCGCGGCGAGCAGACGCGAAGCGCGGATGGCGTCGTCGTCCGCTACGGGCAGGATCTCATCTACCACCGAAGCGTCGTAGGTCTTGGGTACGAATCCGGCCCCGATACCTTGAATCTTATGCTTTCCGGCCACGCCGGTGCTCAGGACGGCCGAGGAGGCCGGCTCTACGGCTACGATCCGCACTTCCGGTTTGCGGGCCTTGAGGGCGCGTCCAACCCCGCTCACAGTGCCACCGGTGCCCACGCCCGCCACAAAGATATCCACAGCCCCTTCCGTCGCGTCCCAGATTTCCGGTCCGGTCGTGCGCTCGTGCGCGGCCGGATTGGCGGGATTGACGAACTGACCGGGAATGATAGCGCCGGGAATGCTGTCGCGCAGTTCTTCCGCCCTGCGGATGGCTCCCTTCATCCCTTCCGCGCCCGGAGTAAGCTCGAGCCGGGCGCCCAGGGCCTTCAGGAGGTTGCGGCGTTCCAGGCTCATGCTGTCCGGCATGGTCAGGATGACCTTGTAGCCTTTGGAGGCGGCCACCCACGCGAGCCCCACGCCCGTATTGCCGCTGGTGGGCTCCACAATCGTGGCACCGGGTTTCAGGAGGCCTTTCGCCTCGGCGTTTTCAATCATGGAAAGGGCAACCCGGTCTTTCACGCTTCCGCCCGGGTTGAAATACTCGAGTTTGAGCGCAATTCGCGCGCCCTGTCCGGGAAAACCGCTCACTTCCAGCAAGGGAGTGCGGCCTATGAGGTCTGTGAGTTTGGAATAAATCATAACCTTCTTCTTGGATAACACGCAAATATAAGCATTATTTCCTTACCTTTGCTCCATGAATATCTATCTGCTCATACAGATATCCGTCATTATCCTGGCCTGCATCGGGCTCAACAACCTTTCCGGCAAGCTGGGTGTCCCTACCCTGCTCGGTTTCATCCTGCTGGGCGTGCTGCTGGGTAACCACGGTGTCATCTCCCTGGGCTACATAGGTTTTCCCCTGGCGGAACGCATCTGTGAGATCGCGCTCATATTCATTATGTTCTACGGCGGTTTCGGCACCCGATGGGACGCCGTAAAACCTATTGTGGGGGTGGCTGGACTGCTTTCCACGCTGGGCGTAGTCATCACCGCTCTTATCACGGGTGTCTTCTGCCACCTCGTCCTGCGCTGGGGCTGGGCCGAGAGCCTTCTGCTGGGTTCCGTCGTGAGTTCGACCGACGCCGCATCGGTCTTCTCCATCCTCAAATCCAAGCGCCTGAATCTCAAGAACTACAGCGCACCCATACTGGAGGTGGAAAGCGGGAGCAACGACCCTATCGGTCACATGCTCACCATCACCATGATCTCGGTCCTGAACGTCAGTGCCAGCCCGAGCAGACTGGTCCTGAACGTCCTTCTGGAGATTGTCTTAGGCGCATTTCTGGGCGTCGTCATCGCCCAGCTGGGGGCTTTCGGACTGAGAAAGATGAGATTCCGCACGGAAGGTTTCATCTCGCTCTATATCCTCACCGTGGCGATGTTGGCCTATGCCATACCCGTTTCCCTGCACGGAAACGGCTTCCTGAGCGTCTACATCGTGGGCGTTATGATGGGCAACAAGTATTACGCGAACAAGAAGATGCTCGTGCATTTCTTCGACGGCATCACCACCCTCATGGAAGTGCTTGTGTTCTTCATCCTGGGTGCCCTGGCCAAACCGTCAGGCTTCAGTTCCGCCATCCTGCCGGCTCTGGGGATTTTCCTCTGCATGCTCATCCTGGCCCGCCCGCTTGCGGTGAATGCTGTGCTGCTCCCTTTCCGCCGTTTCTCTTTCCAACAGCGGCGTCTGATCGGCTTCTCCGGCCTGCGCGGCGCCGCCTCCATCGTCTTTGCCATCCTTGCGGTGAACGGGACCTATCTGGGGATCGATTTCTTCAATATCGTCTTCTGCATCGTGCTCCTGTCCATGTCGCTACAGGGCACGCTTCTTCCCCTGATGTCACGCCGGCTCGACATGATCGACCGCAACGGCAACGTCTTACGCACCTTCAACGACTTCGATGACGATGACGTTTTCTTCGGGAAACTGAATATCGAGGCGGGCAGCAGTTGGGAAGGCAAGAGCATCCGCGAACTGAGCCTGCCGGAAGGGATCATCATAGCCCTCATTTTCCGTAACGGAGAGAGAATCCTACCCTCTGGCAGCGTCGTCATTCAGGCCGGCGACCTGGTCATAACCCTGTCCAAGGTCTACTACGGCAGTGGTTCCCGCATCAAGGAGAAAACCATAAAGGCTGACAGCCGCCGTGTGGGGAAAGCCATCCGGGAGAATCCCGGTTCCAGCATTATCATCATGATCAAGCGCGGCGAGGAATGCATCATTCCCAACCGTGACACCATCCTTGAGGCCGGCGACCGGCTCGTCATCCTCGACCTGCAGGACTGACGCTCCTTCCTACGGTACGATGGCCGTGATACTGCCTGCGTAGTTGCTCCAGACTCCGGCAACCTTATAGTCCTCGACTGCAGAGGCGGGAACATAGATGGTTGGCGTGAAGGAACCGTAGTTGCTGAGGGTGGTTTCGAGTGTCGGTACGGAAGTCGCCCTGACCGTCAGGGAACTCAGTTTTACGTTGTTCCTGAAGCAGTTACTGCCTATCGACGTAATGCCGCTTCCAATATCTACGGTTTCAAGTTTCGTGCAGCCATAGAATATTTCCTGTCCCATGGTTATTGCAGCGGGAAGCGATGCTGAGACAAGACTCGTACAACCATTGAAAGACTTCTTGCCTATGGTCGTCGCGGACGCTAGGTTTACCGTCGTAAGCGAAGTACAGGAATCGAAGGCAGAGATATTCAATGTGGTTACATTGTCGGCGATAAGGGTGGACAGCACTGAGCAGGAACTAAATGCGTTAGATTCAACCGTCGTGACGTCATTCAGATCGACACGCGTCAGCAGATTGCAGCTGTTGAACATACTTTCCCCGATTGTCAGAATGCCGCCAGGGATGGTTATATCTGTCATCTTGGTGGAAGCGAACACATAATCCCTGAAGGTGATTCCTCCATGGAGTCCCGCCGGAAGGTCGGTGAGACCGCTGGACTGGAACGCGCGTGGGCCGATGTAATTAATCGTAGACGGCAAGCTGATGGAAGCCAGGGATGTGCAAAGGTAGAATGCATACTGATCGAGCGTTGTTACGCCTTCCGGTATGGTGACGCTGGAAAGCGCCGTGCAACTGCTGAACGCATGATTGTCAATCGATGTAACACCTGTACCGACAACGACCGTCTCGAGTGCAGTCATACTGTCGCAGAAATGATTAGGAATGCTTGTCCAGGTATTGGGGAAGGTAATCGAAGTGATCGGACAGCCCTTAAAGCAGTATCCGGCGTAGCTGATGCCTGCTTTCTCCCAGCCGGAAGGCATGGAAGAAAACGCACAGTTCTGGAAAGCGTAAGAACCAAGGGAAGTTACCGAAGAGGGCAGCGTCAGGGAAGACAACGAGGTGCAGCCGCTGAAGGCGTAGTTCCCGATCGTGGAAAGAACGGCGTTCAAAGTGACATCCTCGAGCGAGGAACAGCCACTGAATGCATTGGTGCCAATTCCGGTGATACCGCTTCCGAGGACAACCTCCTCGAGTGCCGTGATTCCGTTACAGAAATAGTTGGGGATACTGGTCCACGCGTCCGGGAAGGTAATGGAGGAAATGGGACAACCGGTGAATACGCTGCTGGCATAGCTGATTCCGGAACGGTCCCAACCCGTCGGAAGGGCGGTCAGTCCGCAGTTATGGAAGGCAGAACCCTGTATGGTCGTAATATTGGACGGAATGGTAATAGCGGTCAATAGAGAACAACCCTCAAAGCAGTTCGTGGGAATCGTCGTGAACGACGCATTCGTGGAAAGCGTTACACTGGAAAGGGATGAACAGCCGGCGAACGCATAGGTACCCAGGCTCGTGAGTGAGTTGGGCAGTATGATGGATGCAAGCGAAGAACAGTACCTGAAGGCGTTGTTCCCAATGGTCGTGCAGGCTCCGTTGAAGGTAACCGTCTCCAGGGATCCACAACTGATGAACATATCGGTCGTGATGTGGATATCGTCTTCAAACGTAGCTTCTTCCAGGAGCGCGCATGACTGGAAGATGAAGTTGCCGAGCGTGGAAGGGGTTCCTTCAAAGGTTACGGAGGCGATGCGCGTCTCCCGGAAGGCATAATTGTCCACTTTCGTGACTTCGTCGCCGATCACAAGGTCTCCGTCAAGCAGCGTGCCTTGGAAGCAGGCTCCGCCGAAGGAGGTAATGTGATCCAGCTGCCCGGCCGGATTGAAGGCGCTGCAGCCCTGGAAAGCCATATCTCCGATGGAAGTAACGCCATCGGGAATGTTGAGCGTCGTTAGCCGGTTCAGGCTCCGGAACGCGCTCCCGCCAATGGAAGTGACTGTAGACGGGATGGTCATGGTAACAATCGCGGTCTTCCCGTTGAAGGCGCCATCTCCTATCCGGGTAATCTCGCCGTCAAGCGAGATAGAGCCAACACCTCCCTCATATTTATGGCTGATGACACGCAGTCCGTCTCCGAACACGGAGGCGTCGTTACCATTTGAATATGAATCTATCCTTGTACCATTGTATGTGGTGTAGATAATCTGCTTTTTGTCGTTCTTGAAGTTCGGGCTCGACAGATTGATGGGGGTAATCTTGCTCCGTTCAACCACGATGTCTACCGTAGATGTGAGCGTCCAGACATAACCGTCGCTTGCTTCGATCATGATCTTCAGTTTACCGTATGTCTCGGCAGGCACCACAATATTAAAGTAGGTGAACTCGTCTTCAAGAAGCGCCACGGCCGGGGAACACAGCAGGGAGGTTCCCGCCGAGCCCGAAGTGATGACAGCCGTATTGGAGGAGACGGTATAGGGACCGCTCATGGCTTTGGGCGTGTCGTCCACGTCGGCAAGGGTGATGGAGGAAATGCTTCGGGTATCGCCTTTCAGTCCAAGGCAGATGATGCCGCAAAGGTTGTGAAACTCAAGGGAAAGGTCGTCCGACTCCGCGTACATGGGGAAGGCCTCCACGTTGTCCGCCACGTAATGCTGCTCCGCGGGCAGGCTACCTGGCGTACCGAAAATGGACGATGGATACACGGCCTTGTATCTGGGTGAAGATCCGCCGGCGGTCGGCATCCACGGACCGGAGAAATTCCCGCGCGTGTAGCCGGGGCCATAGCCATCGGGCTGATCGGCCGTCTGCAGGTTCAGGCTGTAACCGTTGACATTGATGGCGTCGCCCGATCTCCAGACGATGGTATACGTATCGTCGCCGTTGTCCGTAAGTTCCGTCCTCGTCGCAGCGTCCGTGGAGGCGGAGAAGACGACGGCTTCTTCCGTCACCGACGTATTGTCCAATTGCTCCTGCTCCTCTTTCTGGCAGGACAGGAGGGCACACAGGCAGACGGTCGTGGCGCAAAAGAGTAATCTCGTGTTCATAGGGCCGTCGAATTAGATGAATACGGAATCATTGTAACTCGAGCCGCTTTTGCCCACCTTTTCGGTGCCGCTGTTTCCGGAGATGCAGATGAGTCGCTCCGGCATAACTGAAAGTTCCTTCACGCAAGGCGCTTCGTAACGGGGTCTTTCGTTCCTTTTCATAGGTCTGCTGTTTTAAGCGTCGGCGAAGGTCTTTCCGTCGCCAAGGGTAACTTGAATCTTGCTGTATTCGCTGTGGAAATCGTTTTTCAGGCGGTCCAGATAGCGGGCGCACTCCCACTTGCACATGGGCAGGTCGTGCAGCAGATAGTTGCCGCAGGCCTCCGGACGCGTGGCCGGAACCTCATCCTGCGTCAAGATCCATTCCAGACATTCCATGGTAAGACGCCGCATGTCCTGCACGCTGAACGCTCCCGTCATGATGACATACATGCCCGTGAGGCAACCCATGGGCCCTACATAGACCACGTCATCTTTCACCTCCGAATTGCGGAACCAGGTAGCCATAAGGTGCTCGAGGCTGTGCATGGCCGCAGGCGCAACGGCCGGTTCCCGGTTGGGCTCGGTAATCCGCAGATCGAAGGTGGTGAATCCCCTGTCCTCCCGCGACACGTAGATGCCCGGCTTCAGCTGCGTGTGATCGATGGTAAAACTCTGTACAACTTCCATAATCTCACAAATGAGGTCAAAAACCTCAGTAGCTGAAGCCCAGCTCGTCGAGGTAGAGAACGGAGCCGTCGACGCCGTCGCCTTCGCTGGAGGAGGCCAGGATAGCCACGTATTTGGGCGAAGCAGTGCTCACATAGGTGATGTCGATATTGAAGGGCTCATAGGCGCTCATATCCGCGTCATAGACCTTCTTTCCATAGCCCACGAGACCGGGGATCTTCTCTACCTCCAGCAGTTTGGACGGCGGAGAATACGGCTGGGGACCGGTCCAGTCCACAAGGGCTATGAAAATGACGCCCTTGTCGCTCTCCTTCGGCTTGTAGCAGGCATAGCCGTCGAGCGACTTCGGCCGCTTGGTAAACGGAATGCCAACCGTAGCATCGGTGTTTACCGTGTCAAAATTGTCCACCTGACCCGTGATGATGGTTCCCGGGAACGTCTTATCTATCATGTCCACACGGCGGGTCTGCAGTTTCAAAGCCGCTTTCCCCTCTCCTGCCACTGCCAGAAACTCCTTTTCTCCAAAAAGAACCGGGGTCCCCAGCATGGCGATAAAAGGATTGATCGACCCCCAGACGGAACGGTCCTCAGGGTCTGCCCCATCTTCATAGGGTGAATCGTACATATCCCAAGCATCCCTGCACCAGAGGTCGAACGACATATTGTAGATGTCGCTCAGAGGTTTAGGCTTGATGACCGTGCTGACAGTCCACACGTAATCGTCGTAGGTGCTGAGCGTTACCGTGAGCGGCGCGGAGAGGTTGATGACGTCTCCCTCCTTCAGGGCGGGATTGCAGACCGCCGTCTCGGTAATAAGCAGTTTCGTAATCTTCAGCGCAGAAACGTCGGTTCCGTAAGGAAGCAGGATAGAAACGGTCTTATCCGAAGTGGACACATCGGAACGCAACTGTCCTTCCACTTCGAAGACATGGATATAGGCAGGAACCTCCGTGTGAACCAGATCGTTCCAGCGATCACTGCAGGCCGTTAGGAACAAGGCCGCACCGAAATATAGCAAAAACCTTTTCATCGCTCTCAAAAATAAACGCTGATACCCGCGCTGACACCCAGGAGGTCGGGGCGGGTGGAAGCATAGAAACGACTAATTTCCCGCTCGCTCTCCCCCTTCTCCACCTGGTGGCCCCAGGTATAGCCGAAGCTGAGTAAGGGCAGAAGGATCTCCAGCGCGCATTCGTTGGTCACAAACACGGTAAGCCCCGGACAATAGGCCAGCGACAGGCTGTTTTGGCCCGTGTAATTGCCGTATTTGCCGCGGGGTGTCTGCTCATAGTCCTTGGTGAAGCCGAAGCGCCCCAGGAGCCGGACCTCACCCACAAGCGCAAGGATCTTGCTGTCGAAAAGCGGGATATAATTCCTGCAGAAGAGGGAGCCGGTGACGTACCGGGAATCGAGATGCTTGTTCTGAAGCGTGACCACGGCGAGCAGCGCCGCATCGTCCACGTCGGCCAGGAGGGACTCATACCCCAGGCGTGCGCCCACACAGGCATTGTTGGCGAAGAACCAGGATGCATCCGAACAGATCCGGGTGTAGGCCCCCTTACCCTCGACATCTTTCAGCACACCCAGCATGGAAACACCTGTGGCCCCATCCAGACCATTGGCGCCCAAATTCAGGTAACGGCCGGAAACGCTTACTTCCCAGGAACCTTTTTCAATGAAGAGAGACTTGGGATTGCCCAGATTGCGGTCCATCGACCGCGCTTGCAGGGAAAGCGCCGCAAGCGAGCACAGAATAGGAAGGATAAATCTTTTCATTACCGCAAAGATAAGAAATATTACACTTCCGTCAGCCGTTGATAGGCCAGACGTTCGTCACCCGACAGAAGGAAGATGATACCGCAGTAATGAAAACCGTTCCGCTCCAGCAGATGCTGCATGATATGGTTGTCGCGGTGCGTGTCGATACGCAGGTTCCCCTCGCGCGCAGCGCACCATTCGATCAGAGTTCGAAAGACGCCGTGCACCTCAGGAAGGCTGCCAATCCGGTGAATTACATGGTAGGGCTGGCTGTCGTCGAGCCAGGAGCCCTCATAGATGACGGAATAGGTGGGTTCCGGAGAAGGAATGAAGGCGAAATAGCCGGCAATTCGATTATTTTCCATTACCACCTGTCCGTAACCGCGTCGGATATCATCCACAATAATATCCTTGGAAGGATAAGCGTTCACCCACTGTCGGACGTTGCCATTCCGGCGCATAATGAGCCGCGCCGCATCAAGTACGGCCATAATGGATTCCAGGTCGGACTCGGACGCGGCGCGGACAAACATCGATTTAGGATTTACTTCCTTGCTTTCGCGTTGTTTTTGGGCATGACGCCGGTGCCGGGCATCTGGGCGTCGAACACGGGCGCATAAGCCGTAATGGATGCAACGAAGGCGTTACGTGCCTTACCGGCGATGCGGCCCGAACTACCCTTCACCACACCGGAGACCAACAGGCGGGTCACGCGGTCACGAGGATTCTTTCCCGTGAAAACGATTTCGAGCACGCCGCTGTCGGCGTTGCCTTCCACCACTACTGCTTCGGCCTTCACTCCACTCTCCGACGAGCGCAGCATGAGTGTAACGGGTTTGTCGAAACCCTCGTCTCGGATCACACGCACACGGACCGGGCTTTTCTGTTCCCGGGAGAGTTTAAGCCCTTCGGGCGCTTCCACCTCCAGGCGGAAAGGCTGGGGCTCGCCCACCTCGAGGCTGAACTCGTCGATGGGCATGAGGTGCGTATAATAGAAGGCCTGCATCATACTCTCCACAGGCTTGCCTTCTCGTGTGATGTCTCCACCGCCACCGGGAACCGACGCCATTCCCACAACGCCGGGATGGATGGTTCCGTGCTCGGCGCCCCGAGGGGCGGTAACGGAGACGATGGTCCGGCGGGCACCCGGTTCGATGCGGTCGCCGCTCACCTTGAATCCGCGCGGAAGGCCCTCTACCTTCAGGTCGACGGCCCCGCCAAAGCGCTGCTTACGTGTGAGCACCACATTGAAGTTCCCCGTACCGCCTTCCGGAACGGCGAAGGTGGCAGGCTCCAGGTTGATACTGAAGTCGGGTTGTGACACGGCCAGTTTGAAACGGAACGCATAGTCGGGACCGCTCTTGGCCTGGGTTTCAATCAGACGCACATAGTAGTGACGGCCCTGGTCCGCACGCATGGTAATCTGCGGGTCGGCGAAATGGGTTGCCATGTAGTCGTCGGCATCTTCGAAGTCGTCGTTGTCGGCCACGACCTTGCCTTTCCAGTCATAGACGGTCATCCTAAGGTCTGCTGGAGAACCAACCCGGCGCGCAACCACCTCCAGATGCAGCGCCTGGCGCTTTTTGGAGACGAAATGGTACCAGTGCTCCTGGAACGGCTCGGTAATGACTCCGTTCACGGCGCCGTCAATGGGAACGCCCCAGGCGTGGTCTCGCTCACGGTTGGGTTTGGCGCCGCGGTAATCGGTCTCCTCAAGTTTGTCGGCCCGATAGAGGGCCACATTCGACTGCAGACCGCCCTTACCTTTGGCGATCAAGCGCACGTCGCCCTCGTGCATGGGTGAGACTTTCATTTTGTCGGATTTCAGGTTCCAGCCGCGTACGGTGAGTTTCTGCCGCACACCCACGGGGCCGCCCAGCGGATAGACGCTCGTGATGAAGGGCAGTTCGCCTACGCTGATGCGGTAGGTGAAATCTTCCCGGCCGCGGTAGAGCCCGTCGTGGATCTGGATGAAATAGTCGCCCGTCTCGGGGACCTCAAAGAAGATGACGGGATCGACATGATAGGTATAGTCGTCGCTGAAGGCCACTTCCTTTCCAGCGGCGTCGTAGAGATGCATCACCGGCTGGAACCAACCCGGAACGGCATCGGCCATATAGGGAACGAACACGCGTCCTTTGGCCTCCAGCACGAGTTTCTGGCCCTTGTGGGCGCGGAAACGGAAGCGGTCCACGTCGCTCCGCATGATCTGTCCGTTGAAAGTAACCGGGAGCTGGTCAGAAGAAGCGGAGAGATCGGCCTTGCCGTCTTCCAGCACGTCGGGCAGCTGGCCCACCTCGAAATAGAGGCGGTTGGTCACGCCATTGGGCATCACCAGGCGCAGGTCACGCAGACCTGGCTCGGCTTTGGCATCGATGGTAAGGCGGAAGCGCACCTGGTCGGCAAGTTGGAGATTGTCTTCCTCGCCGATGTTACGGCTCTTCTTCTTTTTGGGTTTCTGGCCCTTGGGCATGGGGATCAGTTCCCCTTTCACCCCCTGGCCGCTCACGATGATGCCCGTGGCCTTGCTCAGGTTCTGGCCGCCTACGGTCACCTCTACGGTCGTGCCTTTGCAGGCGCCGCAGGGATAGACAAAACCGATATTACCCTTCTGGGCAAGCGCAAAACTGCCGCCCACAAGCAGGAGAAGGGCTATGGATACAATCTTTTTCATTGCTGCGGAACTTTCATGATTTCGGTAAGCATACCGTTGCTCTGACCCTCCTTACCATAGGAAGGCAGCATGGGAATGGGGCCCAACACGGGATGGTCCACGGTGCCCAGGGGATCAATGCCCATGAGGGTGTAGACGCTGGCCCAGAGGTCTGCAGGATAGATCTTGCGCGACACGACCTGCTCGCCCTTGGCATCAGTCTCTCCCACCACGCGGCCGCCTTCGAAGCCGCCGCCGGCTACCAGATAGGAGAACGCCGCACCGTAGTGTCCGCGGCCGCCGTTCCATGGCGGACCGAAAGCGATGAGGGGCGTACGGCCGAACTCGCCGCCCACCACCACGATGGTGCTGTCGAGGAGGCCGTCCTTCTCAAGGTCGAGGATGAGCGACGAAACGCCGGCGTCGAGTTCGTCGAGCCGCTGGTCCATACGTTTGAAATGCTCCTTGTGCGTGTCCCAGCCGCGGAAACGGACCATCACCACCAGTACACCGCGCTCCACAAGTTTGCGGGCGGCAAGGCAGGACTGGCCGAAGTTGTTACGGCCGTAGGCGTTGCGTACCGAATCTGATTCGGTGGTGAGGTCGAACGCCTCGCGCACTCCGCCCAGGATGAGTTCGTAGTTCTGCTCGCGCAGACGGGCGGCCTTCTGCACCTCCGGGGTCTGCTCCACGGGTTTACCCAGTTTCGTAAGCGTGCCCAGGAGTTCGCGGCGGGCCTGCAGGAGCCGGTCGTCCATACGGTGGTCGTAGATGCCGCTCACGTCGAACTGGGCCGCGTCGGGCTTGCCGCCGGTGTCGTAGGGCTTGTACCATGCCTTCAGGAAGCCGGCCTCGTTGAAGCGCGTGGAGGCCTCCGTAATGCAGATGTACGGGAAGATGGGATTGTTATAGCTGTCCGCCTTCTTATAGGAAATCATGGCCCCATAGGAAGGATAGACGATGTCCTTGCCCGTCATGTCGCCCGTGAGCATGCGGTAGTGACCGGTCTCATGGGCGTTGGTGCCGTCGCACATGCCGCGCAGAATGGTGTAGCGGTCGGCGATCTTTGCCAGATGCTTGAGCCGCTCCCCAATCATGATTCCGGGCACATTGGTCTGGATGGGCGTTTTATACTTACCGGTATAATTGGCGCCGGCTTCGGGTTTAGGATCAAAGGTATCTGTCTGCGAAGAACCGCCGTCCAGATAGATGTAGACAAGCGACCGGGCCTGTCCGAACGCCGCTCCGGCCCCCAGGGCCAGCAGGGCGAAAACAACAAAGATGGCGCGTTTCATCAGTTTACGAATAAGAATTCATCGGAATTAATCAGGGCCCAGACGAGCGATTCGAGACCGCGGCGTCCGCGGAAAGCGGGATCGAGCCCCTGGGTCCACTTCTGGAAAGCGCTTATCTCCTCCCGGGTGGCGGGACGGCTCAGGACACGCATGTAGATGTCTTTAATGGCCGTCGTTCGGTCTTTGCCGGCAATCTGTTTCATATAAGGGCTGCGCGTGAGCTTGTCCTGGATGACGGTAGAATTGAGCAGATAGAGGATCTGCTTGGCATCGAGGGTATTGTCGCGCGACGATTCCAGCGCCACGTCGCGCGAAGGACGGCCGAAGAGGTCGAGTTGAGGCGTGGTGATGGTGCCGTCGCAGACCTGATTGGCGCGGGTGCCGGCCGGGAAGTTGGTAAAAGGTTCCGGTGCACGGCTCGAGTAGAGGTCGGGAATCTCGGTAATGTCGCAGATGGCGTCGCACAGCTGCTCGCTGGTGAGCCGGTCGAGCCGGTAGTGCGAGAAGCCCGTGTCGTCGGCCTCGTTGCCCTTGACCGAGAGCGTGCTGCGGGAGAAGGCGTCGCTGAGCAGGATTTCGCGGGCGAGGGCCCTGACGTCGAAGCCAGAGGCGATGAACCGGTCGGTGAGGTAGTCCAGCACGGCAGCATCCACCGGCGCGTGTCCGCCATCCATATCATCACAGGGATCGATGATGCCACGTCCCATCAGCCAGGCCCAGAGACGGTTGGCGAAGGCGCGGGCGAAGTCTCGGTTCTGCTTGGAAGTGAGCCATTCAGCAAGGGGCTGGCGCCAGTCGGTTCCTGGTTCGAGATTGATGTTCCGGCCATCCAGGATAGCCTGTTCCTTCTGCTCAGCGTCGGGATTGAGACAGAGAATCTCCTCCTTCCACTCCTTGGTCGACTTGAACTTCACCTGGGCGAAGAAGGGTTCCCAGCCAACCGGGGCCTTACGGCGTCCCAGGAAGAGCAGGGCTGCGTCGGCGCTGAATTTGGCGGGGCTGCGGTCGTTTCCGGCCCGGTAGAAGTTGGTCTGCGGCACCCGGAAATTGCTGCCTGTCGAGAGCAGCAGGGAACGCACGAAGGCATCGTAGGGCATGTTGGCGCGGAAGGCGTCGCCCAGCCATTTGTTGAAGGCCTGCACCGCGTTAGGCCACATACAGCTCGGGAATTCCGACTTAATGCGGAGCAGGTCGCCCCATTTGAGCACCTGTTTCTCCACAAAACCCTCGGAGGCGAGCAGACTGTCTACCAGTGCAATACGGTCAGGATTGCGCAGGTAGGCTGCTGTCTGTTGGCTTGTAGGAATGCGGTCCGTGACCACCAGGAAGGTACGCCGCACAAGGCGGGCGGGATCGCTCTGCGGCGAGGAGGGTATGCCCTTCTGCGCGAGCGCTGCATCGATATACCGGTCCAACTCGCCGGCCGAAGCGGGCAAGAAGACAAGGTATACAATGATACACAATAAGATGCGTTTCATCGATTATTAGTTAACTTCGTGTTAGACGCAAATGGTCCATACAATATTAAGCATTATTTGCATGAAAAGGCGCTTTTTTCTTAACTTTGTTCCGTATGAAAATCGGCATCATCGTCGCGCTCGACAACGAATACGAGCGCCTCAAGGGGCTCAGGCACCCTTCCCTCATCCTGGAACGCAGCGGCATGGGCAAAGTGAATGCGGCCGTGAAGGCCGTGGAACTCATCCGCACGCATCGGCCCGACTGCCTTCTGAGTACCGGTGTGGCGGGCGGGCTCTCCCCCGTCCTCCGTCCGCTCGACGTGGTAGTCTCGTCAGAAATCGTCTACCATGACGTCTGGTGCGGAGAAGGCAACGCCTGGGGGCAGATTCAGGGTCTTCCGCCCCGGTTCACGGCCGATCCGGACCTCTATGCCAAGGCTATGTCGCTGTCCGGCGGCACGCAAGGCGCCATTCATGGAGGCCTCATCTGCAGCGGCGACCGTTTCATCGCCACCCAGGCCGAGGGCGACGCCATCCTGGCCCATTTCCCCGAGGCGCTGGCCGTCGACATGGAATCGGGCGCACTCGCGCAGGTCTGCCATCTCTACGGCATACCGTTCCTGAGTTTCCGGATCATCAGTGACGTATCGGGTGACGGGCACCAGGAAGACTACGACCGCTTCTGGGAGGAGGCTTCCGACCAATCCTTCCAGAACGTCCACCGCTTCATCGAGCGTCTGTTATAAAGACTATTCCGCGCCTCCGCCCAGGGCCCTGTAGAGACTGATGCAACCCTGGATGAGGGCCACCCGGTCATCTACCACCTTAAGTTCAGCGTCCAGGTAGGACTGCTGCGCCGTGAGCACCTCCAGATAGTTGGTGTGGGAGTAGCGCATCATGAGTTCAATCTTCTCCACGGCCTGCTGCAGGGCTTCCTGCTGGCGGGTGTCAATCTCAATCCGTTCCTTCGCCGTCTGGCAGGCGGCGAGCGCGTCATTCACTTCACGTCCGGCGTCGAGCAGGGTCTGCCGGTACTGCAGTTTGGCTTCCTCCTGACGGGCCTTGGCAATACGCAGGGACGCTTTGTTCGCCCACCGGCTGAAGACGGGCGCCGTGAGGGAAGCCAGGGCCGAAGCGATCCAGGCCGAAGGGTCGGTCACAGGAGCGCCCCCGCTGGTCCACCCGAGCGAACCCGAAAGGCTCAAATCGGGATAGAAGGCAGCACGCGCACCCTGGGTGCCATAAGTTGCCTGTTCCAGGGCATGCTCCGCCTGCAGCACGTCGGGCCGGGCCGCCATGGTGGAAAGGGCTACGCCTTCCCAGGGGAAACTGAGTTCCGCTCCCTCCAGATTGCCGCGGGCGATGCTGCGCTGCGGCACGCCCAGAAGGGCGCAGAGCGCATTTTCGGCCTTGGCGATGTTGCCCCGGATGGAGACCGATGAGGCCTCGAGGTTCATCTTCTTGGCCTTGGCCTGGAGCACGGCGATATCGTTGGTCTTACCCGCCATCTTGAGTGACTCCAGAACCGAAATGCTCTTGTCCCAGTTGAGCAGGGTCTGCTCGCTGATGGAAAGCTGCGCGTCGAGCATGAGCAGGGTGTAATAAGCCGTCGCCACGCTCGCGACGAGCGAAGTCTGCACGGCCCGCTCGTAGGATTTGCTCCCCTCCAGGGCGGCCGCGGCGCTGCGTTTGGCGTTGAGCCGTTTGCCGAAGAGGTCGAGTTCCCAGGAGGAACGCGCGCCCAGAGAGAGATTCTGCGTCTCGTAGAGGTTGGCGCCCCCCGTAAGCGAGAGCGAAGGCAGGAAGGCAAGCCGTGCGGCGCTGAGCGATGCCTCGGCTTCCTCCACGCGCAACAGGGCCACAGCCCGGTTGGTATTGCGGCTGAGGGCCGTGTCGATGAGGGCCTGCAAGGCCGCGTCGGCGAAGACGCCCCGCCAGGAAGGCAGGGAAAGGGTATCGGCCTGAACGTCCAGCTGCGGACGCTCGTAACGGCCGTAGATGCCGCAGGAAAGCAGCGCACAGGCCGCAAAGCAGAGAATGGTCAGTCTTTTCATTGCGCGTCCTCCCCGTTTTTGTCGGAATCGGCATTGAGGCCCACGTGACGGGCCGGCAGATAACGTTCCTGGATGTATTCGAAGATGATGAAGAAGACCGGGGTCACCAGCAGCAGGGCGATAGTGCCGATGAGCATGCCACCCACAGCGCCCACGCCCACGGAAACGTTGCCCTTGGCGCCCACACCGTTGGCGAAGACCAGAGGCAGCAGGCCGATGATCATGGTGAGCGAGGTCATGAGGATGGGCCTCAGACGGTCCTTCGCCGCCGACATGGCCGCCTGGGTGATGCTCATCCCCTTCTCACGGGCCTGGGTGGCGTATTCCGTGAGCAGCACGGCCGTCTTGGCCAGCAGGCCAATGAGCATGATGAGCCCGATCTGAAGGTAGATGTTGTTCTCGAGACCCCAGATCTTAGCGAAGAGGAAACTGCCCGCCAGGCCGAATGGCACAGACAGGATAACAGCCAGCGGGATCATGAGACTTTCGTAGAGGGCACAGAGAATGAGGAAGATAAACACCAGGCAGAGGCCGAACACGATGGCCGTTGTATTGCCCGTCTGGGCCTCCTCACGAGACATGCCGCCGAATTCATACCCATAGCCCTCAGGCAGGTTCTTGGCCGCTTCCTCCCGGATGGCCTTGATCACCTGGCCGGAAGAATAGCCCTTGCCGTTCTCACCGTAGACGGCGATGGACGGGAACAGGTTGAAGCGTGAGAGCGACTCCGCCCCGTAGGTACGGGTGAGGCGCACGTACTCGCTCAGCGGCGACATCTGCCCGGAAGAGTTGCGTACATATATATTATGCAGGTCTTCCGGACTGGTACGGTACTCGGGCGAGGCCTGCACCATCACGCGGTAAAGTTTGGTGAAACGGTTGAAGTTGGAGACGTAGCTGCCGCCCACATAGACCGAAAGGGCGTTCAGCACGTCGGTGGGTTTGAGCCCGTTGCGGATGCACAGGGCCGCGTCCACGTCCACGATGTACTGCGGATGCTTGGTGTCGAAAGAGGTGAAGGCGCGGGAGATCTCCTCACGCTCGTTGAGCGCGGCGATGAACTGGCGCGTCTGCTTGAGCAGGTCCTCGATACTGCCGCCCTTGCGGTCCTGTACGTGCATCTCAAAGCCGCTGCCGGAGCCGTAGCCCGCGATCATGGGACGGGTGGAAAGACGGATGGTGGCCGCCGAAATGTGGGCGGTACGCCGGTAGATGTCCTCCATGACGGCTTCGATACCGTCTTCCTTCGATTTTCGTTCATCCCAGTGCTTGAGACGCAGGTTGAAACTACCCGCCCCCATGGTGGTGGTACCGCGGCTGTCGCGGCCCGCCGTACGGGAATAGAGACGCACCTGCGGGATATCGCGGATAATCTCTTCCACCTCTTCCAGGATGTGCTCAGTCTGCTCCAGGTTGGTGCCCGGCGCAGCCTGCACGTTCACCGAGATGGAACCCATGTCTTCCTGGGGCACAAGGCCCGTCTTGGTGGTGGAGAGCATGTAACCCAGACCCACAACGGCCACCAAGAACAGTATCCATACCAGCCACTTACGCTTGAACAGACCCAGTTCCCCGAAGGCGTAACGGGCCTGGAAACGGGCGAAGGAGCGGTTGAAGGCGAAGTGGAAACGGTCGGAGAATGAAGCCTTCTCCCCTTTCGCAATGTCGGCGCGGGGCCGCATGATGAGGGCGCAGAGGGCCGGACTCAGGGTGAGCGAATTGATGCAGGAGATACCCACGGCCACGGCCATGGTAAGGCCGAACTGCGTATAGAAGATACCCGTGGTGCCGCCCATGAAACAGACGGGGATGAACACAGCCATGAACACCAGGGTGTTGGTGACAATGGCCGAGGTGAGGCCGCCCATGGCGTCGATGGAGGCGTGGTAAGCCGAGCGGTATCCGTTGTCGAAACGCGCCTGCACGGCCTCCACCACCACGATGGAGTCGTCCACAACGGTACCGATTACCAGCACCAGCGCGAACAGGGTGATGAGGTTCAGGCTGAAGCCGGCAGCGTAGATGAAGGCGAAGGTGCCGATGAGCGACACAAGGATGGAGATCGTGGGGATGAGCGTGGCCCTGAAGTCGTGGAGGAAGAGGTAGACCACGATCACCACCAGCAGGATGGCCAGCAGCAGGGTCTTGATGACCTCAAGGATGGAAGCGTCAAGGAAGTCCTTGATGCTCATGATGGTAGCCAGTTTCATGCCGGCCGGAAGCTCCTTTTCCACCTCCTTGAACACGGCCTGCACCTGCTTGATGACTTCGTTGGCGTTGGAACCCGAAGTCTGCACGATCATACAGTTGCAGGAAGGATGTCCGTCCACCTCGTTGAAGAAGTTGTACTGCTGGGCACCCAGTTCGATGCGGGCCACGTCTTTAAGTCGCAGGATCCGACCGTCGGGCAAGGACTTGATGACCATGTTCTCATACTCCTCCTCGCGCTCATAACGACCACGGTAGTTGAGCGTATAGACGAACACGTTTTCGGTTTCGCTGCCGAGCTTGCCCGTGGAGGCCTCGATGTTCTGCTCGTTGAGTACCGACGCGATGTCGGAAGGAACCAACGAATACATGGCCATCTTACCCGGATCGAGCCAGATGCGCATGGAATAACGCGCGCCGAACACATTCACCTCGCCCACGCCGGGGATACGGCTCAGGCGGGGTTCTATGTTGATCTGCATGTAGTTGGTGAGGAAGTTCGACTGGAAGGAGTCGTCGGGGCTGTAGAGCGAAACGAACATGAGCGTGCTCGTCTGCCGTTTGCGGATGGTCACGCCCGTCCTAGTCACTTCAGCCGGCAGCAGGCGCTGGGCCTCGGCCACGCGGTTCTGTACGTTCACCACCGACATGTCCGGGTCGGTCCCCTGCTTAAAGTAGATGCTGATGCTGGTGGAGCCGGCATTGGTGGCGTTCGATACCATATACATCATGTTCTCCACACCGTTGATGGCCTCCTCGAGCGGAACGGCCACACTCTTCTGGCAAGTGGATGCGCTGGCGCCCGGATAATTGGCCATCACGCTCACGGTGGGCGGAGCAATGTCTGGGAACTGCTCCAGAGGCAATTGCAACAGGGCTATAACGCCAACGATCACAATGGCCACCGAGATCACGCCCGAAAGGATGGGGCGGTCTATGAAGGTCTTGACGTTCATTTCTGCTCCTCTTCTTGGGTAATGATAGCGGTACCTTCTTTCACCAGGCCGGCGCCCTCGGCAATGATTACGTCACCGGGATTGAGACCAGATTCGACCACATAACTGGCGCCGTCGTTGAGCCGGAACACGCGCACGGGGGTCGATTTGGTCTTGCCTTCCACCACTTTCTGCACGAACACCTTTTCCTGGATCTCGAACGTGGAGGTCTGCGGGATCACGATGCAGTCGGTGCGGTGTGTGGGGATGATCACGGTGGCGCTGCCGCCGCTGCGCATCAGGTGGGCGGAGTTGTCAAAACGGGCACGCATACGCACGGCGCCGGTGCTCTGGTCGATGATACCGCTCACCGCATCGATTTTTCCGGACTCAGGCAGACGGTCGCCGGTGCTCATGACCAGGGCCACGGGCGGCATTTCCTTGAGGAAACGCTCCTGCGAGCCGAACTGGCGCATGAGTTCCAGGATCTGGTTCTCGTTGAGCGAGAAGTAGGCATAGATGAAATTGTCGTCCGACACAGTCACAAGCGGACTCGCGATGGAACTGCTCACCAGGGCGCCCACCCGGTAAGGAATCATGCCTGCAACGCCGTCCACGGGGCTTTTCACTACCGTGTAGGAGAGGTTGTTGTGGGCCGTGGTCACCTGGGCCTTGGCCTGGGCGTACGCGGCTTCGGCCGAAGCCAGGGCGTTGCGCGCCGTCTGAAGTTCGTAGGCCGAGATAACCTCTTTATCGAAGAGCATCTGGTTGCTTTCCGCCGTGAGGCGGGCGGTCGCCAGCTGGGCCTCGGCGCTCTTCACGTTGGCATCGGCCACCTCCACCGCAGCCTGGTATGGCACCTGGTCGAGAATGAAGAGGGTCTGGCCCTTACGGACCTTGTCGCCTTCATTAAAGCAGATCTTGGTGATGGTACCGCTCACCTGGGGCCTGATCTCCACGAGTTGCTGCCCTTCGAGGGTAGCGGCGTACTTCGACTCCAGGGTCTGGTCCGAGAGGGACACGGTGATGGTGCGGTATTTCGCCGGTGCTTTTTCCTTACCGGCCTGCGTTCCGCAGGAGACTGCGAGCGCAACAAGCGCCAACGGCAGCAGTAGTTTCAACTTCTTCATATAGATAACACATTATTATTCAACGTACAGCAGGAGCCCCTTGAGGTACTCCCCTTCCGGATGGTAGATGCTCACGGCATGGTCGGCAGGCTGGCAGAAGCGGTCGAGGATGCGCACGCTCCTGCCCGTCTGGGCGGCTGCCGAAAAGACGGCCAGGGCGAAACGCTCCTTGTCCACCACCTGCGAGCAGCTGAAGGTAAATACGAGACCACCCGCAGCCACCTTGGCGATGGCGGCGGCGTTGAGCCGCTGATAGGCCCGCAGAGCGTTGTTCAGGGCGCCCCGGTGCTTGGCGAATGCCGGCGGATCCACGATCATGAGGTCGTAGGCGCCCGGCTCGGCCTTGACAAGGAATTCCATGGCGTCGCTGCAATATCCGGCGTGCCGCTCCGCCCCGTCGGGGAAATTGAGGGCCACGTTCTTCTCTACCAGCGCCATAGCCCGGGCGGAGCTGTCGACAGAATCGACGTGTTGCGCGCCGCCGGCAAGGGCATAGACAGAGAATCCACCTGTGTAGCAGAAGAGGTTCATCACCCGTTTGCCGCAGGCAAGGGCCTCCACGCGCGCGCGACTTTCCCGCTGATCGAGGAAAAAGCCGGTTTTCTGACCCTCACCCCAGTCTACCAGGAACTGATGGCCGTTTTCATGCACGGTGGCTGGACCTTCCGTAAATCCATCTGCCTTATAGAGATAGCCGTCTACCAAATCGAGCCCCGCCTTGAAGGGGGCAGTGCCGGAGCTCTTGTCATAAACCGCCTTGAGGGCATCTCCGTAGAGGGTTTTGAGCGCGGCGCAGATGGCAGTGCGGGCCCGGAACATACCGGCCGAATGCGCCTGCATCACGCATACACCCGCATAATAGTCAATGATGAGTCCCGGCAGGCAGTCGCCCTCGCCGTGCACCAGACGGTAGCAGTCGGTGTCGGGATCGGCCGTGAGTCCGGCCGCGTCCCGTACCCGGAAGGCCTTCCCTATGGCCTGCTCCCAGAAATCGGGTGCAAGCGGGTCTCCGGCAAAAGAAAGGACGCGCACGGCGATGGAGCCGATCTGCCAGTGTCCGGCCGCAATGGCCTCCCCGTCGGCGGAACAGACGCACACCACATCGCCCTCGGCGGGATTGCCGAGGACCTGTGCCACCGCGCCTGAGAACACCCAGGGGTGGAAGCGCCGGAGCGATTCGTCACGCCCCTTCCTGAGGATTACCTTCACCATTGCTTTGTTTCTTTTTCCTGTTCCGGCCGCCTCTGTGTCTGCGGCGCCGTTTCTTGCCGCCCCCCTGCCCTGCCGCCTCGGCAGCTTTCTTCCTTTCCAGGGCCGCCGCGCGGGACTGCTCCCGCTGCAAGAGGTCGGCCGGAGCGAGGCGCTCGTCGGGCGTGAGGGGGTGTTTCTCGCTCGCAAGGAGGCGCAGGTACATTTCCCTGCAGATCCAGGCGTCGGTTGCGGCATATTTCTGCTGAGCCTCGCTGAGGGTTTCCGCCTCCCAGTTGGAGAGCTGTTGCGTCTTGGAGATGCGCACGCCCAGGATAATGGCGGCCATCTTCTTCACGCTCTTGTCGCGGATACCCCATTCCCAGCCGATTTTCTGCAGGTCCACGAAGCCTTTTTCCTCAAAGAAACGCAGGCGCTGCAGGCAGCGCACGTCGTCGTGCGACGCGGCGCCCACTTTGATGATGTCGGGATTGGATAGGATGGCGCAAATGCGGCGGCGCATACCCAGGCTCTGCACCCGGAAAAGGAAGGCCTCGTCGGAACCGGACAATTGGAGCAGGGCCACGCCGTGACCCCGTTGGGAAGGCGAGAAAACGGGCCGGGTTTCGGTGTCGAAACCTATGATTTTCTGTCGTTTGAGGTAGGAAACCGCATAATTGAGCTCCCGACCGGGACGGGTAATGACGTGTATCGCACCGGGGAACGAGACAAGCCCCAGTTTTTCAATCTCTTCTGGACTGATACTAATCTTGAACATCCGTGTCTGCGGTCTTCGGGAGGAAACGGCTGCTGTACTGGAGCAGCATCGTGGTGGCGGCCGATGAACCCGGGGCACGGCCGAACTTGAAAGCGTCGGTGAAATATCCGTCCGCTCCGTAATACTGTTCACCAAGCTCGGGGCGCGGACAGAGCATGAAGAGCCTGGTAGCCGGGAAGGAAATGCCGTGCGTGAAGAGGTTGCGGGTCCTCAGGGTACGGAAACAGGCGTCGATGACGGCCGTGCGCACGTCGATGACGCGGAAATCGGCCGGGAAGACCTTCCCGTAGGTCATCGATTCCTCGTCCATCACCGAACGCATCCGCTCCAGACGCTCGCGCAGGGCGGTCATATCGACCGAAAGGTCGTCGACCAGCAGCACGTCGAGCGGACGGTCGTAGCCGGCCGCCAGATAGGAATCCACGAAGGCCTGCAGCGGATCGGGCTCCGAAGCGCTGGCAAAAGCCACGCACTCGCAGGCCGGTACGCCGTTCTTGCGCGCTTTCTGCCGCAGCAGCGTGGAGTAGATGCCGGAAGAAATGTCGGAACGGGATCCGAGCACGCCCACCATCGTTGGCTTGCGCGCCGGGGCGAAAGCCTGATCCAGCATGGCGTCCAGCGTGGAAATGACAGGCAACTCGCAGGCGGCGCTGCGCAGAAGCGTATCCAGGTCGAAGAGGCCGTAGAGCGCCATCTGCGACGAGGCGAGCACGACCGCTTTCGCACGGGGTTTGAGGCCCATACCGCTGCGATCGTAGGGAGAGACATAGCAAAGGGTGTCGAGCGCGTCCAGCACGCTTTTCACCGTGAGTTCACGCAGGAAATCGGCGTTGCCGGCATCGGCGTAGCCCGCGTAGGGGACATTCACGCAGTCGTAGACGCTGCAGAGGGTCTCGCCGGCGAAGTCGGGCAGGCCGTCGGAAGAGCGCCGTCCGTCCACATTGTCAAAGGCGTCGCAACGCTCGAGCGCATCGGAGATCTGGCTGCAGGCCTCCTTTTCACCCACGATGAACAGGGCGCCGCCCGCATCGGCCGCATCGTACTCCGACAGCAGGACCCGGCCGGGCAGGCTCGCATCCGAAAGGAGTTCCTGTACGAAAGGCGTGACGGGACGCGTCACGGTCTCGGAATGACGGCAGCCGCAGAGTGCGACGCACAGGCACAGAAGCGGCAAAAAGGAGCGGACTTTCATCAATTCTGGTGATTACTTCCTGCAAAGGTAGAAAAAATCATTATCTTTGTAAAGAAAGTATTGCATCTATGCCGCACATTTCTCACACCGCGGAAATCATGCCGGAGTCGGCCATCCGCAAACTCACACCCTATGCCGATCAGGCGGTTGCCGACGGCATAAAAGTGTACCATCTCAATATCGGCGCGCCCGATATCAAATCGCCCGACAGCGCCATGAAGGCCGTCCGCGATTTCCAGTTCGACCATCTCCCCTATTCCAACTCGGCCGGCACCTACGCGCTGCGCCGCGCCATCGCCGAACAGTACTATAAACCCATCGGCATTGAGTTCGAACTCGACGAGATGCTCATTACCGTGGCTGGCAGCGAGGCCCTCACCATGGTATTCCAGGCCGCCTGCGACCCCGGAGACGAAGTGCTGGTGTTGGAACCTTTCTACTGCAACTACAACACCTTCTCCCTCATGAACCGGGTGGAGCTGGTGACCGTGCACACCGACATCCGCAACGCCTTCAAACTCCCCTCCATCGAAGAGTTTGAAAAGGCCCTCACGCCGCGCACCAAGGCCGTTCTGCTCTGCAATCCGGCTAATCCAACCGGCACACTCTACACCAAGGCGGACATGCTGGCCATCGGGGAACTCTGCCGCAAGCACGACCTTTTCCTCATTTCGGACGAGGCGTACCGCGAGTTCTGCTACACCGACGAACCCTATTTCTCGGCCATGCAGATTCCCGACCTGCAGGAGAACGTGATCCTGGTCGATTCTGCGTCCAAGCGTTACAACCTCTGCGGCGCGCGCATCGGCTGCATCATCTCGCACAACAAGGACGTGATCAAACTCATCAACAAACTGGCCCAGGCGCGGCTCTGCCCGCCCGTCCTGGGGCAGGTAGCCACCTACGGGGCGCTGAGCGCCGGAGCCGACTACTTCGAGAAGGTACGCGCCGAATACATAGCCCGGCGCGACATCACCATCTCCATGCTGAACGAGATCCCCGGCGTCTACTCACCCTGTCCGCAGGGCGCCTTCTACACCGTGGCGCAGCTCCCCGTCCCCGATGCGGAAGACTTCTGCAAATGGATGCTCACCGACTTCCGCGACCGCGGCGAGACGGTCATGATCACCCCGGCGGCTCCCTTCTACAAGACGCCCGATACCGGTCTGGACCAGGTGCGCATCGCCTATGTGATTGAACAGCCCGAACTCCGGCGTGCGCTCGAACTGCTCGCCAAGGGCCTCAAGAAATATCCCCATGCACGAGCATAACCATCATCACCACCATCATCACGCCGAGGTTCCGGCTTCGATGGGGCTGGTCTATATCCTGTCCATCGTCCTGAACGTGCTGTTCGTAGCCGTCGAGGCCGGAGTCGGGTTCTGGAGCGGATCGCTCGGCCTGCTCTCCGACGCAGGTCACAACCTGGGCGACGTGTTCAGTCTCCTGCTGGCCCTGGTGGCCTTCCGTCTGGCCCTCACCCACGGAAACAGCCGTTTCACATACGGCTACAGGAAGGCCTCGGTGCTCATCTCCCTGCTCAACGCCATCATCCTTCTGGTGGCTGTGGGGGCGATCGTCATTGAGAGCATCCACAAGTTCTCCGACCTGCCGGGGACAGTGCTGAACGCCAGGGCCATCAGCTGGACGGCCGGCATCGGCATCCTCGTGAACGGCTTCACCACCTGGCTGCTCAGCCGCGGTCAGAGCCACGACATCAACGCGCGCGGCGCCTTCCTGCACATGCTGGCCGATACCCTCGTCTCCGTGGGCGTCGTCCTCTCCGGCATCCTCATCCAGTACACCGGCTGGGTGGTGGTCGATCCCATCGTGAGTCTGGTCATCGCCGTCATCATCCTGGTGACCGCCTGGAAGTTGCTCGCGGAGAGTTTCCGCATGAGCATTGACGCCGTTCCATCCGAAATCGACCCCGACGAGATCCGCGACCTGATGGCCGCCGAGCCGGGCGTGCTGGAACTGCACCACCTGCACATCTGGCCCATCAGCACCACGCAGGTCGCCCTCACAGCCCATCTGGTGGTGGAAGACCTGTCGCAGATGCAGGACATCGTGCATTCGCTCAAACACAAGCTTGCGGAAGAAGGCATCGCCCACTGCACCCTCGAAACGGAGACGCCCGGCGCCCCCTGTCCCGACCATGATTGCAGTTAATCTTGGTCGTTCCCGCTTTTTTTTCTAACTTCGAACGCTGAAAAGAGTAGCGTATTATGAAAAAGATGATTGTTGCCGCGGTCTTTTGCACCGCCATGCTGGCCGCACAGGCCCAGCCCAAACCGAAGATCCAGTTCCCGGAATACGAGTTCACCACCATTAAGGAGAACCCTGTCACCCCGGTGAAGAACCAATACCGCAGCGGCACCTGCTGGTGCTTCTCTGCCCTCGGCTTCGTTGAGTCGGAGGTCATCCGCATCAACAATATCAAGGACACGCTCAAGTATCCCGACTTCTCGGAAATGTACGTGGTGAGCAAATCCTATCAGGACCGGGCCGACAAGTACGTGCGGCTCGACGGTCACCTCAATTTTGCGGCCGGCAGCGAGGCCGATGACGTGCTGCACGTGATCGCCGATTACGGTCTGGTGCCGCAGGAGGCCATGAACGGCATGAACTACGGTACCGACAAGCCCGTTCAGGCCGAACTCGACGCCGTGCTCAAGTCGTACGTGCAGGCCGTGGTGAAGGTGCCCAACAAGGACCGCCTTACCACCGCCTGGAAGAACGGATTCAAAGGGATTGTGGACGCCTATCTGGGCCCCTGCCCCGAGGAATTCACCTATCAGGGCAAGAAATACACCCCGGCTTCCTACCGTGATGCGCTCAAGTTCAATCCCGCCGACTACGTGACCCTCACCTCGTTCACGCATCATCCCTTCTACACCAAGTTCGCCATTGAAGTGAGCGACAACTGGCGTTGGGACCAGGCCTGGAACGTACCCATCGACGAGTTCGTGAACATCCTCGACGAAGCGCTCAACAACGGCTACACCGTGGCCTGGGGGGCCGATGTGTCCGAAGCGGGCTTCAACCGCGACGGCCTGGCCATCCTGGTGGATACCGACGCCCTGCCCAAGAGCACGGCCGGTTCCGACCAGGAGCACTGGGTAGGCAAGGAAGAAGGTAAACCGCAGCCCGTTCCCGCCCCCAAGGAGAAGGTGGTTTCGCAGGAGTCACGCCAGAACGACTTCGACCGCAAGATCCTCACCGACGACCACGGCATGCAGATCTACGGCATCGCCCGCGACCAATTCGGCAACAAGTATTATATGGTGAAGAACTCCTGGGGCGAGGCCGGCAAATACAAGGGCATCTGGTATGCCTCTGAAGCTTTCGTGAAAGGACAGAGCCTCGACTACATGATCCACAAGGACGCCCTCCCCAAGGACCTGAAGAAAAAGCTCGGCATCCAATAGCGGCCTGCTTATGAAGATTGTTCGACACATTCCCAACTTCATCACCTCCCTGAACCTGCTTTGCGGGGCCGTGGGGGTGGTATTTTCTTTTAACGGCCGGCCCGACCTGGCCTTCGCCCTCATGCTGGCGGCCTCGGTGTTCGATTTCCTCGACGGCTTCTGCGCCCGCCTGCTGGGCGCCTATTCCGAGATGGGCCGGGAACTCGATTCCCTGTCGGACCTGGTGAGCTTCGGGCTGTTGCCTTCGGTCATGCTTTTCAACCTCATGCGTTCGGTCTGCAGTCCGGCTACGGCGCTGCCGGGAACGGCCCTTTCGTGGTATCTGTTCCTGCCGCTGCTGCTGGTTGTGGGAAGTGGATTGCGGCTCGCCAAATTCAACGTGGACGCGCGTCAGGAACACGGATTCCTGGGTCTTCCCACCCCCGCCTGCGCCCTGCTCTGCGGGTCCCTTTGCCTGTATGCAGCGGCCGTTCCCGCCGGACGCATCGCCCTGTGGTGCGCATCGCCCTGGTTCATCCCCTGCCTCGTGCTGCTGCTCTGCGCCCTGCTGCTGAGCGAGATTCCCATGTTTTCCATGAAATTCAGCCGCGAGGACTCGGGCCTTCTGAAAGCCAAGCGCATCATTTTCGTGCTGGGCGCCGCGTGCATCATCGCCGCCGTGGTCTTCTGCCATGCGCACTGGTCGCTCGCCGTGCTCCTCATCTTCGTGTTCTATCTCGTAAAGAACGTCATCTACGCCGCCTTCCGCCTGTAGCTTCCCGGCGGTCCCCAGACCGCCCGGCGGAGAGCGGGACGGAGCGCGCAGCGCGATGTCGGTAGCTCGAGAGCCGCGGGGGTAGCGAACGGAGCGTCAGCGGACGTGAGCGGGTAAGGGGGCAGCGCCCCCTAAGAA
>JAFTEQ010000017.1 GCA_017453565.1 Bacteroidales bacterium
AGGGTCGAGACCGCGTTGCCGGCGGCGCGCTCCAGGTTCTTGTTGCCCGTAGCCTTGCCCAGAGCCTTGCCGATGTCCCGTCCGATGGATCCGGCGGCGCTGCTCCCGGCGTTGATGAGGGGCCGCATGCGGCGCTGGCGTTCGCGTTCCGCTTCTCTTTCCAGTTTGGCCTGTTCCTTCTCGATGCGGGCCTGCTCTTTGGCCGCTTCCTTCATGGCCTGCTCCTGCTCCTTGGCTGCCGCCGCCTCGAAGGCGCTGGCTTCCGCGACCCTCTGATCCTCAAGGCCGCGGCGCTGCAGGAATTCAAAGGCGCTGTCCGGATCGTAGGCCTGGTAGTACTTGCTGTACAGGAGGGACGCCTTGATCAGCTGGTCCCTGGTGTCGTCGGACAGGGAACCGAAGCTGCACCTCGGAGGCAGGATGCTGACCTTTTCCCCGATGGTGGGGACGCCGTCCGCGTCCAGCACGGAGACCAGAGCCTCGCCGGTCCCCAGGTTCAGGATGGTGTCGAAGGTATCGAAGGCCGGGTTCTCCCGGAAGGCGTCGGCGATGGCCCGGACCGCCTTCTGTTCGTTGGGGGTGTAAGCCCTCAGGCCGTGCTCGATCTTGTTGTTGAGCTGGGCCAGGACGTTGTCGGGGATGTCCCTCGGGTTCTGGGTGCAGAAGTAGATGCCCACGCCCTTGGACCGGATCAGCTTCACGGCCTGTTCGATCTTCTCCAGCAGCGCCTTGGAAGCGCCGTTGAACAGCAAGTGCGCCTCGTCGAAGAAGAAGACCAGCTTGGGCAGGTCGAGGTCGCCCACCTCGGGCAGTTGGGCGTAGATGTCCGAAAGGAGCCAGAGGAGGAAGGTGGAGTAGAGCTTGGGGTTGAGCATCAGCCGGTCGGCGGCCAGGACGCTCATGACGCCCTTGCCCTGACGGGTCTGGAAGAGGTCGAAGATATCGAAGGCGGGCTCGCCGAAGAACTTCTCTGCGCCCTGGCTCTCGAGCGAAAGCAGGGCCCGCTGGATGGCCCCCACGCTGGCGGAGGTCACGTTGCCGTAGTTGGTCTGGAGTTCGGCGGCGTGTTCCGCCACATAGCCGAGCATCGAGCGCAGGTCCTTCATGTCGAGCAGGAGCAGGCCCCGTTCGTCGGCCACGCGGAAGACGATGTCGAGCACGCCGCTCTGCACCTCGCTCAGGCCCAGCAGGCGGCTCAGGAGTTGGGGACCCATGTTCGACACGGTGGTGCGCATGGGATGGCCCTGCTCGCCGAAAACGTCGAAGAATTGCACGGGACAGCCTCCGAAGGCGGGATTGGAGATACCGAATTCAGCGCAGCGTTTCTCGATGAAGCCACTCATGGCTCCGGTCTGGCTGATGCCGCTCAGGTCGCCTTTCATGTCGGCCATGAAACAGGGAACACCTGCCTGGCTGAAGGTCTCGGCGAGCACCTGGAGGGTGACTGTTTTGCCGGTTCCGGTGGCTCCGGCGATGAGTCCGTGCCGGTTGGCCATCTTACCGCAAATGCTGATGGGTCCTTCCGGACCGTGGGCCACATAGAGGCCGTGCTGGGGATCGTACATGCTTCGTTGTTTTAGTATTAGCACAAATATAAGAAAAAAAAGGGTATATTTGTTCAAAACTATGACCAATATGAAAAGACTCTGCCTGCTGCTTGCAACCCTGTTGCTCACCCTGCCCGTGACGGCCCAGCCCGGCTACCGGCCCGATCCTTCCAACCTGGCCGCGCGGGAACGTTTCAGCGCCGACCGCTTCGGCGTCTTCATCCACTGGGGCATCTATTCCATGCTCGCCGACGGCGAATGGGCCATGGAACGCAAGGGCCTCACGGTCGACGAATACCAGCGCCTCGCAGCCGGTTTCTGTCCATCTAAGTTCGACGCCGACGCCTGGGTGAAGGCCTTCAAGGACGCGGGTGCGAAGTACATCACCTTCACTTCCCGGCACCACGACGGCTTCTCCATGTTCCATACGCGCCAGTCCGGATACAATATCGTTGACGCCACGCCCTTCAAGCGCGACGTGGTGAAGGAACTCGCCGACGCCTGCGCGCGCCATGGCCTGCGCCTGCACTTCTATTATTCGCACCTCGACTGGTACCGTACCGACTACTGGCCCCTCGTGCGTACCGGCCGTGCATCGGGCCGGCCCGACGGCGACGCGTCTTCCTGGCGGCACTATCTCGATTTCGTGAACGCCCAGCTCACCGAACTGCTCACGAACTACGGCCCCATCGGCTGCATCTGGTTCGACGGCGTCTGGGATAAGAAGGCGCTCTTCGACAAGCAGAAGCCGGAGGATATCTGGGACCTGCCGGGTACCTATTCCCTGATCCACCGCCTGCAGCCCGCCTGCCTGGTGGCCAACAACCACCACATGGCAGCCATCGACGGGGAGGATTTCCAGATTTTCGAGCGCGACCTGCCCGGACGGGCCAAGGAAGAGTACAATACGGGCCAGACCATTTCGGACCATCTGCCCCTGGAGCGTTGCGAGACCACCAATACCGCCTGGGGTTACAAGATTACCGACAACAACTTCAAGAGTCCCGAAACCCTCGTGCGGATGCTGGCCGAAACGGCCGCCCTGGGGTCGAACCTGCTCCTTAATGTGGGTCCCAGGCCCGACGGCACCATCCCCGAAGGGTCGCTGCGCGGCCTCAAGGCTATGGGCGAATGGCTGCGGGTGAACGGCGAAAGCATTTACGGCACAAAGGGCTCGCTGCTTCCCGACCAGCCCTGGGGCGTCACCACCCGCAGGGGCAGCGTGCTGTACCTGCACATCCTGAAACCGTCCCAGCTCATCTTCCTTCCGTATTCCGGCAACAAACTCCTGAAGGCCGAGGTCCTTGCGGACGGCGCGCCCGTGAAGTTCACACAGGTGAAGGAAGGTATCGTGCTCACCCTGCCCGAGGGCCCCGTCGCGCCGGCCGGACACAGGGTGCTCCGCCTGTCGTTTAAACAGGAAATCAATTAAGTATCAGCATGAAACGCATCATCTTCGCCCTGCTGCTCATCTTCCCCTCGGCTCTTCTATCGGCCCAGGGCGTGCAGGTTCCTGAAGTCAATTACGATGAATCCAAGGTAGGCCCCTATACCCTGGAGGACCCGCTCCGCTTTGCCAACGGCCGTCGCGTCCGTAATGCCGCCGACTGGAGGCTTCGCCGGCAGGAGATCCTCGATATCTTCCAGTCTCAGATGTACGGTCAGATGCCTCCGGCCCCGGATGGCCTGTATCTGGAGACCATTGAGGAAGGGGTGACGCTGGCCGGCTTCGGTCTGCGCAAGCAGGTGCGGATGCGTTTCCGGCCTGACGGAACCGGCCCGGCCATCGACTGGCTCGTCCTGCGACCGCGCTATGCCAAAGGGCCCGTGCCCACCATCCTGCTGCTCAATTATTACGGCAACCAGACCTTGCTCACAGACAAGGAAGTGCTGGTCTGCGGCAGCTGGCTGCGCAACAACGAGCAGATGCTCATCAGGGACCATCATTGTTGCGAGGAAAGCCGGGGGCTGCTCACCGGGCACGACTTCATCAGCATCTTCCCCTTCGACATGCTGCTTGCGCGCGGCTATGCCGTGGTGACGGCCTGCTACGGCGACGTGTCGCCCGATCCGATCCGGGGTAACAATTCGGACGTGAATCCCCAGGATGCGGCCTACACCGGAGTGTTCGAGCTCTGGGGACCGCGTGATCCTGCCCGCACGGACAATCCGACGGCGCTGGGTGCCTGGGCCTGGGCCCTCATGCGCGGTATGGACCTGGTGGAACGGGATCCGGCGCTTGATCAGAGCCGTATGGTGCTCACCGGCTGCTCACGCCTGGGCAAGGCCGCCCTCATCGCCGGTGCTTTCGACGAGCGTGCCGCCGTGGTCGTTCCCGTTCAGACGGGCGGCGGGGGCGTACCCCTTGCCAAACGTAACTACGGCGAGACCATCTCCACCGAAAGGGTCAGTTTCACGCACTGGTACTGCAAGGCCTATGGACAGTATGCCGGAAACGAGGACAAGATGCCCTTCGACCAGCATCTGCTGCTGTCCTGCATTGCGCCGAGGGCCCTGCTCGTGGAAGGCTTCGACAAGCCCTGGTTCGACACGAAAGGGGAGTTCCTGGCCCTTCAGGCGGCAAGCCCCGTCTGGCCTTTCCTCGGCCGGACGGGACTCCCTTCCGTTTCCTGGCCGGACGACTATGACACTTCTGCCATAGGGCCCTGGCTCGGTTATGTGCGGCGTGACCAGGCGCACGGCATCGCTGCCTGTGACTGGACCTGGATGCTCGCGTTCGCCGACCGCGTCTTCGGCCTTTAGCGGCGGCGCGAAGAATGGCGTTTTTTCTTGCCCCTGCGTGATACCACGGCACCCACGGCGAGGGCCGCGATCACCACGGCAATGAGTATGTAGGTGAACGTGCCCGCATTGTCGCCTTTCACGCGTCCCCACATCTCGATGAGGGTCTGGGTGTTCTCACCCCAGTCGTGCTCCTGCGTGCTGCGCTCGATGTCGGCGCGGTCGGGGTAGAGCACGGGATTGGCGGGTACGGCCGTGGCCTCGGGACCGAAGAAGTAACTCAGGTCGAGGGCCGGGTAAGCATCGTCGGTGAAGGCTTCCAGCACCTTGGGCGCGCCGCTGGCCGATACGTAGCCGGTCACATCCACATTGCGGATCACGATATCGGGCCGGTTCATGAAGTTGATCCAGTATTTGGCGGCCTTCACGTTGCTGGCATATTTTGGGATGACCCAGCCGTCGAACCAGACGGTAAATCCTTCCCTGGGAAGGGCGTAACGCAGGTCCACACCCAGTTCTTTGGCTTCCTCGATGGCCCACACGGCGTCGCCGCTCCAGGTGAGGTTCACCCAGCCGAGTTCCTGTACCATCTGGTCCTTGCCAAAGTCGGCCTCCCAGCCGGCCACGAATCTCTTCACCTCTTTCATATAGTTCTCTACCGCGGCGATGTCCTCGGGAGAAGTGTAGTTCATGAGAGCGTCGGGCGAAATGCGTCCTTCGGCAATCTCCTGCTCATGGACCTTGAGGATGATCTGCGAGTAGACGTCTCGGGCCGAATCCTTGATGAAGATGCGGTCGGCGTATTTGGGATTGCGGACGATGTCCCAGGTCCGCGCGTCCTCGTCGGAGACGTGTTTGGCGTTGTAGAGGATGCCGGTGGTGCCCCACATATAGCCAACGGAGTAGTCGTTGGCGTTCTTGCCGGCGCCTTCCATCTTGTCGAAGCAAGCCCGGATGTAGGGCGAGAGGTTGCCGTCGATGTAATTGGGCGTGCTGCCGAAATCGCGGTCGATGGGCAGGAGCAGGTCGCTGCGCAGCATGCGCTCGATGATATAGTCGGACGGGCAGACCACGTCGTAGTCCTCGTGCCCCTTCTCGATCTTGCTCAGCATGGTCTCGTTGATGTCGAAGGTCTGGTAGATGACCCGCACCTTCTCGCCGGTCTGTTCTTCGTACCAGCGTTCAAACTCGGGAATGACGCTTTCGTCGATGTAGTCCGACCAGTTGTAGACCTTCAGGACCTGGCTGCGGTCTTCGGCGCAACCCGCCAGCAGGGCGGCGGCGCAGAGCAGGGTAAAGATTCTTTTCATCGCTTGTTGTTTTTGTTGTTGAGGCGTTCCTGCCGCAGGTTAATCACAATGAGCAGGACGAGGATTACCAGGAAAATAAGGGTCATGAGCGGGCGTAGTTCGGGGGTGAGGCCACCCTTGCGCGCGTCAGTGTAGATATAGGTGGAGAGGGTATCGAGCCCGATGGTGCCGCGGGTGAAGAAGGTCACGGCAAAGTCGTCGAGGCTCATGGTGAATGCGAGGATGAAGCCCGAGATCATACCCGGCTTGAGTTCCGGCACCAGCACCTTGCGGAGCGCCTGTCCCGGCGTGGCGCCCAGGTCGAGGGCGGCTACGTAGATGTCGGGATTCATCTCCCGCAGGCGGGGCAGCACGCTCAGGACCACATAGGGCGTGCAGAAGGTGATGTGCGCCAGGATGACGGTGAGGTAGCCCTGGCTGAAATGCAGGAAGACGAAGAGCAGGAACAACGATACGCCCGTGATGATGTCGGGGTTGATCATGGGGATGTTGTTAAGCAGGGTCAGCGCCTGTTTCTTGCGTCCGTGCAGGTTGTGGATCCCGATGGCGGCGATCGTTCCCAGCAGGGTGGAGACGAGGGCGGCCGCAAGGGCGATGAGCAGGGTGTTGCGCACGGCGGCGAGCAGGGGTGCCCCGCCCTGCATGTTGCCGGTGAGCAGATTCCCGTAGAGATGCGTGGAGAACCCTTCCCAGCTGCCCAGGACGCGGCTTTCCGTGAAGGAGAACACCGCTATGAACACCAGCGGGGCGTAGAGCAGGATGAGCAGGATCCAGATATAGGTCTTGGCCAGGAATCGTTTCATCAGATAAGCCCTCCTTCGGCTTCGAGCGCCTCTTTATCGTGGTTGAACAGCGAAGTGATGCCGATGATGACCAGCATCACCAGGGCCAGCGCAGCTCCGTAATTCCACATGGAAGAGTTGATGTTCTCCTGGATGATGGTACCGAAGAGCTTGATCTTGTTGTTGGTGAGGAATTCCGAGATGGCGAAGGTGCTCACCGTGGGCATGAAGACCATGAGCACGCCGCTCATGACGCCGCTCATGGAAAGAGGGACGGTTACCTTCCAGAAGGCCGTCCAGGGCGTTGCGCCCAGGTCTACCGCCGCTTCCACGTACGACTTGTCCATCTTGCTCAGGGTGTTGTAGATGGGATAAATCATGAAGGGAAGGTAGTCGTAGACCATGCCGAACAAAAGGGTGCCCTTGCCCAGGGTAATGCCCAGCATGGTGAAGAGCTGAGCCGTGGCGAGGGTGCGCATGAGGGCGTTGATCTACATGGGCAGGATGAAGAGGATGATGGTGACCGCACTGCGGTTGAGCGAGCGGTTGGCCAGGATCCAGGCGGCGGGATAACCGATGAGGATACAGAGCAGGGTGTTCTCCATGGCCACCTCGATGGACACCATGAAGGTGCCGAGCGCGTCGCGGTCGGTGATGAACTTGGCGAGGTTCCCCAGTGTGAAATGTCCTGAATTGTCCTGAAAGGCGTAGACCAGCACCAGAACGAGGGGCAGCACCACGAAGAACACGAGGAAGATCGCGTAGGGTATGCTCCAGTTACTGCGCTTGTTCATCTTTGCTGCGGATCTTGATGCCCTTGTCCTTGAAGCGGATGCCCACCAGGTCTCCCTTGTCCCAGATGTCGTTGGTATCGAGCCAGAGGGAATCGCCGTCATCGGTTTTCACCGTGAGGTGATAGTGGTCGCCCTTGTAGAGGATGAAGTGGACTTCGCCCGACAGGACACCGTCCTCGGTGTTGTCGAGCAGGTCTACGGAGGTGAAGGGGACTTCGACGGTCACCTCGGTTCCGGGCTCGAACGAGTTGCGGATGGGGAAGTCGCCGCCCAGCAGGGTAATGGTCTGATCGTCCTTCACCGTGCCGGAAAGGGTGTTGCAGAGGCGTTCCTTGTGCATGACCTGGATGTCGTCCGGATCGATGTAGAGCATCACCTCGCTGCCTACCGGATAGGGGTCGTAGTCCTGGATCATGAGCTCGTAGCCGGTGTCTGTATCGACCCACATCTCGTAATGGACGCCCTTGAAGGTACAGGAGTTGACCTTGGCCTTGAACTGGCATTTGGCGGGGTCTGTGGTGAAGTAGATGTCTTCCGGCCGCACCACCACGTCTACCGGCACGTCCTCGCCGAAACCTTCATCCACGCAGTCGAACTCGTGTTTGATGAAGGCCACGCGGCGGTCGCGCATCATGCGTCCCTTGAGGATGTTGCTCTCGCCGATGAAATCGGCCACGAAGCAATTGACCGGCTCGTTGTAGATGTCTACGGGGGTGCCGATCTGCTGGATCTTGCCCTCGTTCATGACCACGATGGTGTCGGACAGGGTGAGGGCCTCCTCCTGGTCGTGCGTCACGTAGATGAAGGTGATGCCGAGCTTGCGGTGCATCTCCTTCAGTTCGATCTGCATGTCCTTTCGCATCTTCAGGTCGAGGGCCGCCAGGGGCTCGTCGAGCAGCAGGACCTTGGGCTGGTTCACGATGGCCCGCGCGATGGCGATACGCTGTTGCTGGCCGCCCGAGAGGGTTTCCACGTCACGGTCCTCGTAGTCCGACATGGCCACGAGCTTGAGTACGCGCCGTACGCGCTTGTCAATCTCGTCCTGAGGCGTCTTGCGCAACTTGAGGCCGAAGGCGATGTTGTCGTAGACGTCGAGGTGGGGGAAGAGAGCGTAGCGCTGGAACACGGTGTTCAGCGGACGCAGGTGCGGGGGCGTGCCCGCGATGTCCTTCCCGTCCATGAGGATAACGCCTTCGTCGGGCTGAAGGAAGCCTGCGATCATGCGCAGGAGGGTGGTCTTGCCGCAGCCCGAGGGCCCCAGCAGGGTGATGAACTCGCCCCGGTTCACGTAGAGGCTGATGTCATCGAGCACCTTCTTGTCGCCGAACGACTTGGAGAGATGCTGTATGTTGATGATGTGCTCTTTCATCGTCAGAAACCGAATTCGAAACGCCAGGTGGCGCCCAGGCTCACGCAGGTGAGGGCCCAGTCCTTGACGTAGGAAACGGCGGCATGCAGGCGCAGGGCCTGGCTGTCGGGAAGGGGATAGTAGTTGAGGACGGCCCCGCCGAAGAAGTTATCCTGGAAGAGGGCGCTCAGGCTGCGCTTTTCATAGCCGGCCTTCAGGAAGAGGTCGAAGCGCTCGGAGAGGGTCCAGCGGGCCGAGGGCATGACGGTAACGCCGTCGAGCACGCTGTCGGTCTTGTCGATCCAGAAAAGGTCGAGTCCCACGCTCACGGGGCCCAATTCGGTACGCTGTCCCAGGGCGACGATGGGGGCGAACTGCCCGTCTCCCAGGCCCAGGCCTGTCACGCTCCAGATGGTCTCGATGCCGGCGAGCGAGCCGTTCCAGCCCATGGAATAGTTGAGCACCGGTTCGTCGAACACTTTCTCCACCCAGGGAGAGAGCGTCGCCTGCAGGCTCAGCTGCTGGTCTTCCGCAAAGGCCCAACCGGCCTTGGCGCCCCACTGGTAGCAGTCGAATCCGTTCCAGAGGGAGGAGGAAAGGTTGGGATGCACGTCCACGTCGTAGTCGTCGAACTCGATACCGCCCGTCATGACCATGTCCTTGCCCAGGGTGAACGAGAAGGCGCCCGTGTCGAAGGTAAGGTTGGCCCAGTCGAGCCAGTTGTTGTAGCGTTTGAGCGTGTTGTCGTAGAGGGCCTTGGTGTCATCGAACAGGGGGTCGGTGGCATAGAAACCCAGCCAGTGGTTGGCTACGCTGAACGAGAGTTTGTCGCTGATGCTTCCTTCGAAGAGGGAGTAAAGTGAAGAATTACCGAGTGTGAAATCGCCCTTTCCGTCGGAGAACTCGGGAGAAAGGTCAAGTCTCGGAATGATGGACAACCCGACACCGGTCTGGGTGTCGTCAGCCTCTTGTGCGTGCACAAGAAAGCAGGGCAGCGATAACGCTGTCAAAACAACCAATAGTTTCTTCATTGTAGCGCATAAAAAACGTTGTGCAATTCGCAGTGCAAAAATAGAAAAAAAATGGTAGTTTCTGCCGGATTCGTTATATTTGCTTTTAAATTTTCTCAACGATGGTCACCGTCTATTGCAAGAATACCCAGACCCGTAAGGATTTCCCGGAAGGGACATCGCTGCTGGAGATGCTTCCCGCGTTCCCCTTCAAGCACAGCAACCCCATCGTTTCGGCGCGGGTGAACAACGTGTCCCAGGGCCTAAAATTCAGGGTTTACAACAGCCGTGACATTGAATTCCTGGACGTTACGGAATCGAGCGGCATGCGCGTCTACTGCCGTTCGCTCTGCTTCCTGCTGGCCAAGGCGGCCAAGGATGCCTTCCCTGGCTGCCGCATCTACATGGAGCACCCCATTTCGGGCGGTTACTATTGCGAACTGCGCAAGGCCGAGGGCGCGCTGCTCAGGAAAGGGGAGGTGGAGCAGCTCAAACGCCGGATGAAAGAGATCGTGAAGCAGGACATGCAGTTCCACCGGAAGGAAGTGCCCACCGAAGAGGCCATCCGCATTTTCCGCGAACTGGGTTACGACGACAAGGTCTCCCTGCTGGAGACGAGCGGCCAGGTGTATATGGATTACTACACCCTGGGCGATACGGCCGACTATTACTACGGACGGCTCGTCCCGTCGGCGGGCTACCTGAAGGTCTGGGGTTTGCAGCGTTTCCACCGGGGCCTGCTGCTGCGTGTGCCCGACCGGCACAATCCGCGCCGGCTCGCTCCTTATGTGAAGCAGCCCAAGACCTTCCGGATGTTCAAGGAGAACCTCAAGTGGAACAACATCATGGGCCTGGGAACGGTGGGCGAACTCAACCGCGCCTGCAGCCAGGGGCTGGGCAGCGAACTCATCCAGGTGGCGGAAGCCCTGCAGGAAAAGAAGATCGTGCAGATTGCCGAGGAGATCGAGCGCCGCTACCGGGGCGAGGAAAAACTGCGCGTGGTGCTCATCACAGGCCCCAGCAGCAGCGGCAAGACGACGGTCTGCAAGCGTCTTTCCACCCAACTGAAAGCCTGCGGCCTGCGGCCCATCGCCTTCTCGACCGACGACTATTTCGTGAACCGGGTGGACACCCCGCTCCTGCCCGACGGCAGCTACGACTTCGATAATTTCGACACTGTCGACCACGATGCGCTCCAGCGTGACGTGCTTGCTCTGCTCCGTGGCGAGGAGGTTGATATCCCGTCTTACAACTTCGTGACGGGCCTGCGGGAGTACAACGGCCGCCGCTGTCGTCTGAAGGCAGGCAGCGTCCTGCTTATCGAAGGCATCCACGCCCTCAATCCCAAACTGACCGCCTCGGTGGCTGAGAATGCCAAGTTCCGCATCTTCATTTCCACGCTCACCAGCATCGCCCTCGATCACCACAACTGGATTCCGCCCAGCGACAACCGGCTCCTGCGCCGCATTATCCGCGACTACAACAAAGGCGCCTTCACCGCCCAGGAGACCATCCGCCAGTGGCCCAAGGTGTGCGATGCGGAAGAGACCTGGATCAATCCCTATCAGGAGAACGCCGACATGATGTTCAATTCGGCCTATCTGGTGGAGTTCGCCGTACTGCGCAACCACGCCGAGCCCATCCTGTCGAGCATTCCCAAGAACTGTCCGGAATACAGCGAGGCGCACCGCCTGCTCAAGTTCATCCACTATTTCGTGCCGGTGCCCGACAAGGAAATCCCACCCACTTCGCTGCTGCGTGAGTTCGTGGGCGGGAGCAGTTTCAAGTATTAGGCGCCGGGGTTACTCGTGCGTCTCGAAGCGCCGCTCCGCAAGGGCGGCGTATTTCGTGTCCGGACGGCCGTAGTTGGCGTAGGGATAGATGGAGATGCCCCCGCGCGGCGTGAACAGGCCCGTGACCTCAATGTACTTGGGATCCATGAGGGCGATGAGGTCTTTCATGATGAGGTTCACGCAGTCTTCATGGAAGCCGCCATGGTTGCGGAAACTGAAGAGGTAGAGTTTGAGGCTCTTGCTTTCCACCATCCGTTTGTCGGGAATGTAGCTGATGCGGATTTCGGCGAAGTCGGGTTGGCCGGTAATGGGGCAGAGCGTAGTGAACTCCGGGCAGTTGAAACGTACCCAGTAGTCGTTTCCGGGGTGCTGGTTCTCGAAGGTCTCCAGCACGTCGGGTGTGTAGTCGAATTTGTAATCGGCCTCGCGGCCCAGGGCTTTGAGGCCCTCGTTTTTGCGGTTACTCATATGCTAAATATCTGATAATCTGAATGGATTGTAGGAAATGCCTTCGTCATAGACGTCGAGTCCTTCCGCGGCTTTTACCTTTCGGACCACCAGGGCGGTGACGGGCAGGATCACGATTTCGTACAGCACTTTGAAACTCACCTGCGCCAGCATCATCACGGCCAGGGTCCGCACCGGCGTGCCCCAGAAGGCGATGGGCATGAAGATGAGTGAATCGAGCCCTTCGCCGGCGAGCGAAGACAGGATGGCGCGAAGGCCGAAACGGTGTCCCCGGGCGCTCACTTTCATGCGGCTGAGGACCAGCGCGTTGAGCGTCGAACCCGCCAGGAAGGCCAGGAGCGAGGCAAGGACAATCCGGGGGGCCAGGGTGAATACATAATTAAAGTGGGCGCTTCCTTCCCAGAAGGATGCCGCCGGCAGCATGACCACCAGTTGGGCAAAGAGCACCACGAAGAGATTGCAGGCGAAAGCTGTCCAGATGACGAGCCGTGCCTTGCGATAGCCCCAGACCTCGGTGAGGCAGTCGTTCAGGATGTACGACAGGGGAAAGATGAGCACGGCGCCCGGGAGATTGATCTGCGGACACAGGGCGAAGACCTTGGTTGCAAACAGGTTGGATGCAATCAGGCAGACCGTGAAGGCCACGGCCATGAGCAGGAACAAAACGGAAAAATGATTTTTCAAAATACAGTTTTTTAAGTGGTTGCTGTTACACTGTGAAAAAGCTCAGGATTGCTTTTCAGGGGGACTTCCTGCCGCGAGCGGCAGTTGCCATTTTGGATCGATCTCAGCCCGGGCATAGCCGTCGAGCATGGTGCTTCGGTGGATATCGGAGCCGCAAAGTTCATACAAACCCCTGCCGGCCAGCCAGGCTGCTTTCTGCTGGGCGGGCGGGCCGTACATGCCGGCGAGTGAACCCAGATTCATCTGGAAAAGGATACCACGTTCTTTCAGGCGCAGGTAGAAGGCTTCATTCATGTAGACATAGCGTTCCGGATGTGCCAGGATGGGCGTGTAGCCCGAGGTCATGATGGAGAAGAGCGTCTGTTCGAAACCCATGGGCGGTTCGAAATAGGACGTCTCCACCAGGAGGTAACCCTTGCCGTGGGAAAGCAGGTCTCCGGCTTCGAACACGTCGGAAAAATGGTGGTCGAGCATGTATTCGGCAGAGAGATGGAGGGGCAGGGTGCCGCCGTCGGCACGGTAACGCTGCTCGAATGCGGAAAAGCGTTCCCGCAGGTCGGCCGCCTCGTTGGGCATGTCTTCCATGATATGGGGCGTTAGCCAGACCTCGCGCACGCCCATCTGTTCGTAACGATGCAGGATTTGCAACGACTCTTCCGGCGTCTGAACGCCGTCGTCCACGCCGGGAAGGATGTGGCTATGGGCATCGGCGAAACCGCTCAGGTCAAGCGGACGTTTGCGGCGTCGGAAGAGGAACATAGGCGTCAGGCTTTGGTCTTTTTCCCGTAATAATAATTATGGGCGTAGCCGTAGCGGTATCCGTAGTGGTATCCGTAACGGTAACCGTAATGACCGTCGTTCCCGTAGGTGCTGTTGAGCACCAGCGACATGTTCTTGTATTTGCCCTCCTTGTAGGTCTTTTCCAGTTCGGGGAGCATGGATTTCTCGAGCAGGCCGGCTCGTACCACGAACACGGTCCGGTCGGCAGCCTTCTCGATAATCTGCGCGTCGGCCAGGATGTCCACGGGCGGGCAGTCGATGAGAATGAAGTCGTAGTCCTTCCTCAGGGTTTCAATGGCCTTGGCAAAGCGCGGGTCAGCAATGAGTTCCGTGGGGTTCGGGGGTATGGCCCCCACGGGAAGGACCTCCAGGCCCGGGTACTCTTGCGGTGCGAAGATAAGGTCTTTAAGCGTGTCGTACTTGCCGCTGAGGTAGCCGCTCAGGCCCTTTGAGGGAGCCTTGCGTCGGCTCGAAATGGAAGCGTGGCGCAGGTCGCCGTCGACCAGCAGTACCTTCCGTTTTTTGATGGAGAGCGCAATGGCCAGGTTGAGCGAGATGAAGGATTTACCTGATCCGGGGTTGTAGGAAGTGATGGCAATGACGTTGTTGCCCTCCTTGCTGGTCACGAATTCCAGGTTGGTGCGGAACACACGGAACGCCTCGTTCACGATGTCGCGCGCGTCGGGTTTCACCACAATGGCATTTTCGTCCTCGTCAACGGAGAAACGGATGACACGCTGCCAGATTTGCCGTTTTTCGCCGGTGTAGGGGATTTGACCCAGGAAGGGGATGCTCAGGTCCTTGAGGTCGCGTTTGCTGCGTACGGTGGTGTTGAGCGCCTCCAACAGATAGATGAGGCCGAGCGGAAGGATGAGGCCGATCAGAAAGGCGATGGCCAGAATCTTCATCTTGGCGGGTGCGACCGGCGCGAAAATGCCGCCCGGGGGATCGATGATGCGCGTGTTGTAAGCCGTGAACGCCTGGCTGAGCTCATTCTCCTCGCGTTTCTTGAGCAGGAAGAGGTAGAGTTGCTCCTTTACGGTCTGCTGCCGTTCCACACTGAGCAGATACTTGGCCTGGGTGGGGTTGGCGGCAATCTTGGAACTGGTCTGCTGCTCGGTGCGTTCCAAGCTTTTGATCTGAACCTCCAGCGACATGATCTGGTTGTCGAGCGAGGTGAGCACGGCGGATCGCATGTCCTTGAGGGCGCTGTCGGCTTCGCGCACGAGCGGGTTCAGCGTACTGGTGCTGGCAGCCAGGTTGTTGCGTTCAAGCAGCCGGGTGTTGTACTGGCGGATCTGGTCCTCCACGTTGAGCGAGCCGATTCCGGAGTTGGACGGAATGAGCTGGTCGTCCTCCATGGTCTGCAGATAGCTGCGCAGGTAACGCGCCATGTAGAGGTAGTTGTTGAGTTCCAGCGCCTGGGCGTTCAGGGCGTCGCTGCGCTGCAGGTAGAGCTGCGAGGCGGCGCGAACGTCGGTGAGCAGGTTGGAACTCTTGTAGTTGGAGATGTCGCTGTCCACTTCGGACAGCTCTTTCTCAATCACGGCAAGGCGTTCGTCGATGAAACGGGAGGTGCTCACGGCGAGCTGGTTGTTGTCGTGGATCCACTTCTCGTTGTAGACGGCCACCAGGGTATTCAGCACGTTCTCGGCCCGTTCGACCGACTGGTCGGTGATAGACAGCAGGATCACGTTCGATTCCTTGTCCATCTTGCCCACGCTGATCTTGGTGCTGTAGCGGAGCGTGGCGCCGTGCAAGGTGCTCTTGTACACGCGGATGGCCGGATAGTCGTCATCGTCGTCCAGACGGAAGCCCGCTGTGGGAATCACGATAATGCGTCCCAGAGGTGTTGAAAGTGTATCTCCGAAAGCACCGGACACTTCGGCCCTGCGGGATTCGCGTTCCAGGCCGAGAGCGTCGAAGTCGGACAGGAGAGCGCCGTCTTTCTTCAGTCGCAGCCGGAGCGAGGCGCTGTGCGCATAGTCAAGGTCGAGGAAACTGACCCGGGCGGGCAGGTTCTTCCCGTACAGGAGCCGGTCATGGAAACGGGCCTCCCGATAATAGTCCTGGTCGAGTCCCAGACGCCGCACCACTTCGCTGATGTTGGACTTGGCGCCCATGGCGGCGATTTCGTCGTTGACCGTGGTGGCGGTTTTAAACAGTCCGTAGTCGGCGAAGGAATCCCACTCGTTCGAGATGGAATTGCCTTCCATCTTGCTCTTGATGATGAGCTCGGCCGAACGGTAGTAGCTGGGATGGGTCTTCAGGATGTAGATGAGGGCGACCGACAGGCAGACGGCCACGGAGATGGCGAACCAATACCACTTCCTGAGGCAGATGCGCAGGATGTCTTTGATCTGGATTTCAGATTCGTTGTTTTCCGCGTTGTAATTCTCCATGGGGAATCTATCGGGTCAGGTTGAAAATCATGAGGGTGACCGAGGTGGCCAGCGAAGCGAGCGAGATCCAGAAGGAGGTGCTGCGGATGTTGTTTCCGTTCACGGTAGACTGGCGCTGCCGCACGTCATTGGGCTCCACGTAGACAAGGTCGTTCTGCTGCAGGAAATAAACGGGCGAGGCGGCCATGGCCTTCACGTCGCCCAGGCTCACGCGGTAGCTGCGCTGCTGTCCGTTCTCGCTGCGGAGCACCAGGATGTTGTCGCGACGGCCGTAGATGGTGAGGTCTCCGGCCTGTGCGAGCGCTTCCAGCAGGGTGAGGCAGTCCTGAGACATGGAGTAACGACCGGGCCGGGTCACTTCCCCGAGCACCGAGAAACAGAGGTTCATGTATTCTACGGTTACCACCGGGTCCTTCACCAGGCTCTGGCCCACCAGTTCGTCCTTGATGCGGGCGGCCACCTCTTCGCGGGTGAGGCCTGCGATGCTGAGTTTGCCCAGCAGGGGGAAGTCGATGGTCCCGTCGGCCTGGATGGTATAGCCGGAAACACCCTGGGAATAGGACGAAATAGCGTCCCCGACCTGTCCCAGATACCGGCTCACATAGGGCAGGTTGAACAGATTCGCGACCTTCCCGTCCTGGCAGTTGACGATAATGGAGATCTTGTCGTCCGGTTTCAGCCGGATGGGCTTTGGCGATACGCTGAGCAGGGAATCGGCCGACTCTGAGTCTTCAAAATAGGTAATATGCCGCGGGGTGCTGCAGGAAAAGAGGCAGACTGCAGCGAAGGCAAGGGAAAGGAAACGCAACTTCATGGGCTGACTTGTAAGCTAACGTGCAAATGTACGCAAAAAAAACTATATTTGCAGAAAGAAAGTAAAACCAAAACCTATTTTTACGCACATGAAAACGACCCGTACCCTTTTTGTGCTGAGCCTTTCGGCCGGCCTTCTCCTTTCTTCCAGCGCCTTTGCCCAGGATGTCCGTGACGACGAGCGTGTCCGTCAGGCCCAGGAAGTCGTGGACGCTGCCTCCGACCGGCTCAAGGACGTCCAGCGCGAGAATGACGAGATTATATCCAAGAGCAAGGACCGGATCGACCGGAGCAAGGCCCGCATCAAGGAGGAGCAGGTGGTGCTCAAGGAAGCGAACGACGCCATAAAGGCCAAGCAGGAAGTGCTGAAACTCAAGAAGGACGCCTACAAGGCCCAGAAGAAGGTGCTCGCTGCCGATGGCGGTCTGAACCGTGACGAAAAGCAGCAGCTGAAGAGCCTCGAATCGGAATACCGTCTTGTGGAACAGGAGATCAAGGCCGACAAGAAGATGCTGTCGGAGAGCAAGAACCGCATCAATGCCGAGAAGAAGGAGATCAAGGAGGAGCAGGGTAAGATCAGCTCCGCCAAGAAGGCCATCTCCGTTTCCAAGAAGGAACTCAGCAACAGCAAACAGGCCCTGAAGAGCAGCAAGAAGGTGGTTGTGGCCGAGCAGAAGGCCGCCCGTGAGGCCGAGAAGGCCGCTGCCGCGGCAGCCGCTGCGCCCACTCCCGTTACGGAGTAGTTTTTCCGGGGGCGTCGGCATCCCCATTTATGATGATTTTTACGGCCAGCGGTGCTTTTCGTCCTACCTTTGTGTAGATGAAAAGCACCGCCTTCATTTTTGGTTTATTCTGCCTCGGCCTGCCGTCCCTCCTACGGGCGCAGCAGGTAGATACCGCGGCTTTTTACGCCCGAGACCGGCGCGACACCCTTCAGGCGGCGGTCTACACGGCCCGCCAGAACGGGAACTTCCTTTCCAAGGGCAAGGAGATCAGGACCGAGGTCATCTCGGCCGCGGGCCTGTGCAAGATGGCCTGCTGCAACCTGGCGGAGAGTTTCGAGAATTCGGCCAGCGTGACCGTGGGCTATTCCGACGCCACCACCGGCGCGCGCCAGATCCGCCTCCTGGGCCTGTCCGGCATCTATACGCAGATGCTCGACGAGAACCGTCCCGTGATGCGCGGCCTCTCGGCTCCCTTCGGTCTCTCCTACGTGCCCGGACAGTGGCTGGAAAGCATCCAGATCGCGAAAGGTATGCCTTCCGTCATCAACGGAAGCGAGCCCATGACCGGGCAGATCAACATGGAGCACCGCAAGCCCACCGATGAGATTCCGCTCTTCGTGCAGGCTTCCTTTATGGATGACACCAAGGGTGACCTCAATCTGGCCTCGGCCTTCCAGCTGAGTCCGGAACTCTATGTCATCAACCTCGGGCACGTGAGCGGCAACCTGCGTACCTTCGACCACAACGGAGACGGGTTCGTGGACGATCCTGCCCAGCTGCAGTTCAACCTTTCCAGCCGCTGGCTGCTCTACCGGCCCGACCTTCAGCTCCGCTGGGGCGTACGGGCCATCTCGGACCACCGGCACGGCGGCAGCGAGGGTGTGTGGGAATCGGACATCCGGAACCGTTCGCTGGGGGCCTATTTTAAAATGGGTATACCCCTGCGGGAAGACCAGAGCGCGAACATCGCCCTGGTTTCGGACTGGACCCTGGAGGACATGCAGGCGGGCTTCGGCCCGGCTTCCTTCGACGGTCGGCAGCAGTCAGGCTTCTTGAACCTGCTCTACAGCAATACGCTTTCTGAGGTGCATTCTTTTACGACCGGCGCTTCGCTCACCGTCGATGCGCTCGAGCAGCGGCTTGACCGGATGGGCAGCAGCGACGCCTCTTTCACCACCCTTTTCGGCGGCCTGTTCGGGGAATACACCCTGCATTTGGGCGAGCGCTTCTCGGCCATCACCGGGCTGAGGGCTGACGCCTACAAGGATGCCGGGCTGCGTTTCGTGCCCCGGCTCACGCTTAAATATCAGCCTGCCGAGGCCCTGGTGCTGCGCGCCAACGGGGGACGGGGCCTGCGCTACGCGCTCCCGCTCATCGACAACATCGGCGTCTTTTCCACCGGAAGGGCTTTTGCAGGCGATGTGTTCGCCCGTACCCTCGAGGATGCCTGGACCTTCGGCGGCAACGCAACGCTCTATCTGCCGCTGGGGGCCGATCCTTCCTCGGCCTATCTCTCGCTCGACTGGTTCCGTTCGCAGTTCCGCCGCGCCGTGGTGGCCGATTATGAGACGGCCGCCGGGGTTATCGACTTCTACACCCTGGGACCGGGCGACGCCCGCACCGACAGTTGGCAGCTTGATTTCAACCTGGAGCCGGTGGAACGCCTGACCTGCACCGTGACGGCCCGCTATACCGACGCCCGTGCCCGTCTCAAGGGGCAGGGGATGGTGGAACGGCCGCTGACCAGCCGCTTCAAGGGCGTGCTGAACCTGCAGTACCGCACTCCGCTGAGCCGTTGGATCTTCGACGCCACGGCCTCGCTGAACGGCTCCTGCCGCGTGCTTGATTCCATGACGGCCCTCACCGACGACGATGGCTCCCTGCTCTACCCGGACGGCCGCACGCCCGTCTATCCGCTGCTCTACGCGCAGGTGACGCGCCGTTTCAAGGGCTTCGATATCTACGCCGGGGGAGAGAACCTGAGCGGTTTCCGGCAGCGCAAGGTGGTGATCGCCGATCCTTCGGTGGCTGCCTTTGACGCCAGCAGCATCTGGGGGCCCATCATGGGCGCCCGCTTCCACCTGGGCTTCCGCCTTACATTCTGGAGATAATCAACAACTTAATGATATGAAAAAGATCCTTACCCTCACCGCCCTCCTGCTCCTCACCGTATCGGCCGCCATGGCCGCGGGGGGACCGGAGAATAAGGCCAAGGCTGCCCGGGAGACGGTCTGTTTCTCGTCCAACATCGACTGCCCGAACTGCGTGAAGAAGGTGCAGTCCAACATCGCTTATGTGAAAGGAGTGAAAACGCTCGACATTTCGCTTAAGAATCACACCATCACCGTGGGTTACGATCCTGCCAAGACCAACGAGGAAACCCTTGCGGGCGAAATCCGTAAACTGGGCTATACCGCTGAGAAGCAGGCTGTAAAAGGCGGGAAATGACTTTTCGCAGCGCTTTTCGTTCCATGCGGCTGCGGACCCTTCCGCTGTCGCTTGCCGGCATTACGGCGGGGACCCTGCTCGCCGTGGCCGACTATCGTGTGAAACCCCTTACGGTGCTGTTCCTGGCCCTGACCACCGTTTCGCTCCAGATCCTCTCGAACCTCTGCAACGAGTTGGGAGACAGCCAGCACGGTACCGACCGTGCCGACCGGGAGGGCATCCGTTACGCCCTTCAGGACGGGCTGATGACCGAGGGGAATCTCAAGGCGCTGATTGCCGGAGCCGTGGTCGCGTGCGTGCTGTTCGGCAGCGCGCTGGTGTACTGCGCCTTCGGGAGCCTTTTCTCGCTCGACGCCCTCATGTTCCTGCTGCTGGGACTCGCCGCCATCGTGGCCGCCATGCGCTACACCCTGGGCCGCAATCCCTACGGATACCGGGGCCTGGGCGACCTCTATGTTTTCGTGTTTTTCGGGCTCGTGACGGTGCTGGGGGCCTATTTCCTCTGCGCCGGGGAACTGCCCTCGTGGAAACTCCTCCTGCCGGCTTCGGCCGTGGGCCTTCTGAGCGTGGGCGTGCTCAACGTGAACAATCTGCGCGATATCCGCAGTGACGCCGCCACCCGCACCACCGTAGCCATCCGGCTGGGCGTGCGCGGTGCCCGCATCTATCAGACCCTGCTCCTTGCGGGCGGCTGGGCCTGCGCCCTGGCCTATTGCCTGCTGCGCGTTTTCGACCCCTGGCATTATCTCTTCGTGCTTACCCTACCCCTGTTCGTCCTGCACGTTCGTGGCGTCTGGACGCGGGAAGGCGGAGCGCTCGACCCCATGCTGCCGCTGCTCGTGCTGTCCAGTTTCGGATTCGCCCTGCTCTACGGGCTGGGATTCGTCAGTTATTTACTGTGATTGGGCCGCCGGCCCGAATAGAGCCGGCACAGACCCAGGGACAGGGCTTTGTGGCTGAGGGCTTCAAAGCCCTGCCGCTGCATAATGCCCATCCACTCCTTGCGGCCGGGAAAGCGCCCCACCGAATCGGGAAGATACTTGTAGGCCGCCCGGTTGCCGGAAATCAGCCCGCCGATGAAGGGCAGGATGTGGCGGAAATAGAGGCGGTAGCAGGCCTTCAGCAGCCGGTTTTCCGGTTCGGATAGCTCCAGGATGACGAGGATCCCGCCCGGACGAAGCACCCGCTGGATCTCCCGCAAGGCCTGCTCGCGGTCGGGGAAATTGCGGATGCCGAAGGCCACGGTGACGGCGTCGAACGAGGCCTCGGGAAAGGGGAGTGCGGCAGCATCGGCTTGAACCAGGGGCATCTTGTCTTCCAGGCCCTTTCGGGCAAGTTTTTCGCGCATGACGGCGAGCATGCCTTCCGAGAAATCGGCCCCCGTGATGCGGCTTCCTTCCGGCAGGGCCTTCTGTAGCGCGAGCGAGAGGTCGCCGGTGCCGCAGGCCAGGTCGAGCATGTCGAGCGGCCGGCCTTCCCTTTGGAGCACGCGCACGGCACGGCGGCGCCAACCGCGGTCTGCCCCCAGGGACATGAGGTGGTTGAGCGCATCGTAGCGGGGCGCGATATCGGTAAACATCCGCTCTATTCCTTTTCCTTGCATTTGCGGAAGATGATGCGTTCGTTGATGAGGAAGTTGATGCCTCCGGTGATGCAGACGGCGATGAGGTTACACCACACCACGTCAAGCTTCAGCCAGCGCTGGATGAGCAGCAGAAGACCCATTTTGATGAGGAATACCCCGGTGCAGGAGAGGTTGTAGGCCAGGAACCGGCCCATGAAGGTACGGCGGGTCTTGTTGGGGATGCGGTCGCGCCAGATGACGCGGTAGGCCATCACGAAATTGGTGAATACGGCGCACTCGAAGGAGATGACGGGCGAGATGATGTACTCTCCCACATAGCTGGTAAGCCAGAAATGGGAACAGAGCCAGACCACCAGCGTGTCTACCAGGGTGCCCAGGAGGCTGCTGGCAGAGAATTCCACGAGTCGTACGAGCGTCTTGTACAGATTCACGATGCGAAAATAACACTTTTTTTTCGTTATATTTGTTGCATAATCCTCTGGCTGTGCTTCTAAGTCACCATTTGCTCAGCGCCGCTTCGGTTCCATCCCTGCTGGATGCCGTGCGCGCCCTTCCCGGAAAGATGCCGGGCTCCCGTTTTGTTTTCAAACGCTTTTTCCTGTCCCATCCCCGGCAGCGTGACCTGTTCCCGAAAGAACCGGGCGCCGTGGCCTACATTGTGCAGCCGCCCCTGCAGCCGGGTGTTGCCGTCGCGGCCTGGATTGTGCTGGCCACCGACGCGGAAGTGCACGGTGAGAACGACTGCAGCATCGTGACGGACGGCGCGCTGCAGTGGATCTGGACCTCCGGTGTTACCGCTCCGGGTGCTTCTTCCGAGGTGCAGACCGACGGGATACTGGCCCGTTACGAGGCCTTCCTTGCCGGACGAGGCCTGAACCTGCCTGAAAACTGCGTGCGCACCTGGTTCTTCTGCCACGACATAGACCATCTCTACGCCGGCCTTGTGAAAGCGCGCCGCGAACGCTTCGAGCGTCTGGGCCTCACGGCGCAGACGCACTACATTGCCAGCACCGGCATCCAGGGCGATCCGCCCGTGCAGGACGCCGTGGTGCAGATGGACGCCCTGGCCCTGCAGGGGCCCTTCTCGCAGCGCTATCTCTATGCGCCCACGCACCTCAATCCCACCCATGAATACGGGGTCACCTTCGAGCGGGGCGTGCGCGTGGAAGCCGGCGGAAGCGCCTATACCCTCATTTCGGGCACGGCCTCCATCGACAACAAAGGCGCCGTACTGCATGTGGGTGACATTGCCGCCCAGACGCGCCGGATGATGGAAAACGTGGACGTGCTCCTCTCCGAGAGCGGAGCGTGCGACTGCGACCTTCAGCAGATTCTTGTTTATCTGCGCCGTTCAGATGATTACGCCCTGGTAGACACGCTCTTCGCCGAGCGTTATCCCCATACGCCCTATCTTATCTTGCACGCGCCGGTCTGCCGGCCCGACTGGCTCATCGAAATGGAGTGCATCGCCCAGCAGCCTCTGAGATGAGTGAGGATTCCTTCTTTACCCGGGAACTGCTTGCCTGGTACGAACTCAACGGACGCGACCTGCCCTGGCGGCGTAGCCGCGACCCCTACGGCGTGTGGCTGAGCGAGATCATCCTGCAGCAGACCCGCATCGTGCAGGGCACGGCCTACTGGCAGCGCTTCATGGATCGTTTCCCAACGGTTCAGGCGCTGGCCGCCGCTACGGAAGATGAGGTCCTGCGCCTCTGGGAAGGACTGGGCTACTATTCACGCGCCCGGAACCTGCATGCGGCGGCGCGGCAGATCGTTGCCTTGGGGCGGTTCCCCGATACCCTGGATGGCCTGCGCTCGCTGAAAGGCGTGGGCGACTACAGTGCGGCTGCCATCGGTTCCATTGCCTTCGGGCTGCCTGCAGCGGTGCTGGACGGCAACGTGTACCGGGTGCTCGCGCGTTATTTCGGTCTGGCAACTCCGGTGGGTACGACTGCGGCCAAAAAGGAGTTCTCGGCCCGTGCACAGTCCCTGCTGCCGGAAGGGCGGTCGGCCGATTTCAACCAGGCGCTCATGGATTTCGGCGCCCTGCAGTGCACGCCAGCCTCGCCCCGCTGCGGCGACTGTCCGCTTGCCGTCCGCTGCCAGGCCCTGCGTGAAGGCCGGGTGGAACTGCTGCCGGTCCGAAAGACGCCCGTTGCCGTGCAGAATCGCTACCTGAGTTGGGTGTATCTGCGGTTTAATGGGCGGACGGCCGTTTGTAAAAGGGCGGCCGTCGATATCTGGCAGGGCCTTTGGCAGCCACTGCTGCTGGAGGGGGAGATGGCCTGTCCTCCCATCCCCGGAACGCTTTCCGCCTGCGGCCGGGTGACCCTGCTCCGCGGTGGCTTGCGGCACCGGCTCACGCACCGTCTGCTGGTCTGTGACCTGTATCTGTTGGACTGTGCACGCCAGCCGCAACTGCCGGACGGCTACGTCTGGATAAACGAAGCGGAGCTCGAACGCTACGGAAAACCGAAGCCGTTCGAACTCCTGCTCGAAATGCTCGCAGAGCGGGAATCTATCTGAGCTGCTGCTTCACGAAAGGCCAGATCCCTTCCTTATAATAACGGTGTCCCTGCTGCCCCTCGTAGATCTGGCATTTGTCTTCTACGCCGGCATCCTTGTAGATGGCCTTCAATTCGCCAAAAGCCTTGCGAGTCTCCTCGATGGGGAAGATCTGATCGTGTATGCCGTGGATGATGTAGATGGGACGCGGGGCGGTGAGTCCGCCGATGTCGGACATCTCGCAGACATTCAGGATGCCCGGGATATAGTTGCATTCGCAGTGACGCATGCTGCCGATGCTGCCCGAGAAGGTGCAGAAATAGGAGCTCGGGGCAGAGACGCTGATGCGTTCGTCGCAGGCGCCGCTGAAAAGGGTCGTGGTGCCGCCGCCCGAGGTTCCGGTCACGATGATGTTCTTGCCGTCGACCGGCAGGTTTTCCTGGGCGAAGTCGATGAGTTTCATTACATCCCAGACGCGGTCGCCGACGGGCGTGCGTCCTACGAGCAGGTCTTCCACCATGAGCGTCCGGCAGGATGTTCCCTTACCAAGGGCGATGTCGCTGGGAAGGCGGGTGTTGCCGAAACCGCGCGTAGCGGGGGCTATGGCGATGTAACCTTCCTTGACGGCCTGAACGGCAATGTCGCGCTCACCTTCCTCGATGGATGTGCTGTCGTGCGCGTCGCGGCAGATGCCGGCGTACAATTCCGTGTTGTAGTTGTGCCCGTGCGGGGTAATCACGAGCGGAAGTTTGCCGCTGCGTCCCTTGGGACGGAGGATGACGCATTTGAGGGGCACGTCCGGTTCTGTCCAGATGATCCAGCGTTCGCGGGTGCCGAAGTCGCACTGTTCCCGGTCGACCATCCGCCCCGTGGGCTTATAGCCGGCAAGGCTTTGCTCCAGGCGCGTTACGCCGAGGCGTTCCTTGATGTCGGCGCGCAGCTCTTTCTGCCAGGCCTGGATGTCGGCGGGTTTGACCTTGTCGTAATGGAGGCGCATCTCTGCCTCGGAATAGAGTCGAGCCGAGCGGGCGCGCCAGTTGAATTCTTCAAAGCCTTCACGGTGGTCCTGGGCCCAGGACGGGAAGGCAAACAGGAACGCAAGGAGAGCGGGTAGCAATTGTCGTGTCATGTTATGCGGTTTTAAGTTTCGATCCGAGCCGGGCCTCCACCACGTTGATGATGTAGTCTCCGGTCTTTTCCGATTCGTTCAGCAGGTCCTGATAAATGGCGCTGTTCTCATAGGCGTGCCCCTGCAGGTCGAGGGTGTCGAGGTCCTGGCTGCGGAGTCGGTTGCGGCATTCGTTGATCTCTTTCTCGATGCGGCGCGCGGTGGTGATTTCCACCTCTTCCCGCGGGGAGGAGAGCACGTTCATCATCTCTGCAAGCGCCTGTTCCACCAGGCGGAAGATCTCATGCATGCCGTCCTTCTGCGTCTGCGTGAAGGGCGAGGCGGTGCCATCGCGCCGGCGGAGGATGCGAGCGAGGTTGTAGCAGGCGTCGCCGATACTTTCCAACTCGCCGATCTGGCGGATCATGCCGCGGATTTCGTTCTTTGTGTCATCGGAAAGGTGGGCGTCGCTCACCTGGGCGAGGTAGCGTCCGATCTCGTTCTCCATGTTGTCTGAGATGTCCTCATACTTGGCGATGCGCTCGAAGATGGGCTCGAAAGCGTCCTTGTCGGTGGTGGCTTCAAGGTCGATCACCATACCGAACATGCGCTGCATGCGCTCCCCGAAGAGGGTAATCTCCTTCTGGGCCTGCAGGACCGAGATTTCAGGGGTCTTCATGACACCGCTGCTGATGAACTTGAGGCGTGCCTCCTCGTCGACGGCCTGCTTGCGCGGGCGGATGATCAGGCAGACGAGTTTTTCGAGCTGCGGAATGAACCAGATGAGGATGAGGGTGTTGGTCACGTTGAACGCTGTGTGGAACATGGCCAGGGCAAAGGAAAGCCGGGCCGGGTCATGGCCTTCCGATGTTGTGTCGAGCCCAACGAAATGGCAGATCATGCGCACGAAGGGGAAGAAACAGCAGAGGATCCAGCACACACCGAATACGTTGAAGAGCAGGTGCGCCATGGCCGTGCGGCGGGCCTGGGTATTGGCCGACAGGGCGGCCAGGTTGGCGGTGAGCGTGGTGCCTATGTTTTCGCCCATCACCAGCGCGATACCCTGATAGATGGTGATGGCCCCCGTGGAACAAAGCACCATGGTAATGGCCATGAGGGCGGCGGACGACTGCACCATGGCGGTGAGGATGGTGCCGATGAGCAGGAAAAGCAGGATGGTACCGTAGCTGCCTGAGTCGAAGGAGGCGAAGAAATTCACTACGGCCGGGTTGCTCGCCAGATCCATCTCGCGCCCCGTGGCGTTCAGCATGCCCAGGGCGAAGAGCAGGAAGGAGAGTCCGAAGAGGAAATCGCCGAAATATCGGTGTTTACCGGCCTGGATAAGGATGATACCCAGCAGGAAGGCCGGCCAGACCAGATTGGCTACGTTGAAGGAGAATCCGGCCGACATGATCCAGGCCGAGAGCGTGGTGCCGATGTTGGCGCCCATGATGACCGAAATGGCCTGGCTCAGGGAAAGCAGGGCGGCGTTTACGAACGAAACCGTCATCACCGTGGTGGCGGCGCTCGACTGAACGGCTACCGTAATGAGTGCGCCTGTTGCAACACCGGAAAAGCGGTTGGAGGTCATGGCGCCGAGCAAATGCCGCAACTGGGGCCCGGCCATCTTCTGGAGCGCTTCGCTCATCACCTTCATGCCGTAAATCAGCAGAGCGATGCAGCCAAGCAGTTTCAGGGCGATCATCCACATATTTCAGATACTGTATTTGCATACAAAAATACGACAAAATCACTTTTTTCGAAAAAAAAACTTGTGCACTGTGGTGAATATACAATACTTTGCATATATTTGCAGAAGTTTTGTATATTTATTCGAAATGAAAGGAAAGACCCAAAGACTGGCGGCTATCCGGGCCCTGGTGTCGCAGCATGCCGTGTCTTCGCAGGAAGAACTCCTGCAGAAGCTGTCTACAGCTGGTTTTTCGGCCACGCAGGCTACGCTCTCCCGGGACCTGAAGGAATTGGGCGTCTCCAAGACGCGCGATGTCGAGGGCCGATATGTATACCGTTTTCCAGAATCCAACTCGGTGCCGGCGCACGGCGCCCTGGGCCGCGACGGCATCCGCAGCCTCGCCTTTGGAAACGAAATCGCGGTCATCAAGACCTATGCGGGCTTTGCTGCCGCCGTTGCGCTGGTCATCGACAGCCGCATCCGTGAAGGGGTGTTGGGCACCATCGCGGGCGACGACACCGTGCTGGTGGCCCTGGAACCCGGTTATAGAAAAGAAGAATTGATTGTTGCGCTGGAAGAGCGTTTTCCGGGCATCGACGCAAAGATTATCTGACCCATGGAAAAGAACGTGATTGTACAGGTGGCCGGTGCGGAGCATATCGGCTATGTGCCTGAAATCCTGAAAACCATAGAAGACGCCACCAAGGTGCGGGGTACGGGCATCGCCCGCAGGCAGCCCGACTACATTGCCCAGAAGATGCGCGACGGCAAGGCCGTGATCGCCCTGGACGGGGATAAGTTCGTGGGATTCTGCTATATAGAGTCCTGGGACCACGACGAATTCGTGGCCAATTCAGGGCTCATCGTCCGGGAAGAAGACCGGGGCCTGGGCGTGGGACGCCGCATCAAGGAAAGGGCGTTCCAGCTTTCGCGGGAGCGTTTCCCCGATTCCAAGATCTTCGGCCTCACCACCGGCGCGGCTGTCATGAAGATCAACACGGCCCTGGGTTACGTGCCCGTGACTTTTTCGGATCTCACCACCGACCCCGTTTTCTGGAAGGGCTGCGAGAGCTGTGTCAACTACGACGTGCTCTGCCGCAACGACTATACCCGCTGCCTCTGCACGGGCATGCTCTACGATCCCGCCAAACACGAGCAGAAACCCAAAAAGAAAGTGGTGGTGGCCTTCAGCGGGGGGCTCGATACCTCCTTTGCCGTGATGTACCTCGCGCGCGAAAAAGGATATGAGGTCTATGCGGCCTGCGCCAATACAGGCGGTTTCTCCAAGGAGCAGCTCGCGCAGAACGAAAAGAACGCCTATCTGCTGGGCGCCAAAAAGTATGTGACCCTCGACGTGACGCGCGAGTACTACGAGAAATGCGTCAAATACATGATTTTTGGGAACGTGCTCCGCAACGGGACCTATCCCGTGTCGGTATCGTCGGAACGCATCTTCCAGGCGCTTGCCATTGCGCGTTATGCCAAGGAGATCGGGGCGGAGGCCATTGCGCACGGTTCCACCGGTGCAGGTAACGACCAGGTCCGTTTCGACATGACCTTCCTCGTGGCCGCGCCCGGAACGGAAATCATCACGCTCACGCGCGACCTGGGCCTGAGCCGGCAGCAGGAAGTGGATTACCTGAACAAGAACGGCTTCAAGGCCGATTTCAAGAAACTCAAATATTCCTACAATGTGGGCCTCTGGGGCACGTCCATCTGTGGCGGAGAAATCCTGGACTCCACGCAGGGCCTGCCCGAGGCGGCGTATCTCAAGCAGGTGAGCAAGCAGGGGAGCGAGCGCATCAGCCTGGGCTTCGAAAAGGGCGTGCTCACCCGGGTGAACGGAGTGGACTATGCCGACGGCGTGGCCGCCATCCAGGCCGTGGAGGCCCTGGGCGCCCCCTATGGGATCGGGCGCGACATGCACGTGGGCGATACCATCGTGGGCATCAAGGGACGCGTGGGCTTCGAAGCCGCCGCGCCCATGCTCATCCTCTCGGCCCACAAGTTCCTGGAGAAATACACCCTGAGCAAATGGCAGCAGTACTGGAAGGAACAGCTCTCCAACTGGTATGGTATGTTCGTGCACGAGAGCCAGTATCTGGAACCCGTGATGCGCGACATCGAAGCCATGCTCGAGAGCAGCCAGCGCAACGTGACGGGCACCGTCACCCTGGAATTGCGTCCGCGCTCCTTCTCCACGGTGGGCGTGGATTCTCCCAACGACCTGGTGAAGAGCAAGCTGGGCGAATACGGAGAGATGCAGAAAGGCTGGACGGCCGAGGAAGCCAAGGGCTTCATTAAACTGCTTTCCACGCCCCTGCGGGCCTATTATGCCAACCATCCCGAAGAGGGAGAATCGCTTGAGTTATGATCAGGACGGGTATCATCGGCGCCGCCGGCTATACGGGCGGGGAACTCATCCGCATCCTGCTGAGGCATCCGCAGGTGCAACTGGTCTTCGCACAGAGCGAAAGCCAGTCGGGTGAGCCCCTTTGGCGCGTGCATGAGGACCTGCTGGGCGATACGGAACTCTGTTTCTGCCCGGCGTCTTCCGCCCAAGCCGACGTGGTGTTCCTCTGCGGCGGACACGGCCGTTCGCGCGCGGCGCTTGCCTCGCTCGAGGCTCTTGGCTACGAAGGCCGGATCATCGACTTGAGTGCCGACTTCCGCCTTTCGGAAACGGCGGAGGGTTTCGTCTACGGTCTTCCGGAGGCTTTCCGGGCGCAGATCAAGTGTGCGCGGCGCATCGCCAATCCGGGCTGTTTCGCCACCGCCATCCAGCTGGCGCTCCTGCCGCTTGCGAAGGTGGGTCTGCTCGCCCCTGAAGTGCATGTGACGGGCATTACCGGCGCTACCGGAGCCGGGCGCGAACCGCGCGAAAGCACGCACTTCAGCTGGCGTACGGCCAATCTTTCGGTCTACAAGGCCTTTACCCACCAGCACTTGCTGGAAGTGCATCAGACCCTGCGTTCCCTGGGACCGGAGGCGTGGCAGGGCAACGTGAATTTCGTGCCCGTGCGGGGCGATTTTGCCAGGGGGATCCTCGTTTCGGCCTATCTCGACTGTCCGCTCCCTGAAGCGGAGGCGCAGGCCTTGTATGCTTCGTACTATGCAAGTGAACCCTTCGTGCAGCTCTCGGAGTTCGAACCCGACCTCAAGATGGTGGTTGGCACCAATAAGGCCGTGCTGCACCTGGCTAAATTCGGCAGTAAGTTACACATAGTGAGCCTGATCGACAATCTCTGCAAGGGGGCGTCCGGCCAGGCGGTACAGAATATGAACATCCTGTTCGGCCTTCCGGAAACGGAGGGGCTCGATTTCAAGGCCAACCGGTTCTGATGCATGAAGCTGTTTGACGTATATTCCCTTTTTGAGGTGACGCCCGTCCGGGCCCGGGGCTGCCGGGTCTGGGACGAGGAAGGCCGTTCCTACCTCGACCTCTATGGCGGTCACGCCGTTATTTCCATAGGGCACAGCCATCCGCATTATGTGGAGGCGCTGTCCCAACAGTTGGAACGGATCGGTTTCTATTCCAACAGCGTGCGTAATCCGCTTCAGGAAGAGCTGGCGCGGCGATTGGGATCGCTGAGCGGATACGAAGACTACAGCCTTTTTCTCGACAATTCGGGTGCGGAATCGAACGAAAACGCCCTCAAACTGGCTTCTTTCCACACCGGACGCAGTTCTGTGATTGCCTTCAAGCGGAGTTTTCATGGACGGACCTCCGGCGCCGTGGCCGTGACCGACAATCCGGCCATCGTCTCGCCCTTCAATGCCACGCATAAGGTGCATTTTTGCGAACTGGGCGATCTGGAGGGAGTGGAACGCGTACTCTCCGGCGGAGACGTGGCGGCCGTGATCGTGGAAGGCATCCAGGGTTGCGGCGGCATCCATCTTCCTTCCGCAGATTTCCTGCAAGGGCTGTCGCAGCTCTGTCGCGGGCATGGCGCTTGTCTAATCCTGGACGAGGTGCAGAGCGGATGTGGGCGCAGCGGCCGTTATTTCGCCCACCAGTGGGCGGACATCCGGCCCGACCTTATCACCCTGGGCAAGGGCATCGCCAACGGTTTCCCCTGCGGCGCCGTGCTCATTTCTCCCGCGTTCAAGGCCACCAAAGGCCTGCTGGGCACCACCTTCGGCGGGAATTACCTGGCCTGCGCGGCGGCGATCGCCGTGCTGGACATCATGGAAGAGGAAAAACTCATGCAGAACGCCGCCGAAGTGGGGGATTATCTCTACAAGGCTCTGGAAGGAGCTCCGTTCCTGAAGGACCTGCGTGGGCGCGGGCTCATGCTGGGTCTCGAATTCAAGGAGAAGGCCGCCGCCGTGCGCGGCGAACTCTTGTATAGCCATCATATTTTCACGGGCGCCGCCGGAAGCGATATGATCCGGCTGCTCCCGCCTTTGTGCCTTTCCAAAACTGAGGCCGATGAATTCCTGGCGGCGCTTCCGCTCTCCGTCGCCGCAGTCAAGTGATTATGAAGAGTTTCTTACACGTTTCTGATATAGGCCCTTTAGCCACCGCACTTGAAGAAGCGCGGCAGGTGAAGGCCACTCCGCTTGCCTGGCGGCATCTGGGTGAGGGAAAAACCGTCGTGCTGGTGTTTTTCAACAACAGCCTGCGCACGCGGCTGAGCAGCCAGAAGGCGGCGTACAACCTGGGCCTGCAACCCATCGTGCTGAACGTAGGGGCCGACAGCTGGAAACTGGAAACCGAACTGGGCGTGGTGATGGACGGCGACCGTTCCGAACACCTGCGCGAGGCCGTGCCCGTGATCGGGAGCTATTGCGACCTCATCGGGGTGCGTTCCTTCGCCGGTTTGAACGACCGCGACTTCGACTATGCCGAAACCATCCTGCGTCAGTTCATTGATTGGTCGGGACGGCCTGTCATCAGCCTGGAATCGGCGACGGTGCATCCCTGCCAGGCCTTCGCTGACCTTATTACCATAGACGAATACTGGACGCGCAAGACGGGGCTCCGGCTCGGGAGCGGCCGTCGGCCCAAGGTGGTGCTCAGCTGGGCGCCGCATCCCAGGGCCCTGCCGCAGGCCGTACCCAATTCCTTCGCCGAGTGGATGAACGCGGCGCCGGTCGATCTGGTGATCACGCATCCGGAAGGCTACGAGCTGGACCCGCAGTTCGTGCAGGGGGCCCGTGTGGAATACGACCAGATGAAGGCTTTTGAAGGGGCCGATTTCGTGTATGCCAAGAACTGGAGCTGCCCGGGGGTGAGTTGTCCGCAGGCCTATGGCCAGGTGCTCAATTACGACCGCTCCTGGACCGTGGACGAGCGTCAGATGGCGGTGACCGACGGGGCTTATTTCCTGCATTGCCTGCCTGTGCGGCGCAATGTGGTGGTGAGCGATGCGGTACTGGATTCGCCGAAGAGCATCGTGATTCCCGAAGCAGCCAACCGGGTGGTCTCGGCGCAGACGGTGATGAAACGGATTTTGGAAGACATTAAGAACCAATAGGATGGAGCAACTGAAGGTCATCAAGGTGGGCGGAGCCGTGCTGGAAGATGGCGTGGCGCAGCGCTCTTTCCTGAAGCGTTTCGCCGCGCTTCCCGGGAAGAAACTGCTGGTGCACGGCGGCGGCCGGAGCGCCTCGGCGCTCGCAGCCCGGCTGGGGCTGCCGGCCCGCTTTGCGGGCGGCCGCCGCCTTACCGACGCGGCAACGCTCGACCTGGTGACCATGGTCTACGGCGGGCGGGTGAACCGCGGCCTGGTGGCCGCGTTGCAAGGCCTGGGCGTGAACGCCCTGGGCCTTTGCGGCGCCGATGCCGGCTGCATCCGCGCCACCCGCCGCCCGCCTGTATTCGTCGCCTCAGAAGATCGCGAAATTGACTATGGTTTCGTAGGGGACATTTCCTACGTGAATGCTCCCTTCCTCTCCGGCCTTCTGGAGCAGGGGCTCGTCCCGGTGCTCGCCCCGCTCAGCTGGGACGGATCGGGCGGCCTGTTCAATACCAACGCCGATACGGTGGCCTCGGCTGTGGCCGTGGCCCTCTCGGCACACTATGAAGTAGAACTGCTCTTCTGCTTCGAGAAGAATGGAGTCTTGCTCCGGCCCGACGATCCCTCCAGCCTCATTCCCGAGCTCTCCAAGGCCCATTTTGAGGAATTGGTGACGGAAGGCGTCGTGTCGGGCGGCATGCTCCCCAAATTGGAAAACGCTTTTACCGCCGTGGAAAACGGGGTGCGCGCCGTGCGCATCACTTCCGCGGAAGACCTGCAGGGAGGCACGCTCATCCATGGATAAACTCTTACAGATGCTGGTGGGCATTCCTTCGCCCAGCCGTGCAGAGGGGCCCGCAGTGGATGCCCTTCAGGCATGGATGCAGGAGCATGGCCTCGTACCCCGTCGCGTGGGCAACAATCTATGGTGTTATTCGCCCTGTACGGGCAAACACGCCTCGGATGCATCGCATAAGCCGCTCCTGCTGCTCAACGCCCATATCGATACCGTGCGTCCCGCTTCCGGATGGACGCATGACCCTTTCACCCTCAGCCGCGAGGCGGAGCGTCTGTATGGTCTTGGCACCGGGGATGACGGTGCCTCGCTGGTTTGTCTGCTCCATGCTTTCCTGCAGCTGAAAGAAAGCGAACAGCCCTACAGGCTCGTATTCTCGGCCACGGCCGAGGAAGAAGTGAGCGGCGCAGGCGGCATAGAAGCGGCTCTTGCCGATATGGAGGCGCAACTGGGGCCCGTGTCCTTCGGAATCGTGGGCGAACCAACCTGCATGCGTCTTGCCGTGGCGGAACGGGGACTCATGGTGCTCGACTGCGAGGCGCAGGGGAAAAGCGGTCATGCCGCCCATGATGAAGGCGTCAACGCTATCTATGAGGCCCTGGCCGACATTGAATGGCTGCGTAGCCTGCGTCTGCCCAAAGTCTCCGATGTCCTGGGTTCCGTGCGCGTGAACGTAACCATGATCGATGCAGGCACCCAGCACAACGTGGTCCCCGACCGCTGTCATTTCGTGGTTGATGTCCGTTCCAACGGGCTCTATACCAATGAAGAACTGTTGAAACTGATACAGGAGTCGCTACATGCCTGCGTAAAGGCCCGCTCCACGCGGCTCGGCAGTTCGCACCTCGACGAGACGCATCCCGTCGCGCTCCGTGCCCGGGAACTGGGCTTCGAATCCTTCGGCTCGCCAACAACCTCCAACCAGGCGCTTGTACGTTTCCCCACGGTCAAGATCGGTCCCGGCGATTCCGCACGTTCCCATACGGCCGACGAATACGTGACGCTCGAGGAGCTTCAGGCTGGCCTGGAAGGCTATCTACGACTGCTGGACGGTCTTATAATCTAATTCTTCAGCTTATGGCAAAGAACAAACTCTGGGACAAAGGTTTCAGTATCGACGAAAAGATAGAGAGATTCACGGTAGGCAAGGATCGCAGTCTCGACCTGCTCCTGGCGCCCTGGGACATCCTGGGTACGCTGGCGCACGTACGCATGCTCACTTCTGTCGGTCTGCTCTCCAAAGACGAGTTGGCCCGCCTGCAGCCTGCGCTCAGATCGCTTTATGTCCAGGCACGGGAGGGAAAACTGCTCATCGAAGACGATGTGGAAGACATCCATTCCCAGGTGGAACTGCTGCTCACACGTGAGCTCGGTGAACTGGGCAAGAAGGTGCATACCGGGCGATCCCGCAACGACCAGGTCCTCGTCGACCTGAAACTCTTCTCCCGTGCCGCCATTGAGAAGACCGTTCATCGGGTGGAAGCCTTGTTTCGTCTGTTCCAGCGGCGCAGCGAGGAGAACAAGGAGGTCCTGATGCCCGGTTACACGCACCTGCAGGTGGCCATGCCTTCCTCGTTCGGACTCTGGTTCGGCGCCTGGGCCGAGGCCCTGTCGGACGATATGCACATGATGGTCGCCGCCTGGAAACTGTGCAACCGCAATCCTTTGGGCTCGGCCGCCGGTTACGGCTCTTCGGCACCGCTCAACCGCAGTCTCACCACGCGCCTGCTCGGTTTCGAGAAAATGGACTGGAACAGCATCTGCGCCCAGCTATCCCGCGGCAAGACCGAATGGACCGTGGCCTCGGCCTACGCCTCTATTGCCGCCACCTTGGCACGTTTCGCCGCTGACTGCTGCCTCTACGGCAGCCAGAACTTCGGCTTCGTGCGCCTTCCGCGGGAACTCACCACCGGTTCCAGCATCATGCCGCACAAGAAGAACCCCGACGTGTTCGAACTGCTCCGGGCCCATTTCAACCGCATCGCAGCCGTTCCCGAGAGCATCCGCAGCATCACCGCTAATCTGCCATCGGGCTACTTCCGCGACATGCAGCTGCTCAAGGAACTCTACCTTCCGCTCTTCGCCGAGATGGACGACTGCCTCGATATCGCCCTCTTTGCCGTGGAGCATTTGGAAGTGGTGGACGGCCTCATGAACAATCCGCTCTATGCCACGGCGTTCAGCGTGGAGGAAGTCAACCGTCTGGTGCGCGAAGAAGGCGTTCCCTTCCGCGAGGCCTACAGGAAGGCCGGGGAGGCCATCGAGGCGGGATCCTTCAAATTCAATGGCAAACTGCACCATACGCACGAAGGCTCGATCGGCAATCTCGCCAACGACGAAATTGCAGCATCCCTGCTGCGGACACTTGCTGACTTCGATTTCTCTGGGGTACACGGGGCGCTGGACGCGCTCCTGAAAGGGGATTAAGCCTTTTCCGCCGCAAATTTTTCCTTCAGGTGCCGGATCATGTCGCGGGTCATGGATTCCAGGTTGTACGAAGGACTCCAACCCCATTCTTTGCGGGCGCAGACGTCATCCATCCGGTTAGGCCAGCTGTCGGCTATGGCCTGGCGCACCGGGTCTACCTCATAACGCATCTTGAACCCGGGAATGTGCCGGCAGATGGCCTCGCGGATCTCCTCGGGGTCGAAACTCATCGATGCGATGTTGAAGGCATTGCGATGCACGAGGTAACGGGGATCGGCCTCCATAAGGTTGATGGCCGCCTTGAGGGCGTCGGGCATGTACATCATGTCCATGTAGGTCCCGTAGGCGATGGGGCAGACGAATTCTTCACCTTTCACTGCGGCATAGTAGATTTCCACTGCATAGTCCGTGGTGCCGCCTCCAGGCAGGGTCTTGTAGGAAATGAGGCCCGGGAAGCGCACCGAACGGGTGTCGACGCCGTATTTATGGAAGTAATAGTCCGAAAGGAGCTCGGTGGCCACCTTGGTTACGCCGTACATGGAAGTGGGCCGCTGGATGGTGTCCTGGGGGGTGTTGTCGCGGGGCGTGTCAGGCCCGAAGGAACCGATGCTCGAGGGCGTGAACACGGCGCAGCGCTTCTCACGTGCAATTTCCAGGATGTTGATGAGCCCGTTCATCTGAATGTCCCAGGCCTTCAGAGGCAGCCTTTCCGCCGTAGCCGACAGGAGGGCCGCCAGGTTGTAGATGGTGTCGATATCGTACTTGTCGACGATCTCGGCGATCTGGTGGGGACTGCACACGTTGGCAATCTCGGCGGGACCGCTCTCCAGCAGGTCTCCCTTGGGTTCCGCGCCCGGAATGTAACCGGCCACGACGCATCCCTGGTGATAGACCTTGCGGAGTTTCATGGTGAGTTCCGACCCGATCTGGCCGGTGGCCCCGATTACGAGAATGTTCTTCATTTTGGCGCGCGTTCTTGTTTTGCCCTGCAAAAATACTAAATTTGCAGACACATTGCCCATGTAATTAATAATTGTATTATGTACGGTCCTTTTCAGCAATATTTGAAAGATGAACTCCGCGCCATCGACGAGGCGGGACTCTACAAGCGTGAACGCACTATCTGCTCGCCTCAGGGGGCGGAAATCACCCTCTCCGACGGCAGCAAGGCGCTCAACTTCTGCGCCAACAACTACCTAGGCCTGGCCAATCATCCGCGCCTGATCGAAGCGGCCAAAAAGGCCATGGACGACCGTGGGTACGGGATGTCGTCGGTACGCTTCATCTGCGGCAGGCAGGATCTGCATGCCGAGCTGGAAAAGGCCGTGGCGCGTTTCTTCAAGACCGATGACGCCATCCTCTATGCGGCGTGCTTCGATGCCAACGGCGGTGTGTTCGAGCCGCTTCTTGGTCCAGAGGACGCCATCATCTCCGACGCGCTCAACCACGCCTCCATCATCGATGGCGTACGTCTCTGCAAGGCCCAGCGCTACCGCTATGCCAACGCCGACATGGAAGAGCTGGAAAACTGTCTCAAACTGGCCCAGGCCCAGCGTTTCCGCATCATTGTGACTGACGGTGTTTTCTCTATGGACGGCAACGTGGCGCCTATGGACAAGATCTGCGACCTGGCCGAGCGTTACGGCGCCCTGGTGATGGTGGACGAAAGCCATTCCGCCGGGGTGGTGGGCGCGACCGGTCACGGCGTTTCGGAACTCTTCGACCTCTACGGCCGTATCGACATCTATACCGGAACCCTCGGCAAGAGCTTCGGTGGTGCCGTGGGCGGATTTACCGCCGCCCGGCAGGAGATCATCGACATGCTGCGCCAGCGTTCGAGGCCCTATCTCTTCTCCAATTCTCTGCCGCCCATGATCTGCGCCGCCGGCATCGAGGTGTTCAAGATGATGGAAGAGGGGAGCGAACTGCATGCCCGCCAGCAGGAAAACGTGGCTTATTTCCGCGACAGGATGCTGGCCGCAGGCTTCGACATCAAGCCCACCCAGTCGGCCATCTGCGCCGTCATGCTCTACGACGCGGCTCTGTCGCAACGCTTTGCCGCGGCCATGGCCGACGAGGGCATTTTCGTGACGGGCTTTTATTATCCCGTGGTCCCCAAGGGCCAGGCCCGCATCCGCGTCCAGATCTCAGCTGCCCATACCCGGGAGCATCTGGACAAAGCCATCGCGGCATTCATTAGGGTAGGACGTTGTCTGAATATATTGTAATTGGTTATCCGTTTTAAACAAATATAATAATTATTTGTAAAAGCCGAAAAACAGAGCAATGCTTTCCATCCCGGCGAAGAACTGCCGCAGGAGATAGCTCTCGTTGGGGGAGTGAATAGTGTCGCGCTCCAGTCCGAAACCCATCAGCAGAGGGTCGATGCCCAGGATTTGCTGCATCTCGGCCAGAACGGCGATGCTGCCGCCGCCGCGGCTGGGTACGGGCTCCACGCCGTACACTTCTGCCATGGCGCGCGATGCAGCCTTGTAGGCCTCGGAGGAAATGGGAATGAGGAAGCCGTCTCCGCCTTCGCATTCTTTCACCTCCACCTTCACGCAGGCGGGAGCGATATGTTTGAAATGCTCCGCGAAGAGCGGAGTGATCTCTGCACTGCGCTGATTGGGCACAAGACGCATGGAGATCTTGGCGTGCGCTTCGCTGGGCAGCACGGTCTTGGCGCCAGCGCCCGTATAGCCGCCCCAGATGCCGCAGACGTCGAGGCAGGGCCGTATGCCCGTGCGTTCCAGGCTGCTGTAGCCTTTTTCGCCGCGCAGCGCATCCACGCCCAGAAAAGCCTTGTATTCACGCTCGTCGTAGGGGGCGCGGGCCAGCAGTGCGCGGTCTTGGGCGCTTAGTTCCACCACCTGGTCGTAGAAGCCCGGTACGGTCACGCGCCCGTCGGCGTCGATCAGCGATGCGATCATCTCGCAGAGCACCTGGATGGGATTGGCCACCGCGCCGCCGTAATGTCCCGAGTGGAGGTCTTTGTTGGGGCCCGTTACTTTTACTTCCAGATAGCTCAGGCCCCGCATGCCGCAGTTGATGGAGGGGACCTTGTCGGAAATCATGGTGGTGTCGGAAACCAGGCAGACGTCGGCTTTGAGCAGGCCTTTGTGCTCCTTCATCCAGGCCGGCAACGACGGGCTCCCGATCTCTTCCTCACCCTCGAAGATGAACTTCACGTTGTGGCGGAGTTTGCCGCTGCGCAGCAGGTATTCAAAGGCCTTGATGTGCATGAAGAGCTGGCCCTTGTCGTCGTTGGCGCCACGCGCCCAGATGGCGGGCTCGCCGGTGGCAGGATCGTCTGCGATAACGGGATCGAAGGGGTCTGTACGCCATTTTTCAAGGGGTTCCGGCGGCTGCACGTCGTAGTGGCCATAGACCAGTACGGTGCGGGCCTTGGGGTCCAGGATCTTCTCTCCGTACACGACGGGATTGCCGGCGGTGGGGCAGATTTCCGCCTTGTCGGCGCCCGCTTCCAGCAGGAGCTCAGTGAGTCGCTGGGCGCAGCGGGTCATATCGGGCTTGTGCTCGGGTTTGGCGCTGATGGAGGGAATGCGGAGCAGGGAAAAGAGTTCCTGGTAAAAACGCTCCTTGTGCTGTTCAATATAGGCTTTCATATTAGGTCTAGAGATTGCGTTCAAAATAGTCTGTGACGCTGTCCATCAGGTGGATGCGCCAGCGCCCGAAAACGTTGTGTTCCGAGCGGGGATAGGGCAGGTAGTCTACGGGAACGCCCTTCTCGATGCAGCGCTGTACGAAACTCAAGCTGTGCTGCCACACCACCGTCTTGTCTATGGCGCCCTGGCAGATGAGCAGACGCCCGCGCAGACGCTCCGCCTTGTCGAGCAGGGAAGTCTGCGCAAAGCCCTCGGGATTGGTCTCCGGGGTGTCCATATAGCGTTCGCCGTACATCACTTCATACCATTTCCAGTCGATCACCGGACCGCCCGCAACGCCTGCCTTGAACACGTCGGGGTGTTCGGTCATAAGGGTGATGGTCATGAAGCCGCCGTAACTCCATCCGTGTACACCAACGCGCTCCTTATCGACCCAGGGCTGGCTCCTGAGCCAGTTCACGCCCACCATCTGGTCGGCGGCCTCGGCTTGTCCGCAGCGGCGGTTGATGGCCTTTTCGAAAGCGGCGCCCCGGTTCGACGTGCCCCGGTTGTCCTGCACCCAGACCACGTAGCCGCGCTGGGCCATGAGCATTTCCCAGGGACGGATGCCGCCCAGCCAGCTGTCGTGCACCATCTGCGAATGTGGTCCGCCGTAGACGTAGACGATGACGGGGTATTTCTTGTCGGGGTTGAAATTCAGGGGTTTGTAGAGGCGGTAGTAGTTCTCGAACTGCCCGTCGGCAGAGGGGATGCTACCCAGTTCCATGCTGCAGGCGGCGTAGTCTGCGAGCGGGTCGGCGGGCTCGAAGAGCGTGCGTTCCACCGTGCCGTCGCAGCGGCGCAGCACGGTCTTGCCCGGATCGGAAAAACTGCTCCAGAGGTCGAGGAAACGGGTTTTGTCGGGGCTGAGCTGCACCTGGTGCCAGCCCGGCTCTGCGGTCAGGCGTTCGGGCTTGGGGAAACGGAAGGCCTGCAGGTTCCTGCCGGGCTTTACCGCAATGCGGAACAGATGGTTCTGGATGGGGGAGACTTCGGCTGAAGTGTAGTAGACGTAGTGTCCGTCGTTGCCGAGATAAGCCACGTCCGCGTTCACTTCCGTGAGTCGTCGCACGCCGCCCAGGGTGTCGCAGAGGTAGAGGTTGCGCCAGCCGTCGCGGTTGTCGGTGCGGTAGATGAATTCGTAGCGGCCTTCCAGGAAGCGGACCGGGTCCTGGGGTTCCACCCAGGCGGGGTTCTCCTCACGCAGCAGGGTGCGCACGAAACGTCCGTCATCGCTGCGGTACATGTTGAGCGCCATGTGGTGTTGCGCGCGGTCGAGCACCTGCAGCAGGATGTAGCGGTCGTCGGGCGACCAGCTCACGCCGCAGAGATAGCGCTCGTCGTCGAATTCCGTGGGGACGATGGTGGTGAGCACGCGCCCCAGGGTGTCGCAGATGCAGAGGCTGAGCCGTTCCGACGCCATCCCGTTCATGGGGTAGCGGATCTGTTCGAGGCTGCCCGTGCGGGTGCTGATATCGAGCAGGGGAAAGAGCGTGACGGCCCTTTCGTCCTTGCGGTACACGGCGAGCCGGTCGCCTTTGTTGGAGGGGAAGACGCCGCCGCCAATGCCGAATTCGTTGCGCGAGACGCCCTCACCATACACGATACCCTCGCTTCCTTGCGGCAGTTTCCATTTGCGGGGCGCGAGCGCATCGGGCCTCTCTTCCGTAATGTCGTGCCCGCCTTTCCAGAAGAAGGCTTTCCGTTCCGGGATGGCCTTGCGGCTCAGCACGGCTTCTTCCATGTTGAACAGTTTTCCGCCGGGATTGCGTTCCGGCAGGGTCCTCAGCACCCTGGTTTGCACCGCCTGGGCCGTCGCGGACGGGGCGCCCGCCGCCAGGCTCAGCAACAGGGACAGCGTCGCCACCACGGGCACCGGCCGGACATCGCTACTCATTGGATACGATGGGGATGGTGGTGGCGGGTGCGGGTGCCGTGACCGAGAGGATGTCGTCCACGATGTATCGGCTCATGCCTCTCCAGGGCAGGCGGCCGCTGTATTCGCGGTAGTGCAGTTCCACGTTCTTGCCGCTGCAGCGCATGAGCGAATCGGCGACGGCCTGTTCGGTCACCGAGAAATTGAATTCGTTGGACTGGATACCCGTGCCGCGGTTGCTGCGGAAGCCTGTGAGGATGAGGCGTCCTTCGTAGGTTTTCCAGACCCATCCTTTGTACACGATCTGGTTGAGTTCACCGGCTTTCACGCCCTCGCCGAGAACGAAAAAGAACTTGAAATAGATGAAGCCACCCAGGCCCAGTACGAGCAGGACGGTGAAAATGGAGATAATCTTGGCTTTCATAACACGCAAATATAATGAATCCCGCTTGCAAAATAAATATTTTGGTGTAAATTTGCGCCCGATTTCTAACACAACATTGCAATGAAAAAAGGAATCCATCCCGAAACCTACCGTCTTGTAGCTTTCAAGGATATGTCAAACGACGACCTGTTCATCACCCGCTCCTGCGCTACCACGAAGGAGACCATTACCGTGGAGGGTGTTGAATATCCGCTCGTGAAGGTGGAAATCTCCAACACTTCCCACCCGTTCTACACCGGCAAGACCAAGATTGTCGACACCGCCGGCCGCGTTGATATGTTCTACCAGAGATACAAGGCCCGCAAGAAGTAATTCCTGCGGTTTGCATAGGAAAAGAAAGGGCTGCGACAAGGTCGCGGCCCTTCTTATTTGATGCGCACCGGCGCGTCGTCGTAGAGCAGGAACCTGCGCGCCTTGCGGATCCACTTCTGCTCCTCGCTCTTCACGTGTTCTTCCACGATATCGAAAGTGATGCTTCCCTGCAGATATTCGCTCATCACCGGGTCAGCCAGGCGTCCGTAGAGGGCTTCGCTGATGTGGAAGGCCGAATAGCGCTCCGAGAAATGCCGCATCAGCCGCACGGTGTGCAGCAGGGAATGATAGCGTGCTCCGGGCAGGATGATGAACTGGAAGCCCCAGCAGCGCTCGCCGGCATATGGGCCTGCGTCGGGCGTGAAATGGCAGGGCCGTGCGAGAACACCGTCCGGCAGGGGGAGACCCGCGGCGTCGGGTTTCAGGAAGGGTGCCCCGATGAATTCGTAGGGCCGCGCCGTCCCCAGGCCCGGGGTGATGTTGGTCTCGGTCCAGAGTCCCGCGCCCGTATAGAAATAGGGGGTGAAGACGCCGGGGAAGTCGCCGGCCGGCGGTATGGTCCAGGGAAGGAGCGTGCGTGCCGTGGTGGCCGTCTCGGCCGAAATCACGTGCAGGGGATAGCCTGCGCCGATCTCGGCGGCATAGAGGTGGCACAGTTCGCCCAGGGTGAGCCCGTGGCGGTGCGTTACGGCAGGCACCCATTCATCGGCCGTGCCGGCTGGCAGCGTGCCTTCCACGTCGCGACCGGCAGGATTGGGATGGTCCACGATGTAGAGCGACGGGGCGTCCGGGATGCTCTTCAGTGCGGTCATGAGCCGCAGCACGTCTACGGTATAATGGAAGTCGCGCGCGCCCGTGTCCTGAATCTCCACCACCACGGCGGTGAGCCCGCGGAGTTCTTCCGGGTCGAAATCGATGTGGTCGGTACCGGGCAGGGCTTCCTCGCCCGAAGGCATCCAGATCCTGGCCAGATTACCCCGCTCACGGAAGAGGTCGTAGAGGTAACGGCCGCTGGCGGCGTCCCAGCAGGCGTCGGTGCAGAATACACCCACGCGACCCTCGGTGATGGCCTTGTCCAGTTGGTCTGCGATAGGGGTGGTGCGGAACGAGAACATGTCTACTTCGTTTCAATGATCTTCTTTGCCAGGGCGATCACCTCGTCGGCAAGCCGCTGCGCCGCTTCCTCGGTAGGCGCCTCGGAGTAGATGCGGATGATGGGCTCGGTGTTGGAACGGCGCAGGTGCACCCATTCGCGCCGGGCCTCGAAGTCGATCTTCACGCCGTCTACGGTGTTGATGCGTTCCGAAGCGTAATGGCGCTTCATCTCATCGAGGATGCGGTCGATGAGTGCCGTGTCGGACAGGTCTATGCGGTTCTTGGCAATGAAATAGGCAGGCAGGGTCTTCTTGAAAGAGCTCACGCTCATCCCTTTATGGGCAAGGTGGCTGAGGAAGAGGGCAACGCCGACCATGGCATCGCGTCCGTAATGGCTCTCGGGATAGATGACACCGCCGTTGCCTTCGCCTCCGATTAGGGCACCTTTCTCATGCATGAGCGTCGTCACGTTCACTTCGCCTACCGCGGCAGCATACCAGGTTCCGCCATGTTTTTCGGTGACGTCGCGCAAGGCACGGCTGGAAGAAAGGTTGGAAACCGTAACCAAAGGCTTTATTCCTTCTTTTTCAGCACGTTCCAGCAGATAATCGGCCACCGACACCAAGGTGTACTCCTCCACGAAGGCCTCTCCGTCTTCACAGATGAAAGCCAGACGGTCCACATCCGGGTCGACGCTGATACCCAGGTCGGCCTTTTCGCGGACAACTGTCTCGCATAGCTGGGTCAGGTTCTGGGGGATGGGTTCCGGATTGTGGGCAAAGTCACCTGTGGGATAACAGTTGATACCGATGCACTGCACGCCCAGGCGCTCCAGAAGACGGGGCATGATGATGCCGCCCACGGAATTCACCGCATCCACGACCACTTTGAATCCGGCCTTGCGGATGGCTTCGGCATCAACGGCAGGAAGGGCGAGGACAGCAGCAATATGTTCGTCGGTAAAGTCGTGACATTCAATGTGTCCAAGCTCGTCAACCGGAGCAAAGGCGAAGTCACCCTTCTCCGCGCAGTCCAGGATTTCCTGTCCCTGGGCGGCCGTGAGGAACTCTCCGAGCTCGTTGAGCAACTTGAGCGCGTTCCATTGACGCGGATTGTGTGAAGCAGTGAGGATGATGCCGCCGTCGGCACCGGCCATGGTGACCGCCAGCTCGGTCGTGGGCGTGGAAGCGAAACCGGCTTTCACGACGTCGACACCGCAAGCGATGAGCGTACCGCAGACCAGCTGCTCCACCATCTCGCCGCTCAGGCGCGCGTCACGTCCGACAACAATCTTGTATTTCTTCCCGAACGGAGCTTTGCGTGCGCGCAGGCAGTGACAATATGCATAGGTAAACTTGACGATATCGACCGGGGTGAGGCCTTCACCCTCCGGGCCGCCGATGGTTCCGCGGATTCCGGAAATGGATTTGATGAGACTCATATTAACTTCCTTATCCTTTAGATGGATGTACAAAAATAGTGATTTTATACTAATTTTGCCGCGTTTTTAGCGCAAAGAACATGCAAGCACTCTGGACAGTCCTTCTTCTGGTCGTCTCCAACATCATGATGACCTTCGCCTGGTACGGACATCTCAAATTACAGCAGATGAAAATCTCCGACTCATGGCCCCTGATCCTTGTAATCCTTTTTTCCTGGGGCGTCGCCTTTTTCGAGTACTGCGCCCAGGTTCCGGCCAACCGGATCGGCTTCCGGGGTAACGGGGGACCGTTCACGCTGGTGCAGCTCAAGGTCATCCAGGAAGTGATCTCCCTCACGGTTTTTACCGTCATTGTGACGGTGATGTTCCGGGGAGAGACACTGCATTGGAACCATTATGCGGCATTTTTCTGCCTGATAGCGGCCGTCTTTTTCGTGTTTGCGCGGTGAATAGGGGACGGATCCTGTTAAAAAATTTGGACTTCGAAGATTTTTCTCTATCTTTGCACTCCCAACCGGTGGGTTCGTATAACGGTTAGTACTCGAGATTCTCAATCTCGCAATAGGAGTTCGATTCTCCTACCCACTACAAAAGCTCGCTATTCAGCGGGCTTTTTTGTAGTATTTTCGTATATTTGGATGAACCAATTTAACCAT